>CAIQUS010000239.1 GCA_903875045.1 uncultured Bacteroidales bacterium
CCTGGGGACGATGAGCGTGCATTTGGGTACCCATTTGGCTACCCGAAATGAAAAACCCGCGATTGACGCGGGTTTTAAGCTTGAAATGTACCCCGGGCGGGACTTGAACCCGCACGGCCGTGAAGCCACAGGATTTTAAGTCCTGCGTGTCTACCAGTTCCACCACCAGGGCATCTATCCCCCGAATAAAGTCTGGGGATGTGAGAACGCCGGATGGTAGTCCGGCGTTCCTGGAGCGAAAGACGGGATTCGGACCCGCGACCCCGACCTTGGCAAGGTCGTGCTCTACCAGCTGAGCTACTTTCGCATGGTAATTTTGAGTGTGCAAATTTATAAAAAAAATCATTGCTCCTAATTTTTTTTCAGCAATTTTTTGATCTCATTCAATTTCATCAATGCTTCAACCGGTGTAAGCGTGTTTATTTCTGTGTTCAGAATGTCTTCTTTGATTTGTTGTAGTAAAGGATCATCAAGCTGAATGAAGCTCAGCTGGTACCCTGATCCGGGATCGGAGCGACTGCCTGATGGTGCTTTCCGGGTAATGCCGTTTTTTCCTGTGATCCCGGTTCCCTTATCCCTCAACTGTTTACCAAGGCCTTCCGCATTGTGACTCTCTTCAAGTTGATGAAGCATCTCTCCTGCTCTTTCAAGCACAGACTGAGGCATTCCAGCCATTTTCGCTACGTGGATACCAAAACTATGTTCACTTCCACCCGGAAGAATTTTCCTAAGAAAGATTACCTTATTCTGTATTTCCTTAACAGCTATATGAAAATTCTTTATACGTGGCATCAGTCCTGCCATTTCATTGAGTTCATGATAATGGGTGGCAAAAAGTACTTTAGGCTTAAACAATGGGTGCTGATGTAAAAATTCAGCAATAGCCCATGCTATGCTGATACCATCATACGTACTGGTACCACGTCCGATCTCATCCAGCAGAATCAGGCTCCTGTTTGAAATATTGTTTAGGATGCTTGCCGTTTCATTCATCTCCACCATAAAAGTGGATTCCCCGGATGAGATATTATCTGAAGCACCAACGCGTGTAAAAACCTTATCAACCAAACCAATAGCGGCTCTGTCGGCCGGAACGAAACTCCCCATCTGAGCCATCAGGACAATGAGTGCCGTTTGCCGCAGAAGGGCAGACTTTCCCGACATGTTCGGCCCGGTGAGAATGATAATTTGCTGTGACCGGTCATCCAGATAAACATCATTTGCAATATATACATCTCCCGGCTTCAATTGCCTTTCAATAACCGGATGACGGCCATTCTTGATATCCAGGATAAAAGTATCATTCAACTCCGGGCGAACATATTTGTACTTTACGGCACTGGAGGCAAAAGAAACAAGCACATCCAGTCGCGCAACCAGCGAAGCATTTAATTGTATCGGCTGGATATAATCAGCAAGAAAAAGGATCAGGTCGTTGTATAATTTCAACTCAATTTCAAGCATCTTCTCCTCTGCATGAAGAATTTTCTCTTCATATATTTTGAGTTCTTCTGTAATATAGCGCTCTGCATTCACCAGCGTTTGTTTTCGTTGCCAATCAGCAGGGACTTTATCCTTATGCGAGTTGGTCACCTCCAGATAATAGCCGAAAACATTCGTGAACCCGATTTTTAGTGATGAAATACCAGTGCGTTCTATTTCTCGCTGTTGGATTTGCAAAAGAAAATCCTTTCCTGAATAGGCCATTTGCCGAAGTTCATCGAGCTCAGCACTCAACCCTTCGCGGATAATGTTACCTTTTATCGCCAGTGCCGGAGGATCCGGATTGATTTCCCGTTCAATTCGTTCCCTGACAAGATGACAAAAATTCAACTGATCCCCAATTTTTTTCAACCCTTCATTGGCTGAAGATTCACATAAACTCTTCACAGCTTCAATGGAATCAAGGGCTCTTTTCAGGTAAATCATCTCCCTTGGATTTACTCTTGCCACTGCCACTTTCGATATCAGACGTTCCAAATCGCCAATTTGCTGAAAATGATGCCTGAATTGAGCTGTTGTCTCGGTCTGAATTGTAAAATACTCCACCGCGTCAAGCCGTTCTTCAATTGGCTGACGGTTCTTCAATGGGAGGATGATCCACCGTCTCAACTGCCTGGATCCCATGGGTGATACCGTTTGATCCAGCACATCCAGAAGGGTCTTCGCATTTTCATTCGCGGAATTCAACAATTCGAGGTTCCTGATGGTGAAACGATCGAGCCATAAATAATGGTCCTCTTCAATCCTGCTTAATTTACATATATGCTGTACTTTATCATGCTGGGTTTCCGCAAGGTAGTGAAGGGCGGCCCCGGCGGCAATTACCCCCATCTCAAGGTTTTCAACCCCAAATCCTTTCAGCGACACCGTACCAAAATGCTTCAGCAGCAAATCGTTTGAAAAATCGTTTGTAAAAACCCAATCATCAAAGGTGGAGATGTAAAACTTGCTTCCGAAAAGTTCTGTAAACTCCTGCCGCTTGTTTTTTTGGATAATCACCTCGCTCGGACGAAAACTCTGAATGAGTTTATCAATATATTCAAAACTCCCTTGTGCAAGGTAAAACTCACCGGTTGAAATATCAAGAAATGAAATACCTGAAATTTTAGATTCAAGGTGTACCCCGGCAAGAAAATTATTTTCCTTTTGTTCAAGAATTTTATCATGATAGGAAACACCGGGTGTAACCAATTCGGTAACACCTCTTTTGACAATGGTTTTGGTGAGTTTTGGGTCTTCAAGCTGGTCACAAATCGCAACACGTAAACCCGCTTTTACCAGTTTTGGCAGGTATAAATCGAGGGAATGATGAGGAAACCCGGCCAACTCCATGTATGTCCCGGAGCCATTGGCCCGCCTCGTGAGTACAATGCCAAGAATATTTGATGCCCTGATGGCATCCTCGCCAAATGTTTCATAAAAATCACCAACGCGGAAAAGCAACAGTGCATCCGGATACTTCGCTTTAATGGCGTTATATTGCTTCATCAAAGGAGTTTCAGCGGATTCTTTAGGTTTTGACATTATACTATATTCATTTTGTGGATAAATACCGATAGAACTATCTTTGCAAATTTACAAATTATAGGAAAGCATGAGAAAACTAACCATGCCGGAATTACAGCGCTTAACAGTTGAAGAATTTAAAGAAGCGAAAAAATTGCCGGTCGTTGTCATTCTGGACAATATCCGCAGTCAAAACAACATTGGCAGTGTTTTCCGCACGGCAGATGCCTTCCGTATTCTGGCAGTGTACCTGTGCGGGATCACTGCGACACCGCCTCACCGTGAAATTCATAAAACCGCCCTGGGTGCCACAGAATCTGTTGATTGGTTTTATTGTCCGACCACTCTTCAGGCAATAAAAGAACTACGCTCCTCAGGGTACACAATTCTGGCTGTTGAACAAACCAGCGGGAGCATCAAACTACCTGAATATCTGCCAGGTACTGGTGAAAAACTAGCTATAATTTTTGGAAATGAAGTCAATGGAATTGATGACGAGGTGCTTCCCTTCGTGCAGGCTTGCATTGAAATTCCGCAATTCGGAACAAAACACTCTATCAATATTTCGGTGGCTGTTGGGATTGTGATATGGGACCTGTTTGGGAAGATAAATATTTTTCAAAATAAATGAAACCTTCACTGGATTTGGCCGTAGAAATAAAAAAAACAAAAATAATTTGTTATATAATGTTCAAATTTTCTAATTTTACACTCTGAATGAAGCAAAATAGCATAACCAGCATTAAATCAACACATTAAAGAACATTGTCGAAATTTGTGTGTTTTAATGCTGAAGAATTTTCGATTTCCCTGGTATTAATAGTATTATATATATTATATTTGCCTATTCAGTAAACAAAAATCAATTTATAATTAAAATTTCCAAAGTATGAAAAAAGTTTATCAACCCCTAACGACGGCTTTAATCGTCTTTCTTATGATGATTGTGCCCATGGTTACGATGGCGCAGACTCAAGCCAAGGAGGCCCCAAAGAAAGAGGCAGCAAAAACCGAAACACCAAAAAGTTCCAAATGTGAGAAAGCTCCTTCACACAGCTATTGGGCAATCACTGCTTATGGTTCATTGAATCAGTTTAATGGCGATTTGTCTAAAAACATCTTTTTTAACGACAAATGGATGTTCGGTGCAGGAGGGAGTGTAACCAAGCAGTTTACAAGGGTGATAGGAGTTCGTCTCAGAGGTGGTTGGGTGCCATTGGCCGGTTCTGTTACCGACCAGTGGATATATAGCAAAGGTGCCCAGCCGGTCAAAATCAGCCAGCATTTTAAATCCTGGGTCATTGAAACAGGGCTTGAAGGTACCATCAATTGGGTAAACTGGATCATGGGATACAAACCTGAAAGATTCTTTTCTTCTTATATTATTTTAGGAGTTGGGGTTGATCATACACAAGGAGCCAAATTTAACAATGGCGATGATTTGACTGTTGCCGGTTACCTTGGTTATCCTTCTCACAAGGGTCCTGAAAACCTTGGCTATGGCAATAACAGCGGTTTGGGCAGCTGGAACCTTGAATTCAAAGCCGCTGCCGGACTTGGTTTTGATTTTAACCTCAGCAAACATTGGTCGATCAATCCTGAAATTATCTGGAGATGGAGAGACGGAGATGTGCTTGATATGACCCCGGGTGGAGCAAAACAGGTTATCAATGACATGTACAGCGGAGTTAACCTTGGAATTACCTATAAATTCGGCTATAGTGGGTGCAACCTGAAAGAAATGGCCAAGAATTATTCCCTGATTAAATATGAAACCACCCCTGCAGTTCTTACAGAAAAGGGTGACTCTATTGTTGTTTATGTAAAAGGTACCGTTCCTGAAAAATACTTCTGCCCAACGGCAGCCATGTACTTCCAACCAGTGCTGTCTTATGATGGTGGAAAATACGAATTGCCTTGCGGAAAACACCTGTATGGTGAAAAACTGACAGGTGAAGGCACTATGATAAAATATAAAGAAGGTGGTACCTTTGACTACAAATGTACATTCCCGTATAAACCGGAAATGAACACATCGCAACTCAGTGTTTCCCCGATCATTTACGAAGCCAAAGAAAAGGTTCTGTTAAAGAAAGACGAAATCAAGGTCAAGGCTAAATTCATGGAAATGCCTTCCACCAACCTGGCTCCTGGTGTTATTTACACTTCAAAACGCGTTCAGCATGATGAATTGACAACTATTGCAGATCACGGATATCAGAAAGAAGTTTTGCAATCGAAAACCGGAACCATCTATTTTAAAAAGAACAAATTTGATCTGGATCTCAAATATGGTATCAATAAAACAGATCCTGCCAAAAATAGCCTTACTGACCTTGATGCCTTCATCAAACAAGGATGGAAAATCAAAGATATCGCAATGAATGGATATGCATCACCTGAAGGTGAAGAAACCTACAATGCGAACCTCTCTGAAAACCGTTCTAAAACAGGTAATAAGTGGATGATCGATCAATTCCAGGGATGGGCAAAAGAGGCCAATAAAGATAACAAAGACAAGAAAGCGGTTAAAGCCGCTGTAGAAGCTGCTGGCAAAGATGTGAACATGACATTGCAACATCACGGACCGGATTGGAATGGTTTCCTTAAAAATGTTCAGAATAGCAATATGAAAGACAAGGATAAAGTTCTGAATGTTATCAATTCCAATGTTGATCCTGGTAAGAAAGAACAGGAAATTCGCAACATGATCCTCATCTACCCTGAAATCGAAAAAGACCTGCTCCCGAGTTTACGTCGCAATGATGTAACCGCTACCCTCTATGAGCCGCGGATGACTGATGCCGAATTGCTCCAGTTTGGTGCCTCGAATCCAGAAAAAATGAAAGTTGAAGAATTACTGTATGCTGCAACACTCACCAAAGATAACAACGTTAAAGTAACTATCCTCGAGAATGCTGTAAAACAGTTCCCGAATAACTGGAAAGCCTGCAACAATGCTGCTGTGGCTGAAATTGAAAAAGGTAATCTTACACGTGCCAGCGAATTGCTCACTAACGCACAATCTGCACAACCTAATAACGGCATCATTGAAAACAACATTGGTGTTGTTGCTGCAAAACAGAAGGATCTGAAAAAAGCTGACGCACAATTTAAAAAAGCAGCCCAGTTAGGTGAAAACACCAACTACAACCAAGGCGTTCTGATGATCCCGAAAGGTGACTATCCAAAAGCGGTTTCCATGATGGCCAACGCAAAATGCACCTATAACCTTGGTCTTGCCCAATTGTTATCTGGCAACAATGCTGCTGCTGAAACCACACTGAAGTGTGCACCGGAAACTCCTGAAACATTCTATTTGCTGGCTGTAGCTTCAGCCCGTACGAGTAACACCAAAGGTCTGTATGAAAACTTGATGAAAGCTTGTAAAAATGCTGACCTGAAAGCTCAGGCTAAGGGGGATCGCGAGTTTTATAATTTCGCAAATACTCCTGAATTTCAGAATATTGTAAAATAGTTTTGTTTGCTGATTTTGAATTGAAGCCGTTTTGGGAAACCGAAACGGCTTCTTTTTTTGTGACTAAACCTCGTGAGCCGGATTCTGAATATGATGCATCCCCATGGGATACTCTTTCATGATCATTTCTTTAAGCCAGATATAATCATTTCGCTTATCAACGAAATCCAATCCGTTGGTATCAATAACAAGTACCCTCAAATCTGTTTGCTGACGCAGAAATTCCAGATAACCTGACTGGATCTTTTCCAGATACTCATATTGAATGTTCTGCTCATAAGGACGACCACGCTTTTTGATATTCTTCTTTAGATTTTCAAGGTTAAGGTACAAATAAACAATCATATCTGGTTTAGGAACAACTGAACTTACAATGGAGAACAATTTGCTGTATAAACCAAATTCCAAAGGCTCCAGATTCTTGCTGGCGAAAATCAACGATTTAAAAATGAAATAATCAGCTACCGTAAATGTCTTAAACATATCGGAAGCATTAAATTGTGTTTTTAACTGTTGGTAGCGGTCAGCCAAAAATGATAATTCAAGCGGAAAAGCATACCTCGCCTGGTCTTCATAAAACTTCGGCAGAAATGAATTCTCCTCAAACTGTTCGAGGATAAGCCTTGCATTGCACTCCTCGGCAAGAAGTGAGGCAAAGGATGTTTTGCCTGCTCCTATATTTCCCTCAATAACGATATAATTATACACAGAATGAATCTCTAAAATGTCAAGGCAGTTACTTTTGTCAGGTCACGGCATTCGCGCAACAAGGCTGAAATTGTTTTTTTCAGCAGAGGGTGCACAAAGGCAGGCGAAATCTCTGTCAGCGGAACAAGTACAAAACGCCGCTCATGAAGCCGTGGGTGCGGGATCATTAATTTATCTGTAAACACCAGTTGCTGACCATAAAAAAGGATATCAAGGTCTATTGTCCTGCCTGAATAAATTGGTTTTTCATGTTTTCCGTCGCCCTCAATTTCCATTGTGGATGAAGAAACACTACACCCACAACCTTCAAACGGCCTGATCCTGCCAAGTTTCGTTTCAATTGTCAGAAGTTGTTCTAAAAGATCCTCCGGGGCCAGGGTTGTGTCAATGACAATCACTTGATTAAGAAATTGGATTTCATCTTCAAATCCCCACGGATCTGACTCATACAGGGATGACCTGGTGACAACAGACCCAACTGTCTCACCAATCATGACAATGGCTTTAGAGATAAAATCAGCCCGGTCTCCCCGATTACTACCCAGCAAAATAAAAACTTCCTTCATAATTACATTTTAAACTTCAGGATCATCCGCTTTTAGATGAATCAGATGGCAATGATACAAGAATTCAGACACTTTTCCGATATAAAGTTCGATTTATTATTCACAAAATTCTACGACAACCTTGATCATTTTTCATGAGAGGTTGTAACCCATTGACAATTCAAGCGTATATATTTATTACATTTGTGACTTAACCTAATTGACTTCAACATGAAACAGTTCTTTAAATTTATGTTCGCCAGCATGCTGGGGACATTTTTACTTATAGTCATTGTAAGCCTTATCGGCATTGGTATGTTAGCAGCCATTGTCGTCACAGCATCCAGCGATGAAACGGTCATATCAAAAAACACAATGCTTCTTGTTAAACTCAATAAAGAGATTCCTGACCGCACCTCAAAAATGAAATTTGTAATGGGCTATGCCGGACCGGAAAAAACAACCGGTCTTAACGATCTTCTTGACAATCTTAAAAAAGCAAAAAATGATGCCAATATCCCTGGGATTTACCTCGACCTGAGCGATATTCCAGCAGGGATATCGACGCTGGATGAAATCCGCAATGGGTTAGCCGACTTTAAAACCTCTGGTAAATTCATCTGGGCATACAGCGAAGGCTATACACAAAAATCTTACTACCTCGCCACAGTAGCTGATAAAATTTATTTAAATCCGCAGGGAATGATAGATTTCAAGGGTCTTACTGTTGAAATGGTATTCCTGAAGGGAATGTTAGAAAAACTGGACATTAAAATGCAGATCATCCGTCATGGAAAATTCAAGTCTGCTACCGAACCATTGTTCCTCGACAAAATGAGCCCTGAAAACCGCAAACAAATGACTGAACTGATCAGTGATATCTGGGATAAAATGCTTAATGGCATAGCTGAAAGCCGCAAAATAAAGAAAGAAGAACTTAACCGTTTGGCCGACAGCCTTAAAATTCAAACAGCCGAAGATGCTTTGAAATATAAATTTGTAGATCAGTTAGTATATAAGGATGAGTTACTCTCCCTGATGAAAAAGCAATTGAAAATCGATGCCAAAAAGAAAATTCAGCTTGTTACAATTGATAATTATACCAACGTAGCAGATACAAAGAAACCTTCTGCCGGATCCGATAAAATTGCTGTAATCTATGCAAGCGGGTCAATAGCCGGAGGTGAAGGTGATGATCAAAGCATAGGTTCAGAAGGTATATCCAAGGCGATCAGAAAGGCACGTGAAGATGACAAGGTAAAGGCCATCGTATTCCGGATAAACTCCGGGGGTGGAAGTGCGCTTGCCAGTGACGTAATCTGGCGGGAGGTTGACCTCGCCAGAAAGGTGAAACCGGTTGTGGCCTCCTTCGGTGATGTAGCCGCCAGCGGGGGTTATTACATTGCATGTGCTGCCACAAAAATTATCGCCGATCCAACAACCATTACCGGATCAATTGGCGTTTTCGGTGTCATTCCAAACATGGAGGGGCTCTTCAATAAAAAACTCGGTATTACCTTCGACTGGGCCATGACCAATAAAAACGGTGATTATATTCCCACCATGAAACCACTGTCGCCATACCAGACATTACTCATTCAACGGGATGTAGATCATATTTATGATGTTTTCACTGGTAAAGTTGCTGAAGGCCGAAACCTTAAAAAAGCTGCGGTCGACAGCATTGGCCAGGGGCGGGTATGGAGCGGAAGCGATGCTAAAACCATCGGTCTCATTGATGATTTCGGAGGTCTTACACAAGCTGTTGAACTCGCGGCCACACTTGCTAAAACAAAAAAATACCAGATTCAATCACTCCCTGAACAAAAAGAATGGTTTGAAGAATTGATCAATCAGATTACCGGAGGTGATCCTTCAGCCAGAATAAAAGAAACTTTAGGAACCGATTACCGGTTCTACCAGTATTATAAAGAAATTCGTGAAATGACAGGTGTTCAGGCCAGAATGCTCATGGACATTACGATTAATTAAAAGCCAATTAGTCCTATCTTATCGGGTACTTTTTGAAAATTTCTTCGCTTTTCATCAGGATGTCGATATATTGAGCCCTTCTGTAGGCAAATGGATCCTTCAGGTTTTTCCTGGAAAGTTTTCCCCGGAAAGCATCAATGTTATCGTATTTCTTGTATTCCATCCAGTGATCCAGTTCTTCCAGGATTTTTGTGATCTGACCTATGCCGTTTTTATAAACAACGCTAACAACCTGAACACAATCAGCTCCGGTCAAAATCATTTTGGCAACATCCTTTCCCGTAAAAATCCCAGTGTTTGCACATAACGACCCGCGAATTTCTCCGTACAACAATCCGATGAACCGCATTGACATACGGTTATCTTCCTCATGACTAAGGTTATATGGAAAATGATGCTCTTCAGTATCAAGGTCAATATCGGGTTGAAACATCCGGTTAAAAAGCACAAAGCCATCCACGCCGGCATAATACATATTCTGCACCAACATGAGCGTGTTCGTATAGAATGGGCTTAGTTTCACGCTAACGGGAATTTTCACACTTTTCTTAACTTCACTTACCACATCAAGCTGTTCATTCAGAATTGCTTTGCCTTCCCGCTTAAAATCACCGGGTACTGAATAAAAATTCAGTTCAAGTGCATTGATCCCCGTATTTTCAAGCTGTCTGGCATATTCAACCCAGGTTTCGTCAAATGTGCAGTTCAAGCTGGCAATAACAGGAATATTCACCGAATTCACAACCTTTTTCAGGTGACTTAAGTGTTCACGGGGGCCGGCATGGTTAATATCGGGGAACAAGCTGATCATCTCAGCGTGGCGGTCATTGTATTGATTCAACTCTTCACTCATTTGAAGACGTTCGAGTTCGATTTGCTCCTCAAAGAGGGTTTTATAAACAATGGCGGCAGCGCCTGCCTCTTCCATCCGCTTGCAATTGTCCACATCCTTCACCAGGTTGCTTGCGCCTACAATGACGGGGTTCTTCAACTGAAGACCCATATAACGTGTTGATAAATTTGCCATGACAGTTATTTTTTGGTAACTCAGATTTGTAATACAAATATATGTTTTTCCAGGATATTAATTGATCGGTCTCTATTTTTCGTAACTCATTGCAGCCAACCGTTTGTAATGATTGTATCTCCATTTTGCATTTTCCTCAGCCGCTTTGAATAATTCTTCAGCATCTTCCGGAAACATTTTCTGGAGAGAAGAATAGCGCACTTCGCTTGCGAGAAATTCCTGGAAACCACTCCATTCAGGCTCCTTCGAATCGAGCGTAAAAGGATTTTTACCTTCATTCCCGTTCAGCGGATTGTAACGATACAACTGCCAATAACCGGTAACAACAGCGCGATCCATCTCCTCTTCAACTTTACCCATGCCAAGTTTTAATCCATGATTGATACATGGGGCATACGCAATAATGAGTGATGGTCCATTGTATGATTCAGCTTCTTTAACAGCACGGAACAATTGACTGTTATTGGCTCCCATTGAAACCTGAGAGACGTATACATATCCATAGGTCATGGCCATGGCACCCAGGTCTTTTTTGCGAACCTTCTTACCAGAGGCGGCAAACTTTGCTATTGCACCAATCGGAGTAGATTTGGAAGCTTGTCCACCCGTGTTTGAATAAACCTCCGTGTCGAGAACAAGGATATTGATATCCTCACCGGAAGCGATAACATGGTCAAGTCCACCGTAACCGATGTCGTATGCCCAACCATCGCCCCCAATAATCCAGATTGACTTTTTAATCAGATATTGACGGAGATTGAGTAACTCCTTTGCAAGTTCATTGGTTTCCTTTGTCAGCTGGGAGATTAATACTGCGGATGATGTTTTTGAAGCCTCGGCATTGTACATACTCTCTGTCCATGTCTTCATTGCCTCGATGGTCGCGGCATTCATCACATTTTCCTTAATGGCAGCACGCATCCTGTCAGCCATGCGTTTACGCAGTTGTGTAATAGCAACAGCCATTCCATATCCATATTCAGCATTGTCTTCGAAGAGGGAGTTGGCCCATGCCGGACCTTGCCCGTCAACATTTGGACGATAAGGGGTAAAGGGAGCTGTACCGCCATAAATAGAGGAACAGCCGGTTGCATTCGAGATCATCATCCGCTCACCGTATAATTGGGTAAGCAGTTTAATATACGGTGTTTCACCACAACCGGCGCAAGCTCCGGAAAATTCAAAAAGTGGCTGAGCAAACTGACTGTTCTTAAAGGTTTTGAAACGGTCAATTACATTGGTTTTATATGAAACTTTGCTGATGTTATAATCCCAGTTGATAGTCTCCGGCATCTGACTTTCCAGCGTTTGAAATTCGAGGGCTTTGGTCTTGGCCGGACAAACATCGACACAGTTCCCGCAACCGGTACAATCGAGAGGTGAAACCTGAATGAGAAATTCCATCCCGGCAAGTTCTTTTCCGATTGCTTTCAAGGTAACCATATCTGCAGGAGCGTTTTGCTTCTCTGTTTCATTCAGCAGAAATGGACGAATGGCAGCGTGAGGACAAACATAAGCACATTGGTTACACTGGATACAGTTTTCGGAGATCCAATCCGGAACATTCACAGCGATGCCACGTTTTTCAAGTTGGGTAGTCCCATTGGGAAAGGTTCCATCCTCGCGACCTATAAAGGCACTAACAGGGATGTCATCTCCATTCATGGCGCTGACCGGATCAAAAATTTGGCGGACAAAAGCATCCTTACTTCCGGCATCTGCAGGTTTAAGGACAATTTTCGACCATTCTTCCGGAATTTCAACTTGAGTCAGTTCCCCTCCGCGATCAATTGCTGCATAATTCATTTCCACAATATCCTCGCCCTTGCGTCCGTATGTCTTATAAATGGCTTTCTTCATATCGGCAACTGTCTTTTCATAAGGAATCACATTTGAAACCTTAAAGAAGGCACTTTGCATGATAGAATTCGTGCGGTTTCCAAGACCAATTTCTTCTGCAATCTTTGTTGCATCAATGATATAAAATTTTATCTTGTGATCAGCCAGGTACTTTTTCATGTGATCAGGCAGGCGACGTTTTGACTCTTCTGCATCCCAAATTGAATTAAGAAGAAATGTGCCTCCATCTTTCAACCCCTTGAGCATATCATATTTCTCGAGATAAGCGGGAACATGGCATGCCACGAAATCAGGGGTAATCACCAGGTAAGGTGACCTGATGGGACTATCGCCAAAACGAAGATGGGATACGGTTATACCACCAGATTTTTTCGAATCGTAGGCAAAATAGGCCTGTGCATATTTATCAGTACTGTCTCCGATAATTTTAATAGAGTTTTTATTTGCACCAACTGTACCGTCGGAACCAATGCCATAAAACTTGGCCGAATAAGTACCCTTGGGGGCAATGTCCATCTCCGGAATCAATGGCAATGAATGAAAGGTAACATCATCAACAATCCCGAGGGTAAAGTGGTTCTTCGGTTCGTTTGCC
Organism: uncultured Bacteroidales bacterium; assembly: GCA_903875045.1. Taxonomy (GTDB): domain Bacteria; phylum Bacteroidota; class Bacteroidia; order Bacteroidales; family FEN-979; genus CAIVAT01. The sequence continues at coordinate 13,215 of CAIQUS010000239.1, forward strand.
TTCAGGTTTTCATAAACTGTAATGATCTGCGATGGCGTAGTATCCTTGGAACTGAGCCCGTATCGTCCGGCAATGATCATGGGACGATTGTCGTGGTCATAAAACATGTCGCGAATATCAAGGTACAAAGGATCGCCGTTGGCACCTGGCTCTTTTGTACGATCAAGCACGCAAATTCGCTTTACGCTTTTAGGCAGTACATTGAAGAAATATTTTTCTGAAAATGGTCGGTAAAGGTGAACAGAAATCAATCCGATCTTCTCCCCTTTTTCCGTCAGGTAATCAATTACCTCTTTCGTGGTGTCGGTAATCGAACCCATGGCAACAATGATATTTTCTGCTTCCGGGTGTCCGTAATACATAAACGGATGGTAAACACGTCCGGTCATTTTGGTGATTTCCTGCATGTAGGCATCAACAACATCAGGAATAGGTTCATAAAAGCGGTTGATTGCCTCTTTTGCCTGGAAGAAAATATCAGGATTTTGAGCAGTTCCGCGGGTAACAGGGTGTTCCGGATTGAGGGCCCGGTCGCGGAAAGCCTGAAGAGCTTCTTTATCAAGCAACTTCAGCATATCTTCATTATTGAACATCTCAATCTTTTGAATTTCGTGAGATGTACGGAAACCATCGAAGAAATGAAGGAATGGTATCCGTGATTTGATTGCGGCCAAATGCGCAATTCCTGCCAGATCCATCACCTCCTGCACAGAACCTGAAGCAAGCATGGCAAAACCAGTCTGACGGGTAGCATATACATCGCTATGGTCGCCAAAAATGGAAAGGGCATGTGCTGCAACTGTACGTGCGCTCACATGGAAAACAGCAGGGAGCAACTCTCCCGCAAGTTTATACATGTTGGGGATCATGAGCAACAGTCCTTGAGAAGCCGTAAAGGTAGTTGTAAGGGCCCCAGCCTGAAGAGAGCCATGTAATGTACCTGCAGCACCGGCTTCCGATTGCATTTCAACAACTTTTACCTCTTCGCCAAAAAGGTTTTTACGTCCATGTGCAGCCCATTCATCTACGTTTTCCGCCATGTTTGAAGAGGGAGTGATGGGATAGATTGCAGCAACCTCACTAAACATATAAGCCATGTGTGCGGCAGCCTGGTTTCCGTCACATGACAAGAATTTTTTCGATTTATTCATAATGTAATCATTTATAGATATTTAACTATAGCTCTGTGAATTTCCTAACAAGTCGCAAAATTACAATTTATTTTTTAAAAACAGTTTAAAATGCATTGAAATTTGAAGTGACTTTCAACCATTGAATTTTTCAAACTTTTTTTTGCATAGAAAAAAAATATATTGTATTTTTGCAGCCGCATATTATTCAATGGCCGGTTCGTCTAGGGGTTAGGACGCCAGGTTTTCATCCTGGTAACAGGGGTTCGATTCCCCTACAGGCTACCAATCATCAACGTTCTCAATGATACCAAGGGTTTCCGAATATTTTTAAAAATATTTGTGACAATTGTGACAAAACGGTTGCGGTGCTGTTGACAGTTTTTTTACCTGGCGAGGTCAAAAAACAACA
>CAIQUS010000240.1 GCA_903875045.1 uncultured Bacteroidales bacterium
CGACAACTTCTACCTCAATATACAATATCCTCCCGCTAATATGTCTGCCGGGGTTTATCATATAGTTCTTCTGCCGCAAATCATCCTGAATGCCATCACAACACCCGTGAGCTGTTCCCCCGGAAATAATGGAAAAATCATCGTACAGCCTTCGGGGGGGGCAGGAGGTTTTTCTTATTCCTGGAACAACGGGGAAGCAACCCAGTCTGTCAGTGGTTTGTCGTGCGGGACCTATACCGTAACCGTCACGGATGCGAATAACTGTCATGCTGTCGGGAGTTGGAAAATTACCACAGACCTGATGATTGCCGGTACCCTTCATCTGGCAAGTTGTACACCCGGGAACGATGGCTGGATCGAACTGACTGTTTCCGGTGGATGTACTCCGTTTACTTACAGTTGGACAACGGGGCAGTATACCAGGGATATCCATAATCTTACCTGCGGGACATATTATGGAGTCACGGTAAAAGATGCATCGTGCGGTTATCAAACGGACAGCTGGGTATATGAAGATATTTTAATGAACACGGTGGTTACCGATGCAGGCGCAGGCTGCTGGGACGGGGCCATTGATCTGACTGTTACATGTGGCGCCGGACCATATAGTTACCTGTGGTCGACTATGGAAACAACCCAGGATATCGCTAATTTAAGCGCCGGAACTTATTGCGTCACTGTGACGGATGCCAATAGTTTCAGTAAAATCTGCTGCTGGGTGGTAAATTCGTTGAAATCGACCTGCCGGTCAAATTTCCTGCAGGAACTGACCATTCCCAATGGGGCAAATAATTGTTACGATGCGTTCCAAAATATTGTCGTTGCAGGCTATGGAACGATTTTTACCGTTGAGGCAGGAGGCATGGCAACGATGATTGCCGGTGAAAGGATAAACTACCTGCCCGGAACAAAGGTTGATTGGGGAGGTTTCATGCATGGTTATATTACAACAAATGCACAATACTGCACTTTTAAGAACAGCGAATGGGGCACAGACATGAATGGTACGGGCGAAGAATCCCTGGTAACACCCAATCATTCTTCAAACCGGTTATTTAGTGTATATCCCAACCCAACCAATGGAGATTTCATTCTCGAATTAAGCGGTGATCAAATTGATGCAAAGGTTTCCGTTGAAATCTATTCGATGAGGGGAGAAAAGATAATAACAGCTGAACTGGAAGGAGAACGGAAGCATGAGTTCTCATTGACTGACCGGCCAACAGGTGTCTATTTTATCCGGGTGGTTACGGGGAATAATACGGGTGCCGGGAAGATCATCAGGCAATAGAACACTTATAGGGAATTATATGTTTTTCGTTCATCAGGTATTTGTAGTCGAAGTTAATTCAATGTGTTATGAAAACAAGTTATAAGAAAGTATCCGCGAACCCGATAAAATTGTTTCTTGCGGTTATCCTGTTTATGCTGGTACTGTCAAACACGGCCAGATCGCAAACCTCTAACTCACCGGTGTGCGACGGCCAGGCAATCAATTTGTTTTGTGCCCCATTAAATGGTTGCGGGATTCCGGGGGCAATATACACATGGACGAGTGCAAGTGGATGGAGTTCAACGGAAAAGGATCCTGTTATTCTTCCTGGCACTGCGGGTTATGGACCCGGTCACTTTTACCTGAGTATACAGTATCCGCCGAATGGTTTATCCGCTGGATCGGTTTCTGTTACAACAACCCAGCTGCTGGTGGCGGGTTCAATAAGTGCTAACCAGACAATTTGTGCCGGCAATACTCCGGCACTGCTAACCGGCGTTGCGCCTTCAAACGGAACAGCCCGGACTTACCAGTGGCAGAGTTCAACCGATAATCTCTCGTTTGGCAACATCCCCGGCGCGACCAACCTGAATTACCAACCAGGGGTACTGAATGCAACCATGTACTACCGGCAGATGCAGAATGCAACGGGTGTTTGCGGAGGACCGCTTGCCACGAATACGGTAACTGTGACCGTAAGCCCGGCAATGGTAATATCGGATGTTCATGTAAGCGATGTAAGTTGCAATGGAGGCCACGAAGGGGCAATTTCAATGACCGTGACCGGAAGCACCCCTCCGTATACTTATGTTTGGAGTAATGGCAGCATTACTCCAAACATTTCACAGTTATATGCCGGTAACTATTCTGTGACAGGAACCTCTTCATCCGGATGTTTCACTGTGGGTACCTGGGAGGTGAAGGAACCATTGCCAATATTGTTGTCATATACCATCATCTCCGACTGTTCTGTTGGTTCAATCAATTTAACGGTATCGGGCGGCACTTTCCCATATTTTTATTTATGGGATTATCAGAATAAAACCTCCAAAGACCTGACAAACGTACCGGCAGGAACCTACACCGTTGTTGTTACTGATAGCCATGGTTGCCAAAACTCAGTTACCATTACCGTAACAACACTTATTTGTGATTTCGGCGATGCTCCTCAACCAACCTATCCCACAACATTGGCAACCTATAATGGCGCACGCCATGTGATTTCAGCAGGATTTAAATTGGGAATTGAGATCGATGCTGAAAATGAAGGTCAGCCCAGCGCCCAGGCTACCGATGACGACAAAAAACCTATCTCTGGTCCCGATGATGAAGATGGCGTTACAGTACCCCAATTGCATGCAGGTAGTCAGACTAATATAGATGTTTATACGATAAACAGTAAGGCTGGCTGGCTTCAAGGTTGGATTGATTTTGACGGCAATGGTTGGGACAACATGAACTCCGGGGACAAGGTTATTTATAATTTTTTCATTCCTGCCGGTACAAAATATACTCAAATTCCCTTTCAAGTACCTACATCTGCTCAGCCCAGACAAACCGTTGCCCGTTTCAGACTCAGTACGGTAACCGACCTTGATGTAACGGGTTTGGCGCCGGACGGGGAAGTGGAAGATATGTTTGTGCAAATTCTCCCACCTGTTAATCCAGGCCCAGATCCAGGAAATGATACTATTTGTATAGGCGATACAATAAGACTTGATACGATGGCCATTGGCCTTGGCTATCCTCCAAATACACTTCCGGGAGGTTATCCTTATGTATATCATTGGACATCAATTCCGTGGGGGTTTAATTCATATCTGAAAAACCCGATTGCCGCACCGGGGCTGCCTACAACATATCATCTTCTGATTACCGATGCAGCAGGCAATGTGGCATCAGGTGTTACGCATGCCGTGCCCGACAGTTGTGATTTTGGTGATGCTCCTGAAAGCAAAACCAACTATCCCACAAAGATACTTCCAGACAACGGGGCCCGGCATCTTAAAAAACTCAATGGTGTTTGGCTTGGTGATAAAATCGATTACGAAATGGATGGACAGCCAAATAACAGTGCTCTTGGCGATGACATTGGACCTCCATTGGCTGATGAAGATGGTGTAATAATTCCGGATGATTTGCTTCCATGTGTGATCGGTCCTCAAATATGTATGCGCGTCATAGCCCATGGTCCCGGCTATTTGAATGCCTGGGTGGATTTTGATTTGAATACCTCATGGATCCCATCGGAACAAATTTTTTCGAATCTTCCACTGACTACAGGTGATAATCATCTCATTTTCAATATTCCGGCATGGGCTAAAACCAAGTGTAATACTTTTGCCAGGTTCAGGTTTACTGCTGATAAAATCACCTTGGGTTTCATCCCTCCTACAGGTCAGTGGGACGATGGCGAAGTGGAAGATTATGAAATTTATATCCCTTCATACACAGGCGATGGCAGTATTGTAACACGCAAGCGGAGATCAAATGTTACCTGTTATGGCGGATATGATGGTGCAGTTGAATTATCTGTTACGGGAGGGGTTTCGCCCTATTCATTTTTATGGAACAATGGTGCAACAACGCAAAACCTTACCGGATTGCAGGCAGGTCAATATGCTGTTGCCGTGACAGATTTCAATGGAGAAACAGTACATGATTCTGTAACCATTTATCAATTTCTGCCGCAAACTGCAGAAGCCGGTCCTGATCAACTGAATATTCCTGATACCATGATAACCCTGCAGGGTAGCCGACCGGGTAATGGTAGTGGTACATGGAGCATTGTGAACGGGTCAGGCGGAATAATAGAAGATGTGAACGATCCCTTAAGTAATTTCTACGGAATTGTGGGACAAAACTATCTTTTAAGTTGGACAATCTCTGACGAGTGTGGTTCCAGTACTGATAATACCGGAATTACCTTTGTCTATTTCGGCAAAGATTATGGTGACGCCCCGGAACCGAAATATCATACAACCAACAGTTTAAACGGCCCTTGTCATTTGGCTGTTGGAACACGGATATTGGGAACCCAGATTGATGCCGAACCAAACGGCCAACCCGATGGGACCGCAACCGGAGATGATAGCAATGGTGCTACACCGAATGATGAAAAGGGTGTTGTGATCCCACCCTTGATCGGTGGTCAGATGAACACGATTACCGTTACAACCAAATCTGTACTGACACCAGGTTGCTCCACGTTCCTGCAAGGTTGGATTGATTTTAACTGCAATGGTATCTGGACTGATCAGGGAGAACAAATATTTACCAATTATCCAATATATGGGAATAACAGTCCCGTTACTTTTACGTATAATATCTATGTGCCATCCAGCACCGGCAATGTTGGTTCATTTGCCAGGTTCAGGATAAGCTCTGCCCAGAATCTTGGTCCCGACGGATGCAGCAATACCGATGGTGAAGTCGAAGATTATATGGTGCAAATCATGGATTCAGTTGATTATGATACGATATGCGAAGGTTCTCCCATTCCTTTAACTGCAGTAATCACTGGGGGAGTTTCTCCATATTCTTTCATGTGGTCATCAAATCCGCCGGGATTTGTTTCTGAAATACAAAATCCCACGGTCTGTCCGTCAACATCAACAACATACACCCTGAAAAGGACCGATGCTGTTGGTCAGGTAAAGTATTTTGCCCAAAGAAAGGTCATTTTCCCCTGCGATTATGGAGATTTACCTGATGACACGACAAATATATTTGATTTTCAGACCTTGATTGCCAGCAATGGTGCGCGGCATATTGTTAATCCGGAAATCAAACTTGGTACTCATATTCATGCAGAAGCCAATGGAGTTCCAAAGCCAATGGCTGACGGGGATGATTATAACACCCCTGTTGATGACGAGGATGGTATTACACAAGGCGGCCATCAGGTGTACAGTCTCTTAAAGGGTAATAATTATATTGAGGTAACAGCTTCTATTACCGGTCGTTTGAGCGCATGGGTTGATTTGGACCAGAATCACATTTTGAATAATACCAATGAACGGGTATGGACCAATCTGGTTGTCAGTCCATCAGGCACATACACCCTGAATATACCCGCAACCGCCCTTAACGGAAATACGTATGCCCGGTTCAGGTTCACGAAGGATCCGGTTGGTACGCCAATACCTTATGGAATGGAAATGAACGGGGAAGTGGAAGATTACTGGGTGAGAATTGGTGACACACTCTGCCCTCCTGATTTATGGGCCCAGGATCATCCGGATGATTTGGGCTATGAGCCAAATACCATTACCTCCGGTGGTGACTTATATCAGAGTGAAGATATTTGGGTGAGAAATTTTAATGTTGATCCATCTGTTTGGAACCAGATCCATTTGCCGCATGAAAACCCTGAATACACGGCATACCCGCCTCCACACGATTATGTTCATGTGCAGATAAGGAATAAAGGCTGCAAGCCATCTTCAATATTTGACAATGTTACCTTATACTGGGCAAAAGCATCTACGGCGCTTTCCTGGGAAGATCCCTGGAAAGGAGGAGGCGCACCTTATTTAGGTCATCCGATGGGCGGTATTATAGGTGTCATTCCTATTCCTCCAATCCAGCCCGGTGAATCAGTATACCTGAACCATTCCTGGGATCCGCCTAACCCTGCCGATTATACAGGCGACCCGAACATGTCAATGGACCATTTTTGTTTTCTCGCACGCATTGAACCAGGAATTACATTTTCGGAAGGGTCTGTTTTATGGCAAAATGTTGCCAACAACAACAATATCGTATGGAAAAATGTGATCGTTGTCGATAATGTTGCCAATAAGAAAAATGGATTTGTGATCGGAAACAAGTTAAATGTCCCCCTTTCGCAAAAACTCTTTTTTATTGTCCCGCCAGGTGAAGAATCAAATTCAATTTTTCATGCAGCTACAGTTAAGGTAAAGCTTCAGGATTCACTCTATAAAATTTGGAAACTGGGTGGAAAGCAGGGAAACAATGTGGTCGAATTTGAAGATTCAACCCTGCAACTAATGGCCAACGGGGCGTACATCACGAATTTAAACCTGGGACCCAACTCGACTTTTGCCGTATCCATTGATTTTGACCGTAATGCCGTACCCTACGACACCTTGCAAATTCTGGCTGATTACAGGCTCAACGTTCAACAATCTGCTGCAGGCAGCATGGTTGTTGAAGGAGGAATTCAATTTTTAATAAACCAATGTTTTCTGCATCCTCCGGATATCCTGGTAAATCAAAAAAATGTTTCCTGTAGCGGAGGCAATGATGGAAGATTGAGTGTAACAATAAGCGGGGGTAAGACACCGTATACATTCATGTGGAGCAACGGAGCTGCCTCACAGAACATATCAGGGTTATCAACAGGTAATTATACAGTTACTGTGACTGATGCGACAGGTTGCACCAATACTGCCAGTCAGAACATTGTGGTAGGCCCTCCGGTTGTGGCAGGGGTGACTATTACGGCCTCCGCCAATCAGGTTTGTTCAGGTTCCATGGCAACATTTACAGCACATCCTGTCAATGGAGGAATAATTCTGCCAACTTATCAGTGGCGGGTGAATGGTATAAATGCAGGGTCAAATATGCCTGTATTTAGTTACTTTCCTTCTGATGGCGATATGGTTTCCTGCATTATGACATCAACACATCCATGCGTAACGGGAAATCCGGCCACATCGAATATATTGACTATGACGGTGAATCCGCTTCCTGTACCGGTCATTTCGGGACCTGGATCTGTGAATGTTAATTCGACCGGAAATGTTTATACCACCGGGGCAGGAATGCAGAAATACGGGTGGACAGTTTCTGCAGGCGGCACCATCACTTCAGGAGCAGGGACCAATGCCATTGTGGTTTCCTGGACCACTGCAGGGGCAAAAGTTGTTACAGTCAGCTACTCCAATCCAAATGGATGCGGTAATACCGGCAGCAAGACGGTCACGGTTATTCCTGTGATACCAACCAGCCTGACGTTGGCAAATGCAACCATCACCAACGGCCAGTCAATGTGCTATAATGCTACCCAAACCATTACCGTAGCCGGCAACGGCTCTACATTTACCGTGGTAAATGGCGGCAGCGCGACCCTGATTGGAGGGATTGCTATAGTCATTTGGCCTATCACCCATATTGAACCCGGCGGTTATTTCCATGCCTATATCGCCCCCACGGGCCCATGGTGCGGAACAAAGTCTGCTTCAATTATGGCAGTTCCCCAAACAGAACCCGATCCTTACCCGGTTCAGGAAAAATCGTTCTTTACGGTTTACCCCAACCCCACCACCGGCGGGTTCTCCCTGGAACTCAAAGGATTGGAAGAAACCGCTGAACTCAAAGTCGAAATGTACGGAATGCTTGGTGACCGTGTGTTTTCTGCAGCGCTGCATGGCCAGAGGAAATATGATCTAACGCTGGATGGAAAACCGGTCGGGGTCTATTTCATCCGTGTGGTCAGTGGGAAACTTGCCGGAACGGGAAAGATTATCAAACAGTAATGGCTTTTTAAGCAATATTTATGCAATAAAAAGGGGGATCGAATGGAGATCTCTCTTTTTTTATACCCCTGCTTGTCAGCCCGGGTCAAGTTGCCAATCAGGTTGCAGATGGCAAGCGTCAGGAAGAATAATATCACCCATTCTGGGTTTTTAATACGGTGTTTTACAATTCTTTCTACAATAATATTAGCCCTTCGGGCTTTGGGAAAATTTAGGTGTTGTGTCAGGCTGAGTGATAAAATCAGATTGGGATAAAATGGTACATCCTAAATAAATTCCAAATTCCAAGTGCCAAATTCTAAATCCGAAGGGGGAAAACCAATGGGAGGAATGATATGATAGCAGCAGGTAAAGAATAGTTTTCCAATAAATCCCGAAGGGATGACATGATTGTAGAACGGTAAAGAATAGATTTTCAATAAATCCCGAAGGGATGACATGATTATGGGTAGAAATGTAATGAGCCTTGACTGGCCCCCATTCCCGCCCGATTTTCACCAGAACTCAGGGAATTAACGGAAAAACAAACTGAGTTGTTCCAGGAAATCATGCCGGAACCGAAAAGACTGTACCCGGAATGTTAACGGCCCCATACCGTTCACTCACCAAAACAACCTGTCAATCAAACAACGTTACCGTTCACACATTGTAATGGTATTATTGGCATGAAGTATCTTAATATTGACATTCCAATCATGACTCCTTACTGATATTATTAAGCAGTCACCGATAAAAGAGCGGATTATAAAATGAAACAATATTAACATCTAACTGGTATGAAAAAAATTTATGTCATCCTATTCTTCCTGAGCTTTGGCCTGGAAGTTTACACTCAATGTCTACCATCATTCCCTCCTGTCGATGGAACGCCCCAGGAAACTATTTGGGTTGAAGATAACGGGTTTCTTCTCAAAACACAGGTAAATGTCACTTCTGTACTCTCCGGTGTTACGTTTACCTATTCGATCTTTTACACAATCCCCCCTAATGTGGCCTCTGGCACAGACATTATAATTAAAGATGTAATCCCACATCCATTGATAGTAGAAACCTCCACCAATTATTCTTTCTACCAAACCTTATCGGCAACAGTTTTAACATATACCGTGCCTCCCGGAAACTATGTACAGGGGACTTATAATTTTCAGATCAATGTCCATTTCCCGCCCGGAACTACCTGTGATGGAGCATTTATAGATAATAATTCCTGTATGGAAACCATTGGAAATTCTGGTGCATTGATGACCTCGAATCCTTTATGCACCGGATATCTATCGGTAACACCCGTTGCTGTTCGTAATCCTTTTTGTATAAGAAAGGATTCGCCGTTGCCCTATACAGGAACTGGCACAAACATTGTTTATCAAGGAGTTGTTGACGGGGAGATTGAATATAATCTGACGATATCAAAACCAAATCCACTTCACGGCAGTATCTACGGACAACAGAACTTAAGTAACATTGTGGTCACAGATTTTTTTCCCCAAAACGCGCATTACGTATCGGGTAGTATAGGAACATTCTTTAATAATTGTAACGCTGTAATAACAAATATAATTTCCCCTGTAAATTCTAATTTTGTTCAATTTACGATCTCAAATTTGCCTATAGATATATTCGAAGGAACCCCCATTATTATAGTTAGTTTAAGGATCCATTACCCTGGTAATTTTTTCCCATTGGGAACACCGCCTGTTCAAAACTGCGCAAGTTATACTGCAACTTCATGCAATTTCCCATTTCCCTTGCAAAATACCGTTACCAGCAATACAAGCTGTGCAAATGTAGCCCTTGGAGCAAATGCACCTGCCGGTTTGCCTGGAAAAGCTGTTTATATAACCAATCCGGTTCCCGGGTGTAACGGGTTTTACCGGCTATCGGTTACAAATTCGGGCACTGGTCCTCTTGATGTTTGTGATATTCTTGATAATGTTCCCAATAACGTAGTTGTTACAAAAATTGTTTTTGATACTTACCAATGGTATAGTACTCCCATTCCATTCGAACTATTTATAAACGGTAATGGTCCTGTAACACCAATAAACAATGTCTGGTATAACACTTCATTAATATCTCCCCTGGTTGTTGAACTAAGGAATTTTGGTTCGCCAACACCACTTCAACAAGGCAAGATATACTGCTTTGATATTTATTTTACAGTTGGCCCGAATGCCCCGAATACAACAATCAGCAATACGATGAATATAACTTACCCTCCTTCATCCACGCTGCTTCCCTCCAGTTCGACAGTTAACTTTACCATCGAAAATTATCAGCCAAAAGTGTGTGCAGTAAAGTCGGTGTGCAATAAGCTTCAATCATATTTGTATGGAGACATAATCAGGTACAGGTTGAGAATACAGAATATAGGCAGTCAGGATCTTACATCGGCGCAAGTTACGGATGTGTTAAACTCCAATCTGGAATATGTGCCAGGCTTTGAATTATATTACTCTTCATTGGATGGAAATATAAGTTGTGGCACTTACCCTAACAAACCTGCCTCAGCAACAACGTGGCTGGTAGCTCCACCAGTTCAGACAGGCCCAACAGGCCAAACCATAACATGGAATTTACCTCCCATAGGGCCCAACTGCGATAAATTCAATTATTGGTACACTTGTCCGGTAGATGGCGTGCCATATTACTATATTGAGTTTAATGTCAGGGTTAAACAATATGCCCTGGCCGGCAGTGTGCCAAATTTCTTTACCGTAAGCGGAGGCTCACTTCTGGCACCCAAGGTGTCAAATACGGAATATATCACTGTTAACAGTGTTTATGGGGCGCAGGTAGAAAAATTGATCAGGGTTGGCACTGGACCATGGGGAAAAACTGCAGCAGCAACTCCCGGCTCGCTTGTTACGTACAGACTTAAGTATAAAAACACCTCCAATTATCCTGTTAAGAATATTATTCTGGTAGATATGCTGCCGCAAAACTACGGATTGAATGATGACAGAATGATTTTGAACCGGACAATTCCAAACAACAGAGGCAGCCAGTTTGAACTCGAATATTCCACCATAGTAAATACACCATCAGGCACATGGCCGTATATCATGGTCAATCAAACATTTAATTCAAATAGTCCGTCTGTTTTGGTGAATGATGATCAAAAAATATGTCTTCCTGAGTTGGACTTTTCACCAGCTAATTGTACACCTTCCAACCCTGTCTGGTCAACAGCCGGTTCCTACCGGAATGTGAAATTCGATTTCAGTCTGACACCACTCAAATTAGAACCCGGTGATGAATTAACCTGCGATTACAAGGTTCAGCTACCCCTTGGTACCCCATACGGAAAAATTGCATACAATAGTTTCGCATTAAGAGCAACGGGATACTACTATATTAACAGTGTCCTGCAAAATGTTTATCCATTGCCGGCAGAATCCGATCTGGCAAGTTTGACTTCTATAGGGGAAAATATGCTTTGCGGGTTTAAATACAACGACTTGAATGGCAATGGGGTGAGGGATCCCGGGGAGCCTGGGCTTGCAAACTGGGTAATTCAACTCAACGGAGGAACTTATACCACCACAACCGATAGTTATGGAAATTACTGCTTTTCCAACCTTCCCGGTGGTACTTATACCGTTTCTGAAGTTCAACAAAATTGCTGGCATCAAACACAGCCAGACAACCCGGCAACATATACCGTTACCCTTGAAGCAGGGCAGTCTATAGGTAATTTGGAATTTGGCAATATACAGGATGTTTGTGTACCGCCGCCGCCCGATATGATCGCATGGTGGCCACTCGATGGTCAGGGGACACTCATTTCGAATAACCTTTTAGACATCGCCGGAAATCATAATGGAACAACTCCGTGTGCCCTTCCGGTGGATGTAACCGGTAAAGTAGAGGGAGCAGTCAGATTTAACCGTGCAAACCAGGCTGTCATCAGGGTGCCAAACGATCCTTTTGTAGATGTTGGGGACGGTGATTTTACAATTGATGCATGGATTTATCCTGAAAATTTGTCTTCGTATGATGTTTCGATTTTCAATCGCAGTCAACACAGGATCATCCTCGATAATCGTGTTACAAATTATTTTGGATATGGGACTCCCGCCTGGATGCGCCCCGGAATTACCCTCTTTGTGAACAACGAACAGTGGAACCCCATAACCAATCAATGGGATATCATGAGGCTCGGGCTGGCTTTGAAGGATGATGTGAGCAACTACTGGTCCCCGGCAAGTGAATTCCTGTCTGTTTCAACACCCATTGTGCGAAACCAGTGGCAACATATAGCGGTTGTAATTTCAAGAACAGGTGTTGGAACATTCTATTACAACGGAACCCCGATTGGAACATTTACCCCGATTCCCGGTACTTTTGTTGACGGTGCCAATAGCCCATCGATATTGGATATAGGTCATTCCAGCCGTTTGAATTGTGGCTCGTGTGCATTCGCAAACGATTATTTCAATGGGTTACTGGATGAAATAGAAATATTTACAAGGGCATTGGATATTTCTGAAATTGCCTCCATCTACAATGCAGGATGCGAGGGCAAGTGTAAAGATTCATCTGCCCTTCAGTATGGACAGTTCCACGGAACGAAGTTCAATGATTTGAACGGCAATGGCGTAAAAGACACCGGCGAACCCGGGCTACCCAACTGGGTGATCAATCTGGCCGGAACATCTGCCAGAACAACAACGACAGATAACAATGGAAATTACAGCTTTTTGTATCTTCAACCCGGAACTTACACCATCTCTGAAGTTCCGCAAAATTGCTGGCATCAGACAGCACCTGCCTTACCTGGCACATACACCATCGCACTTTCATCAGGCGAGTCTTATAGCAATCTGAATTTCGGTAATCAGGCGGATGTGTGCGTTCCCCCTCCGGCTGGCATGGTGGCATGGTGGCATCTTGATGAAAGTTCCGGACCGGTTGCCCACGATATTGCCGGATTCTCCAACAACGGTACTTATTTCAACGGTCCCTTACCCGTAACGGGAAAAGTTGCGAATGGTTTGTCGTTCGACGGGATAGACGATTATGTCGAAGTCCCCAATCATGCTGAACTCAATTTTGGCACAACAAACTTCAGCATCGATGCCTGGATCAAGACATCAGGCAATTCAGGGACGAATACCATTGTCGATAAACGGTTTGTTGATGTCACCAGTTCATTATTATTCGAGGGATATTACTTTTTCTTGTCCGATGGTAAACTCGCATTGCAATTGGGAGACGGAGGATATACAAACTATATTTCCAATGTGTTTGTTGCCGACGGAAACTGGCATCACGTGGCTGTAACTGTTGAACGAAACAACCCTGCCGGCATACGATTCTACCTCGACGGGATATGTCTGGCAACTAACAATCCCTTGGCCCACACGGGTTCGCTCACCAATTCAAATCCATTAAGGTTGGGCCTTAGTAATACTTTTGGTTCGATTTATCAGGGGATTCTTGACGAAGTCGAAATATTTAACCGGGTACTTACTTCCACGGAAATTACCTCCATCGTGATGGCCGGATGTGCCGGCAAGTGTAAAGACACCACACAGGTTGGTTCCATCAATGGGATGAAATTTAACGATTTGAATGGTAACGGGGTGAAAGATGCAGGTGAACCTGGTCTTCCCAACTGGACCATCATGTTAAACGGCGGAAATGCAGTAACGACCGATAATGCCGGAAATTACAGTTTCCTGAACCTGGTTCCCGGAACGTATACCCTGTCGGAAGTCCCCCAAAGTTGTTGGACTCAGACAACACCTTCTTTCCCCGGAACACATACCGTCACACTAAATTCCGGACAGAATATGAATAATCTGGATTTCGGTAATAAGTTCGATTCTTGTACTTCACCCCCGTTGGGTATGGTTGCCTGGTGGCATTTTGACGAAGGTACCGGAACAATTGCCCACGATATTGCCGGATTCCCCAGTGATGGGGACTATGTCAACACTCCGTTGCCCATCCTTGGGAAAGTTGCCATTGCATTGTCTTTTGACGGGATAGATGATTATGTAGAAGTGCCTGATCATCCTGATTTGAATTTCGACTCAACAAACTTCAGCATCGATGCGTGGATCAAGACATCAGACTCAATAGGAACAGTTTCTATTGTGGATAAACGTTATATAAATCCATACGTGACCCTGGGATATTATTTCTTCTTAAACAATGGCCATCTTGGTTTACAATTGGCGGATTTTGTGTCAACAGATTATATAACCAATATTTTTGTTGCTGATGGAAACTGGCACCATGTGGCTGTAACGGTTGACAGAAAAAGTTCAACCGGGATCCGGTTTTACCTTGACGGGGCATATCTTGCAAATCACAGCCCGCTTAGTCGCCAGGGTTCTATTTCAAACGGGGTGTTATTAAGGATAGGGAATGATTATTTTAATACTGCGATCTATCAGGGAATTCTTGATGAACTCGAAATATTTCACCGTGTGATTACTCCCCAGGAAATTAACTTAATTGTGTTGGCCGGATGCGCCGGAAAGTGCAAAGGCCTTGGATCGATAAACGGAATGAAGTTCAACGACCTGGATGGCGATGGAATCAAAGATCCTGGTGAGCCGGGTATGGCGGGATGGACCATCATGCTTCAGAATGGAACCTCAGTTATTACAGGCACCAACGGCAGTTACAGTTTTCCAAACCTCTTCCCCGGATCATACACAGTTTCTGAAGTCCTGCAAAGTTGCTGGACTCAGACAGCTCCTGTATTTCCAGGAACTTATACTGTTACCTTGGCAGCAGGACAGAGCATAAATAACAAAGACTTTGGCAATAAGTTCGCACTACCCAATGTTCCAATCATCACAGGGCCTGTATCTCCAATCGTCAATACAACCGGAAACATTTATACTACGCAATCCGGAATGACTGGCTATATATGGACCGTTTCTGCGGGAGGCACCATTACCGGCGGTGCCGGAACCAATGCCATATCTGTGACCTGGAATACAGTTGGGGCGCAAACGGTGAGTGTAAATTTCACAACTCCAAATGGATGTACAGCCCCCTCACCAACCATATTCCCGGTAACTGTTAATTCCGCACTTCCTTTGCAATTAACCCTGCAAAACCTGAATGTAATTGACACAAGGTGCTACAACGCCTCCCAGACAATCATAGTCGCCGGGCCTCCGCCCACGTACCTGAGTACCTTTATCGTTGGAGAAGGTGGCCAGGCAACCATGATTGCAGGACAAAACATCGTTTATTACGCAGGCACTAAGGTCGTATACGGAGGTTATATGAATGGTTATATCGCCTCCGGCGGCCCTTGGTGTGGCGCAAAGTCTGCTTCAATTATGGCAGTTCCCCAGTTAGAACCTGAACCTTACCCGGTTACTGAAAAATCGTTCTTCTCAATTTATCCCAATCCAACCACCGGCGGGTTCTTCCTCGAAATCAAAGGTATGGAAGAAACTGCCGGACTCAAAGTCGAAATGTATGGAATGCTTGGTGATCGTGTGTTTTCTGCATCGCTGCAAGGCCAGAGGAGGTATGATTTAACCCTGGAAGGAAAACCGGTCGGGGTCTATTTCATCCGGGTGGTCAGTGGAAAACTTGCCGGAACAGAGAAGATTATCAAACAGTAATGGATTTTATAGAAATAGCTATGAAGTTAAAAAGGGGGATCGAAAGGAGATCCCCCTTTTTTCATACACTTGATTGTCGGCCTGGGTCAAGTTGCCAAGATATTTGCAGATAGCAGGCATCGAGATGAATAATATTATCCATTTTGAGTTTAATGCGTTGTTTTACAATTCCTTCTACAATGAATCAAAAATTTACTTTTCCCACTGAAATTTTGTTAATTTTACACAAAAATATGAATCTATGAAAACAGGAAAAATTTATTTTGGCCTTTTGGCACTCGCAGCGCTCTTTATCCTCAACTCTTGTGGCTCGCCTGTCACACTTACCAGTTGGAAAAATCCTGACAACAAATCTCAGGTCTCAAAAGTGGTGGTCATGCCTTTGTTTGACAAACTGGAATACATGAAACCATTTGAACAATCGGTGGATGCCTATTTTGAAAAACAGGGGCTCAAAGCCATTGGTTCCCTTGACTTTCTGAATCCGAACATCAAATATCCGATTGAAGATATCAAGCGGAAATGCGACAGCATGGGTGCTGATGGTGTGTTGGTGTTCGTCTATAAAGGCACCGATAAAAGTGAAAGTTATGTTCCTCCTACCACATATTCAACCGGTGGATTTGGCGGCTATTGGGGCGGCGGCTACTGGGGTGGCGGCTACTATGGTGGCGGCTTTTACGGTGGCGGCGGCTATTATGGCGGCACTGTTTCAACCGGCGGTTACTGGACAACCACCTCTGTCGTAAACCTCCAGGCCAGCCTGTATGTAAAGGGTTCCAAAGAAGCTTTGTGGACAGGTCAGATAACTGTTACCGATCCTCAGTATGTTGATCAGTCGGCAGTGAATATTGCCCAGAATATTTATGCCGATTGGCAGAAATACGGTCTGCTGAAGTCCGTGGTGGCTGCAAAATAGCACCAACAATGCTTGATGCCCCATGGTTTTTGATTTTATAAAGGATCTTCGGCGGCGTGATCACAAACCGCGTTTTGGCGGGCTTGACATCCTGAAGTATATCGGGCCGGGGTTGCTGGTAACCGTTGGCTTTATTGATCCGGGGAACTGGGCATCAAACATTGCTGCCGGGTCGGAGTTCGGGTATGAATTGCTGTGGATGG
Source organism: uncultured Bacteroidales bacterium (assembly GCA_903875045.1). Classification (GTDB taxonomy): domain Bacteria; phylum Bacteroidota; class Bacteroidia; order Bacteroidales; family FEN-979; genus CAIVAT01. The sequence continues at coordinate 16,497 of CAIQUS010000240.1, forward strand.
TCACACTGTCGACCATCATGCTGATCATCCTGCAACACAATGTTGCCCATCTCGGAATTGCAACGGGGCTTTGCCTGTCGGAAGCAGCAAATCTGCATACACCGCCCTGGATATCCCGAACCGTGCTGATTTCGGCCATGGGTGCATCCGTATCAACTTCCCTTGCCGAAATACTGGGGGCTGCAGTGGCGCTCAATATGCTGTTTGACATACCGGTGCCAGCAGGTGCCATCATGGCCTTTGTTTTCGTGATGATCATGCTGTTCACCAATTCCTACCATAAAATTGAGAAATTCATCATTGCCTTTGTCTCTATCATCGGACTCTCTTTTTTGTATGAACTTACACTGGTTGATGTCAATTGGGTACAGGCCGGGATCGGCTGGGTAAAACCAAGTATTCCGCAGGGATCAATGATTATTGTAATGAGTGTGCTGGGAGCTGTGGTGATGCCTCATAATCTCTTTCTTCATTCCGAAATCATCCAGAGCCGGCAATGGAACCTGGAGGACGACAAGGTGATCAAACGGCAGCTGGATTATGAACTTTTCGACACCCTTTTTTCCATGCTCATCGGCTGGGCCATCAACAGTGCCATCATTTTGCTCGCAGCGACGGCATTTTTCACAAAACAAATTCCGGTGAGTGAACTTCAACAGGCAGGAAGTATTCTTAAACCCCTTCTCGGAAACAATGCTGCTGTCATATTTGGTGTGGCCTTGCTCTTCGCCGGCATTGCTTCCACCATTACCTCGGGAATGGCCGGAGGAAGCATCTTCGCCGGCCTTTTCGGGGAGCCATACGACATCCACGACAGCCATTCACGGCTGGGAGTGATCATTTCACTGGTGGTAGCCCTGCTCATCATCTTCCTGATCAGCAACCCATACCAGGGATTGATCATTTCACAGATGGTCCTCAGCATTCAATTGCCATTTACCATCTTCCTGCAAATCTACCTTACTTCATCAGGGAAAGTGATGGGGAAATATGTGAATAAAACCTCCACGAAAGTCATGCTGCTCGTTGTCGGGTTTATCGTGGTGTTTTTGAATATTAAGTTGCTGGTTAGTTTTTGGTGAACGGGTGAACGGGTGAACGGGTGAACGGGTGAACGGGTGAACGGGTGAACCGCGGTAATTAGAAATTAATACATCAATAAATCATCACATTATCACATCATCACATCATCACATCATCACATCATCACATCATCACATTAATTCCATGCCCTCAAACCGCAAAATATACATAACCTTCTTCATACTTCTGGCAATCTCCATCCTTATCCGCGGGTTCATTGCCGGTTTTATTGAACTGGGAAATGATGAGGTATATTACTGGACCTACGCCAGATTTCCGGCGCTCAGCCATTTCGACCATCCGCCGATGGTGGGGCTGATGATCCAGCTTTTTACACTGAACCTTACCTTCGACAGCGAATTTTTCCTGCGGCTGGCCTCGGTGGTGCTTGGAACCCTCAGCACCGGATTGATGTTCCTGATTGGCCGGCATATCAAGAACCCCCTCACCGGACTCTATGCCGCACTCCTTTTTACCGCTTCGTTGTACGGGCTTATCCTGAGTGGCACCTTTATCCTTCCGGATACACCTCAGGTCTTTTTCTGGCTGCTGACCTTGTATCTCCTGCTCCAATCACTGCCCGACCGCGATCTGACAAAGAAAAGCAGGATGTTGTTCTTACTGGCGGGGCTTACGGCCGGACTGGCTTTTTTATCGAAGTATCATTCCGTTTTTTTACTGAGCGGCGTTTTTTTCTATTTGTTGTTCTACAACCGAAGATGGTTCGGCGCAAAAGAGACCTATGGAGCCCTGCTGATTTTTTTACTTCTCTGTATTCCCGTGGCTTTATGGAACTTTCAGAATGATTTCATCAGTTTTACCTTTCATGAGAACCGGGTAGGCATCACGGAATCGGGTTTGCAGCCCCAATATTTCCTCACGGAAATTGTCGGTGAGTTTTTTTACAACAACCCGGTGAATGTATTGATCATTATAGTGACTTTTATCGCGCTCATCCGTGGTAAACAGTTCATCCGGGCCGATTACAAACAAATCCTGTTATGGATCAGTGTTCCGCTGGTATTGGTCTTTATCTCCTTTTCGCTTTTCCGTGCCACCCTTCCCCACTGGACAGGCCCGGGTTACCTGGGTTTCATCATTCTTGCGGCAGCATTCCTTTCTGAACCGAAGGGCCCGGATGCAAAGATGCGTGTGGTACCCTGGCCGGTGATGATCTCACTTGCCTTTATCATGCTGGTCGTGGTCACTGGCATCGGCCAGATCAGGTATGGGTGGGTACCGCTCAGCAGATGGAAACTCGATGATGTTTCGCACGATATGGCAGGATGGAATGAGCTTGGGGCAAAGTTTGCACCTCTTGCAAAATCGGATGAAAAAATTGGCCTGATGGACAAAAGCTCACCAATTCTCACTTTCAGGTGGTTTCCTGCAGCCAACATTGACTATTACGTTGGACGGAAGATAGACAAACCGGTATATGCCCTTGGAACCCTGGAACGGATTCACAAATATTACTGGATCAACCAGCTACGCGGCAATCTGAAAATGGGCAGCAATGCCTATTACATTGCCCTCAGCGATGATTTCGAAGATCCGGCATCCTTATATGGTGCGTTGTTCGACACCATCATGCCAGCCGATACCCTCTGCCTTTTCCGCGGGCAGGATACGGTACGAAAGGCTTATGTTTACCGGCTCCTCCATTTGAAAAATGAGATGGTGTTCGGAAGTAAACAGGACGTCGGACCGGTTGATTAGTGTTTCAGTTAGTCCCCGTCAAACGCTTTTTTCAAAGCATCGATGTCAAACTTGACCGATCTCGGAATCTTCAAAAATGGAGGTATAAAACCGGGCGGCCTCTTCAGCCTGGCTGTCGAACCAAAGGCATATTGCCATTTGCTGCGTTTTCATGGTTTTTTGATGATTTTGAAAAGAGATTCCTCCTGATCTTCTTTATTGTAATAATTTCCGAATGTCAAACCTGAGATAACAAGAAATCCTTCATTTGTCAGGTGGCACTTCCTGGGCAACAATTCTCAGATCATCCAGATAAAACAGCTGTTTCCCGGGATTCCAGATATAAACCTTTAAAAGGTCACCGGGCGATTTGAATGCCGGTAATGGTGCCGTGAGGCTGATCCTGTTCCAGCGGTTTGGCTTTAACTTTTGTTCGTTCAGATTCATCGAAGTGTAGCTGTATGGCTTGTTCTTGTGTTCAAAAGAGATGACCAGCAGGGTGTTGGCTGTGCTGGCTGGTTCAGTCAGATAAACATAAGCCACAGCCCGGATTCCCGCTTTATGGGCGCTGGATGACAGGGATGAATCGATACGGGCAATGCGGATATCTTTGACTGGCAGGCATAAACCGGGACTGAATTCAGTACGCCCGTCCATCAGGTACGCGAAACTCCCTTTGTGGACGAAATTCCGGGATAAACAAGATGGATCACCGGCATCACCGGGCTGTTCAAATGATTTTTGAAGAATAGTATCAAGGCTATGTCCGGATTCCAGGATCTCTACCAGCGAATCGCGGATGGTCAGGTTGTCGGCTGATTGTCCCTCAGCCAGGGCCACGGTGATGTAACAATCGTATTCATGGCCGCCGAAAGTGATCCATGGCTTTTCGGGCCTGAAATATTTGATGAGTTGCTGATGTGGATTTCCCAGGAGTGAATCAAGTGGAACCTTCGATTCATTGGCACCGAAGTGCGCATCCCAAACCAACAGTGATCCTGGCGGGATCGTATCGAGATATTTCTCATCGCCGAAAAGGTAGCAGGCAGCGGGTGATTTCCTGTACGGATCAATGCCAAGGTAATAGGGCACATTGTTGTCGGTATAATACACCAGCCGGTTGGAATAGGTCGAGGTTTTTATCCATTCAGTGGCTTCTTTGATGATTTTTTCTTCAGGAGAGAGCGGAAAAGGGATCACATTCCATCTGAATGGAATGATTACGACGAAGGCGATCACCAACAGCATGAAAATACTTCGGATCGTGCGGTTTTGCCCGGCAACCTCTTCCAGCGTGGCGTAGCCTTTAAGTGCCACCAGCGCTGCAAATGGCATCACGGCGGCAAGTACCCGTTCCAGTCCCAGGGAACCTCCCATGGCTTTCCAGAATAGGAAGGAATGAAAGGCCAGATACAGGAGAAATGGCCCCAGCACCAGGGCAGCGAGCAAATGCATCCGGTGGCGGAGGTTTTGATCACCCGAAAAAAAATCACGTCCGATGCCAATGGTCCCTGCCAGGAACAGGATTTCCAGCGGCAATCCCAGGGTGGAATCGCGGGTTTGGAGGAAATGCCACAAACTTCCGCCCTTGTTGTAGATGGGGTGATGGTAGGTGACCGGGTAGGGGAATTGTGTGAAAACCCAGAAAAGGTCCTTGTAATACCAACTGCCCAGGATGCTGAAAAAGATCACACCGGTTGCCAGCCATGGGATGGCTTTATACTGCTTTGCCCGCCATAATGCAAACAAAAAAACCGGAAGAATGATAAACCCCTCGGTGCGGGCGAAGGGCAAAAAGGAGACCACCAGTGCAGATGCAATATAATTTCCACGGATAAAAAGAAATACCGAGAGCACCAGCACGAAACTGAATAGGATTTCAGTGAGTGCGGTAGGCATCATCATGAAATAAAGCGGGGTAAAACAGACAAAAACCACGGAAAGGAAAGCCGGCTTTATTTTCAGCATCATGGCTGTGCGATACGCAAGCCAGGCCGTGGAAATCCCCAGCAGGATGTTGAGCAGTTTAACCCCCTGCAATCCAAACTGGGCAAAGGGAGCGGAAAGGATGGTGTACAGCGGACGACCCCAGGAATAGAGGAACAGATGCGGGTATTTGAATGCGTAATGTGAAATAAGATAATGAGATATGTTATCGGCACCACCGAAATATCCCAGGGATAACAACGACAAAGTGAAAATCAGGATAAAAACAGACGCCAGGATAACTAAATGGACCTTATTTTTGAAGAAACCTTTCATGTGTTTTGCTTGCAGAAAGGGCACAAAGATAGACAAGGGGAGCAAACGGGTGTCAATTTTCATTAGTTTTGTGTAGAATTAAAACGATCCGTCACTGGAATATGCGCATTGCCAAGGTTTCTCTGTTGCTTTTGATGTTGCTGACCCTCGCTGCTTCTGCGCTGCAGTCGGTACTGGGCCTTTTGAAAGAACCAGACCTGAAAGGTTATTTTCATAAAAATGCACCTCCTTCACTGAATTCATTCACCCGGGAAGGGTGGTTGAACTCAACGTTTCAGCATGACTATTCAACCAACCTCACGGATTACGTCGGACTGCGCAATTTGCTGATAAGTGTCAGCAATCAGGTTGATTACAGCCTTTTTGGGATCATCCATGCAGCAGGTTTTATCCTGGGGAAAGAGGGGTACCTGTTTGAGGAGGATTATATTCATGAATATACGGGTGAATTTTTTATCGGGAAACCGGTGATTGATGAAAAACTGGCACGCCTGAAAAACGTGACCGACAGCCTGAAGGCTTATGGTATCCCGCTATTGCTGGTCTTTGAGCCTGGAAAGGCGAGTTTTTATCCCGAGTTTATTCCCGATCGTTTCCATCCGGAAAAACGAACCCAAACCAACTATGATTACATGGTTAAACGATCACAGGAGTCCGGGCTGAACCTCCTCGACCTGAACAGCTACTTCCTTCAACTCAAAGAGACTTCGCACTACCCGTTGTTTCCGAAGTACGGCATGCACTGGAGCCTTTACGGGGTGCCGTTTGCCGTAGATACCCTTGCAAAAGCCATTGAAGAGGCAACGGGCACGCTGTTGCCAAAATTCACAACAGATCCGCTTATCGCCTCCACAACACCGCGTGGCACCGATAACGACATTGGTGAATTACTTAACCTGCTGTGCCCGTTGAAGCCTGCCCCCGGTGCTTACCCGACCATCACCTTCGATCCTTCGGTACCCCGTTCTTTATCGGCGCTGGTCATTGCCGACAGTTACTACATCAACATCGTTGAGACTTATGGCCGTAAGTTATTTCAATCACAGGATTACTGGTATTACAATAAAAAGATTTATCCCTCGCAGAATCAGGATCCTCCTCCCTATGTGGATAAAACGAATCTCCGCGAGAAATTGAAAAAGTATCAGATCATCCTGCTGATGTCCTCTGAAATCAACCTTCATTGCGGCTTCTGGAATTTTGCAGATGAGGCTTTCATGGCTTTTCACCCTGAAATACAAGATTCGCCTGTGAATGGGGTTGAAAACGACATCAGAAACGATCGTGACTGGTTCCGGTTTATGGTAAAAAAAGCGCAGGCTCAAAACAGGCCATTGAACGAGTTGATCAGAGAAGATGCCATTTATTCCTACGGGCAATCGAAAAAGAATCAGTAAATTTGTAATGTTTCAAAGGGATCGTCGCCATGAAAAAAATCATCGTACTGTTAGCCCTGACAATTATTGTTTTTTCCGGATTCACGGTAATTGCACAGAACCTGCCTTTCCAGAAGGGCATTGAACCTGTTTCACTCACCCCGGATGAACTTTTCGTGTTGTCGAATATCCCGGAATTGCAGTTGCCCGATGCTTACAAAGGGGCCAATGCACCTCTTTTGCCAACAAGTGTCGATAATTCCACACAACCCTATTTCAGGCCCATTACGGCACAATCGGGGTATGAATGCGGGCAATCGGCGGGCGTTGCATTCAACTTTTGCTACGAAATCAACCGCCTGCGCGGGTTGGCAGCAAACCAGGCCGCGAACCAGTATCCGACTCATTTCACCTGGGATTTTTTAAACAACGCCAACAACTACCAGGGCGCCAGTTTTTTTGATTCCTGGGAAATCGTGAGGGCTTGCGGAAATATGAATGTTGTTGATTATGGTGGTGCGTTGAACACAGGAGGATATACCCGCTGGATTTCGGGGTATGACAAGTATTACAATGGCATGGCCAACCGCCTCAACTCGGTGAAGGCAATCAGGGTAGATTCACCCGAAGGCTTGCAAACCTTAAAATACTGGCTTTTCGACCATCTTGAAGGCGGATCGGTTGGCGGAGTTGCCAATATTTACGCCCAATATTTCAGCCCGCCGGTCCCCACCCTGCCTGCAGGGACACCCGAAGCCGGTAAAGCTGTGCAGACCTCCTGGGGAGGAAGCCCCTCGCATGGCTGGACTATCTGCGGTTACAACGATTCCATCCGATACGATTTCAATGGCGACGGGCAATACACCAACAACATCGACATCAATGGCGACGGGATCGTGAATATGCATGACTGGGAGAAGGGCGGATTGAAATTTGCCAATGGCTACGCAGGTACCGGCTGGTGCAACTCCGGCTTTTGTTATACCATGTATAAAAACCTGGCGGATAATATCGGATTTGGCGGCATCTGGAACCATACGGTCTATATCGTAGATGTAAAGAACACCTGCTCGCCCAAACTTACCATGAAGGTCACCCTCAAACACACCTCACGGACTAAAATAAAGGTCACCGCCGGCGTGAACAATGATTTATCTGCATCACTTCCCTCTTATGTTCAGGAATTCCCGATATTTAACAACCAGGGAGGCGACCTTTTTATGCAGGGCGGAACCACGGAAGCTGATAAAACCATTGAATTCGGGCTCGACCTGGCACCGCTGATCAACCAGATCACCAGCAACCAGCCTGCGAAATATTTTTTACAGGTTCAGGAAACAGACGCTTCTGGTACTGCAACCGGTGAGATCATAAACTGGTCGCTGATTGATTACACAGGTACCACGCCGGTCATCACCAATTATCCGGGTTCAAATGTCGCACTGCTGAATAACACCACAACCCGCCTGAGCATGAACTATACCCTGGGCGTTGTCAAACCCTCCATAACCAACGCAACTTTGCCTCCGGCACAATTGTACCAGCCATACAATGCCACGCTCACTGCCAACGGAGGTACCCAGCCTTATCTGTGGGATGCAAAACTCGATTACCCCGAAACAACCCTTCCAGCTGCTTTCCCCACCGTAACTGCGCAGCAGCTTACACTTACCAACAACAATACGGGATATGCCATTAAAACACTCGATTTTAATTTTCCTTTCTATAAGAAAAATGTAAGCAAGGTATATATCTACGCTGATGGATATATCCTGTTTGATGACCAGCCCTATACCTGGCCGTACCTCATCGATAAAATGCTTTTGTTCAGACAGACCAGCATCATCTCCCCGTTTATGAGCGACCTTGCCATCTATCCATCCTATAGCCAGGGAGTTTGGTTTGAAGGCAATGCCAACTACGCCATCATCAGGTGGAAGGCCTCCCTCTACAACATGCAGGGCAGCACCAACCTGAACTTCGCAGTGAAACTTTTTCCCAACGGGACCATTGAGTATTATTATGGTGATATGACCTTTCCCCCCGGCACCACCTGGACCGGAGGATTGTCGTCCGGCGATAATAAAAATTACCAGTTTACCTCTTTGCACAACGGGCCTTCCATTACAACCAATACCCTCGATAAATTTACTACCTGCGGTTTTCCGCCGGAAATGCAGATTACAGAAGATGGCCATTTCACCGGCACGCCTACCTATTCCTACCAGAACCTCCCTGTGAAATTCCGGGTAACCGATAATAACAATATCTCTTCCACCAAAGTTTTGCTGTTCAGTACATACGGGATGCTGATCAACCAATCGATCCTGTCTGGTGGCGACAGTCTGATCGAATATGGCGAAATAGCATTTATGACTCTCAATATCAACAATATCGGGAGTCAGACGATGAACCAGATCACCTTTTCCATCACAGAAACAGACCCTTATGTAACCCTGATCGACAGTACCGAATTCCTGGCAACCATCACCGGCGGACAAAACCTGACCCTTGCCAATGCCTTTTCATTCAAGATAGCATCCACAGTGCCCGACAACCATTCTTTCACGCTGGTCCTGCATGTTCAGTCGCAATCGCAGGGTTTTCAGCGGCCCCTCGAACTGGTTGCCCATGCACCTGTTTTTCGCATCACCGGAACACAATTTTCAGATGGCGATAACGGCCGGCCTGATGCCGGTGAAAGTGCGGATTTACTGGTTACCTTCAAGAATCAGGGCAGTACAAAGGCTTCAGCCATCAGTGTTTTGCTGACTTCGCTTGATACCAACCTGACCCTTGGTGTAAATGCTGCCAATATGAACCAGCTGAAGCCGGATTCGTCCAAAACACTCACTTTTCATGCAACAGCAGGCAGTTCCGCATCTTTTGAACATTTGTACCTGATCAAATCTGATCTTACCGCAAATAATGATTTTACCAGTCACGATACGGTTTACCTCTTTTCCGGGGAGATTGTGGAGGATTTTGAAACAAACAATTTCAATAAGTTTCCATGGTATTGTACCGGACAATGGCCCTGGTACATTGAACCTGCGATAAAATATGAAGGATATTTCAGCTCGCGTACGAGTACCATCACGGATAACGCCGAAAGCATTTTAAACATAACGGCGCAGATACTTGCCGACGGGGAGGTCAGTTTCTATAAAAACGTTTCCTGTGAGTATGACCCGAGCGGAAGTAAAAATTATGATTACCTGGCATTTTTTGTCGACAATTACGAAATGGGCAGGTGGGATGGTGTCATTCCGTGGAGTAAGGAGACTTTCCCTGTCCCTGCCGGGTACCATACACTGTCATGGGTGTATCATAAAGATTATTCAGTGGCGGCAGGCCTTGATGGTGCTCTGCTCGATTATATCAAACTTCCGCTGATCGAAGGAACCATCCCTGTACTTTCTGTTTCACCACTTTCCATGGAGAAAACATTGCCAACAGGCCAAAACACATCGCAATCACTTTATGTTACCAACCTCGGAGGCGGCATCATGAATTATTCGGTGATGGTATTTGATACAACTGTCAATAAAAAGGATGAAGTTACTGATAACCTGACCGGTTCCATTGTTACCTGCGGGAGCGAAGGATTTGTACCCGGACAGGCGATCAACTGGATGTTCACGGTAAACAATCAAAGTGCCGATAATGAATATATTAAACATGTAAAACTTGATTTTCCCCCCGGGGTAGAGGTGACCTCGGCTACCAATTTTTCTGGCGGGTCGCTGGGTGAACTCACATTTCAGGGCAGCCCGGGCAACGGTCCATCCCTTAACTGGCATGGTGAAAGTTCCGGTGGAAGAGGGGTGCTCAAACCCGGAGAAACAGCATTTGCCACCGTGACAGGCGTGATCGGGGAATCATTTCTGAATGATGTTTTTGTGGTTTATGCTTTGCGTGGCGACAGCCTCGGGGTTATGCCACATTCCCAACCCGGAAATATCAAAGTGAAAAATTTCGGACTTGCAAATTCCTGGGTTTCACTCACCAATGCAACCGGAAGCCTGATGAACAACCAGACAGGAATTGTTGCTGTAAATTTCAGTGCAGCCGGTCTTGTACCTGACACCTATCGTTGCAACCTGGTTGCACGCGATTTATACAACAATAAATTTGTAATCCCGGTTACATTGCATGTCACTTTTCCGGTTGAAGTGGGCGGTCACAAAGCTGCTGACCAAACAAGCCTGAATGGTAATATCCCTAATCCCTTCTCCGGCAGAACACAGATCAGTTTTGACCTGGCAACTACCAGCGATGTCAACATTGAAATCTACTCTCTGCAGGGACTATTGTTACGCACCTGGAACCATGCCTCCATGCCGGCCGGGGAGAATGTGCAGATTTGGGATGGAACAGACGGGCAAGGCCGGCAGGTTCCGCCCGGAGTGTATACCTGCCGTATGAAAGCCGGTGATTTCACGGGTAGCCTCAAGATGATCCTGATCCGCTAAACACCGAAGCATGAACAAAATAAACAAGAAATTGCTCATCTTCAGCCTGCTGTTGCTTTTTTTCATTGTTCTGCTGGCGCTGGGACTGAAATACTTTCCCTTTACCAAGGTGGTCAAAATGCCGGCAGGATCAGAAAAGGAGTTTGTGAACCCCGAAAACAGCCACGACCGGTCACCGCATACACTTTATTATGATTTTGAAGTTGCACCTGGCAAAGATATGCCCGATGGATTCTACAAAGGAATTGCACATTCAGGGCAGTATGCCGTTAAGGCATTCGGGAAAAACAGTTTTAGCAAGGCAGTTGAGCGAACAGCAGGCGAGGTTGGGGTTGAAAACCTCAAAGCAGTGGCCATCAGCGCCTGGATTTATGTATTTCCAACGAAAGATGAGGTGAAGGGAAGCCTGGTTTTTACCGCCTCCAATGAAGTCGGGGTCAATGTTTGCTGGCTGGGTATCGGAATTGTTGAACCGGAAGTTCCCAGGGGGAAGTGGTTTAAAATCAGCAAATATTTTGATCTGACTGCATTCCAGTTTAAACCTGATTACAAAATTCAGGTCTATTTCTGGAACAACAGCAGTACCGATATCCTGGTCGATGATTATTTTATCGCGTTTGGCGGGGCCACCGACCGGCGTGGGGACTCAGCCCGGGTGGATATGACAAAACCTGCCGGGTATGTGCCCAAATTTAACTTTCCGCCGTTTCCTGTTACTCTTCTGGAAAAAGTGCCGTTTGAAAAAACAATTGATCCTGCTGATGTCGACTCAAATGACTTCCTCCTTGCAGGGAACTTTTTAAATACCGGAAACGATGCATTGATCATGGTCGGAAAAGATGGAAAGCCTGCTATCTATGCTGTTTGCCCCGGGAACCGTGAATTCAGGAAAATTGTTCCGGGCAACCCTTCTGTCATGGCATCCGTTGGCCCGGTGAAAAAGATATTAAAAGGAAAGTTTCTGCCAACATCTGCAGACCAATTGATCCTTGTCGGTGAAAAAGGCTGGATGCTCTGTGCTTTTAACCCACCTGATAATATTTGCAACAACAACGGTACATTGCAAACCACAATCAACGTTTTATGGCAATCGGATACCCCGGCTGGTTCAATTTATACCGGTGATTTTACCGGAAACCACAAATCTGCGGTTCTCTGGATTGACAACAATGGATCATGGAAGGTCATGTCGTTTGAAAACACAAATAATTCCGGGAGTAAATGGAGGGTAATTGCCCGGGATGACAATAAACCCCAGGCTGAGTGGGACCTGTCGACTCAGGAAGCCGGTATTTCTGTTGGCCACTTCCTTCCCGGAATGGCAAAAGATGTTGTGTTGACCGTTACCAGGAACAAAAGCAACGGAAAAATCGCATATACCCTGCGGAAGTTTAATTTGCCTGGAAAGAAGTGGGATCCTGTTTTCAGTGAAAAGCAGCAATATCTTGGTAAAACAATCGGGTTAGACACGCTCAAACCGTCCGATCTGTTTTTTGAAACATCCCCTGATGGAAACAAAACAGCTATTTTCCGGTATAATCGCGATTGGCGTTATGACCTGAAGGAAATCCGGTTCAACGACACCACCTTCGGCATCGTGTCCAATGTTGATTTCCATGGATATAACCTCGACCAGAATCCAAAGTATTATGAAGCGCTGAATCTTGTTCCCGGCTGCTTTTTGAATCCATCTTCGGCTTCATTCCTGACGGTTGGCACTGTGTTGAAAAACCGTCATTACCAGGCAATTCTTCCCGATTTTGTTCATCTTTATTCGCCCTCTGTAAACAAATAGCTCCTTCTTCATGAAACCGGTACACCGATATATCCTGCTGCTTATACTCTTTTCCGGATCACTCATTTCGTGCCGGCAACCAGTCAGATCGCCGGAGGTGGTCAGTGAATTATTTGTGGTGAAAGATTTCAATCCCACCACCAACTGGAAACAGGGTGAAACATTGTCTCTCGATTATGCCGGGGCGATGAAACAAGGATTTGTCATTCCTGGAATCAGCCAGGTGGAGGGCGGCTTTTTTAAATTAGAATTCAAGGTAAAAAACACCGGAAAAACGCCACAGAAATATTCCTACAAGATCTATTACCAGAATGAATCGTACAAATTCCCTGAATGCAACGTGTCTGATACCACCAAACAGCATCCGGATGCCTGGGAGAATTTTTATGGAAGCTGGGAGGAGACGGTTACGGCCTTTGTTGAAACTGGTGTCATTCCGGTTGACAATGAATTTCACACCATTGAAGGTAAATTTCGCATCGTTGGAAATCCAAGGAACGAACAGCAATATTTTGACCAGGGAAACAATGATCGCTGGAAACGAAACCCACGCGTTGGAAATTACAGCTTTATGCTGGTGGTAACGGCTTCGGAAAATGTGGATAACAAACAATTTCCTGATCAGGTCCTGAACATTGGCCTTAAAAATGAAACGGGATTCGTGAATCCCTACTTTTATTTCCTTTACGGGGCAGGAAAATCAATGAAAAACACCATTGTACAAAAATTTCCCGGTCTGTTGAAAGTGGTAGCCAACCCCGACCCCGGAGCAGGGATTTTTATCAATCCATCTGCTTATTCCAGGGAAGAAGCGGATAAATCAAAAAACGAAGGTTGCAGCCAGGATCCGGCGATCTACAATTCTGCTGCTTTTGAGCAGTTTGTCCATTATGTCGACCCTTCCACCAAAATGAACAACATCCCTGTGATTGCCGATGTGCTCAACGACAATTACACAAGGATGGATTATAACTGGAACAAGCGGTTTTACCGTAAAGAGGAGTTGGTGGCCATCACCGCTTCGGTGGCACCACGCCCGTGTGAAACGGTGATCTCTGATCCGGTTAACCATAAAATTGCCATGCGTAATCCGAAATCGGAATTTGGTAAATGGCAGAAACAAAATGTCGGCGTGATCACCCGCCACGGGATGACCTTTGGTAAATACACGGTGAAGTGTAAACTGACAGAGTTGTTGAATAAAAACAATATGTGGAACGGGCTCACCAATGCGATATGGCTCATCACCCAAAGCCAGGCCGACTGGAACCTTCGCCGCGATTGCAACAACAACGGGTACATGGCCAACTATTACGGTGGACGGCAGGACCAGCGTGTGAAAAATGTCGGCTATTCTGAAATAGATTTTGAAATTCTGAAAACAGTTCCATACTGTCCTTCCTGGGTATTGCCCCCGGCTTACAGCAACGGCATCGATGACCAGAAAAACGTTCAAAACTGGAATGTGCCCTTTCCGGAGGAAATTCTGGCCGATGATGATAAGATCATGGTGTCATGTACCAATTGGGATATGGCATGCTGGCAACCTGCCGAATTCCACGATGGCTGTTATCCGGTGCGTTATGAGAACAAAACTTTCTGGGCACACCGCTGGGATAAGGATTACCGTGCCCTTACCCAAAAGTCGCCAGAACGGGATGATGAACTTTTTGGCTCTTCTTATTATTATTTTCAGATTGACTGGCAGCCCGACAAGATCATCTGGCGCATCGGGCCATCAAAAGATAAAATGAGGGTAGTGGGTTACATGGACGACAAAGTGACCTCGATTCCGAATAACCAGATGCTCCTGATCATCACGCAGGAGTTTCACAATACAAAATGGTGGGTCGGGTCGGCATATTCGCAGGATAACACCCCATTCCCCAAGGTTGATTATGTAGGTGAAATATTTGAACTGACCATAGAATAGTTATCACATGCTTTTCACGGATGAATTTGAAAAAACAAAAGCAATTTCACCCCTTCGGGGTTTTTTATCGGGTGTAACAGATCCTTGCTACAATCATATCAGCCCTTCGGGCTTTCTGGGGTTATTATCGCGTTTAACAGGTCCTTGCTACAATCATATCAACCTTTCGGGCTTTGAAAAGGGAGAAGCCCAAGCCCAAGGTCGTAGGATTTTAACTGGACTTGGTGTCCAACCCATTGCCGAAGGGATGGTATTATTGTAGGCAGGGGATGTACATGGTCGACCCATTGCCGAAGGGATGGTATTATTGTAGACAGGGGATGTACCGGGACCCAATCCCGAAGGGATGGAATTATTGTAGACAGGGGATGCAAATGCGCAACAAAATCCCGAAGGGATGACATGATATATCTTAATCAAACCTTAATCAAACCTTTTAATCTATGAAAATTATTGTATTAGGTGCCGGCCTTGTTGGAGGCCCGATGGCCCTCGACCTCGCCGCCGACACGAATTTCGAGGTCACTGTAGCTGACCTGAATCCGATGGCACTCCAGCAATTGATGGTCCGGCAAAGTCCTGCAACCAATGGTCTGAAAACAATCATTGCCGACCTCAGCGATCCCGCTAATGTAGGTAACCTGGTTGCCGGTTTCGACATGGTCATCAACGCAGTACCTGGCTTTATGGGATTTCAGACACTCAAAGCCATCATCGGCGCAGGGAAAAATGTAGTAGATATTGCCTTCTTCATCGAAGATCCATTTGAACTCGATGAGCTTGCCCGTCGTAACAATGTCACCGCCATTATGGATATGGGGGTTGCCCCCGGGATGTGCAACGTTCTTATCGGTTACGCCGACCATTTATTGGATGAAACCGATAATATTCTTTACATGGTGGGGGGCCTGCCTGAAATCCGTGAATGGCCTTACGAATACAAAGCCGTATTTTCCCCGGTCGATGTCATTGAGGAGTATACCCGGCCCGCCCGTTACATTGAAAACGGAAAACTGATTGTTAAACCAGCCCTTTCCGACCCGGAATTGCTCAACTTTCCGGGCATTGGCACACTTGAGGCCTTTAACACCGATGGACTCCGTTCGCTCGCCCATACGGTTAAATGCCCGAACATGAAAGAGAAGACCCTGCGTTATCCCGGGCACATCGAAAAAATGCGTGTACTGCGTGAAACCGGATTTTTCAGCCAGGAAGAAATCGATGTTCGTGGAATCCGTATCAAGCCGATGGACCTCACCGCCCAACTGCTCTTCCCCAAATGGAAACTAAAGGAGGGAGAGGTTGATATTACCGTCATGCAGGTGATGGTCGAAGGGAAAAAAGATGGGAAAAAGGTTTGCTATACCTGGGATCTCTTCGATAAATACAGCCCGGAAACGAGGATTCATTCCATGGCCCGCACGACCGGTTACTCAGCTACTGTCGCCTTGAGGATGATTGCCGATGGCCTTTATACCCGCAAAGGCATCTCCGTGCCGGAATTCATTGGTCGCCAACCCGAATGCGTTGCCTATCTGCTGCAAGGTTTGAAAGACCGTGGGATAATTTACCAGGAAAAAATCAGCTGATTTTCTTGCATTTTCCCAATACTTTACTCCTTTCCCGTTTTGAGAATTTCCTTTTTCCTTTTACTTTTAAAACAAAATGGTTATCAATACATTAACCTCTATTATTCGTTTGGTATGGTTCTCGTCATATATTTCAAGGTAGATATGTCCAATCGATACTTACACAACCAACGAATATGATAAACAGATACAATATTTTCCAGTTCAGTTTTCTGATAACACTGATTTTTTGTTGTTCGATCGCAAATGCCCAGCAGGTTTTGTTAACCAGTCCGCAAAACCTGGCGCAAATAAACCTTCCTGCGGTCATCCCGATGGAAGCAGCCGTAAGTGGAGTAACATACCCGGAACCAACCGCGATGGTTGTGCAGAATACGCTCGGAGGCTTCAGGAAATTAAAGTTCGGATACAGCCCGGTAAGTCTCTACAGTCCACTCCAGAATGTGGTTACAGGCGGGAATACCCAGCTTGAAATAACCATGAAATTAAACAGTGGAGTTGTTGATTGGACCAAAATTCAGATAAAACCCATGGGTCTTGGCAGTCTGACATTGCAACCATACATTCTCGCCGCCGGAGGATTGGGAAATAGCTGGAAAACGATTACCATTCCACTTGTTGATTTTTCTGCAACAATCAATTTTACCCAGGTTTCCAACATCGAATTTCCTTACAGCGCTGGTGCGGCATCCTTTGAAATGGCCATCTCCTGCATAAAATTCACCGGAGGAACAACTCCTTTTACCTGGTTTGGCGAAGGAAAAACGGACAATAAACACAACGGGTACGGTGGAAGTGGCGAACTTGTAGCAAACCTTGTTCAGGGCTCAATGCCACCTGTCTACCCTCAAAAAGTTGAGTTCTATGCCGGTAACGTTAAACTTGGGGAAGATATGAGTCCCCCGTTTCAATACAATTGGCTGAATCCTTCGGCAGGAACTTTTTCGATCAAAGCGAGGTTGCTCATGTCGGATGCCCAGTTCTTCGATTCGCCACTCAATCAAATTGAAGTTTTACCGCCCCAGGGACCCGGATTTTCGGTGGTGCTCTCACAACCATTGCCGGGAGATACATTGGCTCCACCCGCAAGTTTTGAACTTGCGGCAAACGTTATCGGATTGGATCCTTCCCAGTCTGATTACCTGCAGGTTTCAAACACCCTGACAGGATACAGGAAACTTAAGTTTGGCTATGGGCCTGCAAGTATTTATTCTCCATTGGTCAATGTAATTTCCGGAGGCAACAACCAGATGGAGATAACCCTTCGGGATGTAAATGGAAGTACCGACTGGAGCAAGATTCAGCTCAGGCCTGCCGGTTTGGGCACCCTGTGTATCCTTCCGTATGTGAATGCAGCGGGCGGGGTTGGTATAAACTGGGTTACGATCACAATTCCTTTGTCCGATTTTGTCAGTACCATCAACTTTGCTTCCATTGCAAACCTTGAGTTTCCCTACAGTGCATCAGCCGGCAATTTTCAGATCGACATTCAATCGATCAGGTTTATCGGGGGAACAAATCCATTTGTTTGGTTTGGCTTTGGAAAGACGGATAACAAGCACAACGGAAATGGCGGTGTTGGAGAGTTGGTTGCCAGCCTGGCTTTAGGGAACCCTACCGGTAACTATATCGAAAAAGTCGAGTTTTACCAAGGCACCAATAAATTAGGGGAGGATATCTCCCAGCCTTATACCTTTCCCGTCAATACTTTACCGCAAGGCTCGTATCCCTTCACCGCAAAGGTGATCAGTCATACCGGACTTGAGGCAACATCACCGGTGGTGAATGTGGTTGTATATGAACCACCTGTTCCGCCATCCACCATGTCGGTAACCATTACCTCTCCCGCTGCAGGTACTTCCTGGCTCGCACCGCTGAACCTGCCGGTGAACATGGCTTTTACCGGGGCTGTTGCACCTGGTGCTGATTACCTTCAGGTAACAAACACCATGACCGGGTTTGTCAAAATGAAATTGGGCTACTCGCCGACATCGCTGTATACTCCGCTCCAGAATGCCATTGCGGGAGGGAATGATACACTGGAACTCGTTATCAGAAATTGCGGCGGCCCGGTTGACTGGTCGAAAATCCGTGTAAGGCCTGCCGGAATCGGCCTGGTCAATCTCGGGCCCTACGCAATTGCTGCCGGGGGCATTGGTAATGAATGGAAAACAATCAGAATTCCCTTGTCTGCCTTTGACCCAACCATCAATTTCAGTGCACTGGCTTTCTTTGAGTTTCCTTATAGTGCAGGTGCCAACAGCTTTCAGATCGGAATTCAACGGATACGCTTTATTGGAAGTGCCACACCCTTTACCTGGTTTGGAAACGGGAAGACAAACAATTCCAATGATGGAGACGGAGCTACCGGACACATGATGGCAAGTCTGATGACTCCCAATTCACAGGTTGTTGACGTGGCCGGTGTGCAACTGTTTGATAACGGATTGTTAGTGGGTGCTGATAACCTGCCCCCATTTGAACTCACGTTGTTAAATCCCGCTTCAGGTTTGCATAACATCCGGGTGAAAATGGTTGACACCAAAAATGCAATTGCCTTTTCAGATTCAGTTTCACTTACTGTTCTTTCGCAGGTACCCGAAGGACATCTGCTGGTCACCATTACTTTCGATCAGGTTCCGACAACCCTTGCTGTGAATAAGGCGCCCTTGCGTTATGATAAAGATTTTGCCTATAGTTTTTCACTTGACGACGGACTGATTGATGCGTATACCTGCGCCTTCAAACTGTTCGGTGGAGGTTACAGCCCGCAAACATACGGAACCTATCCGGGACTTTTTTACACCGATGGCTGCGGCAAAAATATTCCGTTTAAAGGCAGCCTGATGTGGAATTCTGTTAACTCATCGTTCTCCGATATTCACATCAATACCCCGAGCTATGTTACCTGGCCACAACTCACCCAGATGGTCGACTCAGGCTGGACGGTGGTAAACCATGCCTATTCACACGCCACAGGAACAGGAACAAACTATGCCTGGGAGATCAGTGCCAATGATTCAGCCGTTTTCAGCCATACGGGACGCCATCTTAACCATTTTGTCTCCCCTTCGGGTGATGCGGGCTATTTTCCGACAGCCTGGCAACTCGGCAGTGTATGTGCTTACAGCCGGACAACCACCGTGGGAAGTCCTTACGGGCTTAAAATTGACAATCCGCTCAATTACAATCAATTTATGATTTACCGTGATTTCAAGAGCGATGATATTACAACCCCGGCCACCATATCGCAGTCATTGGATAATTGTGCCAGTCTGAGCCAGAATGGAAATCATTACTGGTATAACGATTTTACGCATCATGTTTCGCCCAATACGGTTGGAGGAAGTTTACTGTTCTCTACCTTTCAAACCTACATGGAACATGCAGCGGCAGTTTACGGACAGGCAGGATCCGACCGTATCTGGATGGCTTCCGGGGTGGAAGTTTTTGAATACCTGAAACTCAGGGATGCCTGTCCGGTTACCTGGTCACTGTTTGGAAACCAGCTCAAAGTTTTGATCAACCGCACCAACATGCCCGCCGGCCTGCAGCGTTATGCCATGAGTCTTGCGATTGATGCCAACGCCAATATCGTTTCTGTTGCCTTGAACGATGCGGGAACCTTGTCCTTCAGGGGAACAACGCCGAGGAAGTTGATCAATCTCGAATGGCAGGCCCCGGTCATGCAGAATATGTTGCCGGCGACCGGGTCTAATTCCGGCCAAACCGAATCTTTTTCCGGGGAAAACGAACATCTCGATATTCACCAGATTGAAAGGGCGAACGCTGTTTTTCTTCTTCCTCCGGGGCACTCACAACAAGGACAGATTGCTGTTTTTGATATCCAGGGCAGACAGGTGTTGACAATGAAGCATGAAAAAACCCTGGAAAACGGGCAAATAAGGATTGAATTACCGGGGGTACCATCGGGACTTTACCTGATGAGATATGTCGGAACAGACGGGACTATTCAGACAGGTAAATTCTATTATCCGCAGTGCAGGTAATTGTTTACCATTTTCTGAATCTCCTTTTCGTTGTCTTTAATTGACTCCCTGAGATTCTGATCGTTGAAACTTTTCAGATAGCGGATGAGACCGTTAACAATCTTTGGAGGGAAAATATCGTATGCTTCGTATATTTTACGCTGCCTTTCAAGCGCTTCAGCCGAGTGCCAGCATGAAAAGGGAAGTTGCTGCAATTCGCTGACGCGCGATTTGTTTTTCTCTTCAAAAATATTGACATCCACGTAAGTCTTTGCAGCAAAATCCAGGGCGTTTTCCATTTCAAGGCCATGACGGGCAGCCACTGTGAGGCCGGCAAAGAGAAGATAAATATCAGCCGAGCCGTCAGGACAGCGGAATTCAACAGTCTGGCGGCTGCCAAAGCCTGTCTGGGTATCCTTTTCCTGCGGGTTGGCATGGGTAACCATGTCGTGTTTGCTTCCCCATCCAAGGGGTACACGTACAAGCACACTCCGGTTCCGGTCGCCCCAGCAGATATTGGTGGGGGCTTCCTGGTGCGGTACAAGACGGAAATAACTTGTGGGGATCATATTTCCGAAAGCCGTCAGCGACTGCGACAGGTCGAGGTATCCTGCAATCGCCCTTTTAGCCGTATCGGAGAGTTTACCGTTGTCGAGCATCACACTGCTGCCGTTTTTCATCAGCCGGGTATGCACATGCATTCCGCTTCCTGCCTTGCCGGTGGTGATTTTTGGCGCAAAGGTGATGGTCACCCCGTGTTTGTATGCCAATGAACGCAGGATCCACTTGGCAATCAGCAACTGGTCGGCTGCATCCTCAAGGCGCACGGGAGTGAATTCAATCTCGTTTTGTTCAAATAAAAGGCCTGCTTCTGTAAAATTTCCAACCTCAGAATGTCCGTATTTGATAAATCCGCCGCATTTTGCGATGGCATGCATGGCCTCAATACGCAACTTCTCCCATTTACAGAAAGGCGATGATTCGTGGTAGCCCCGCTGATCAACGGCTTCAAAAAGGTGGTTCTGCTCACTGATGATGTAGTATTCCAATTCTCCCATCACCTCAAAAGCAAGACCTGTTTTTTGTTTCAATACCTCATGAGATTTCCGTAATATGTGCTCAGGGGAATTGGCAAAGGGCTGGCCATCTTTATCATAATAGGAGCAAAGTATGTCTAATGCCGGAATATCAGAGAAAGGATTTAAAAACGCACTGCGGTACCTTGGAATGACATAGAGGTCGGAGGAGCCTGCTTCTACATAATTCGGGAAGAGACTGGAGCCATCCACCCGTTCGCCGGCCGAAAGAATGCTGTCGAGGTGCTGGCGGTCCTTGATGATGAAGTTCAGCGTTTTTAAACGGCTGTCGGCAGCAGAATAGCGAAAATTCAGCATCTGGATGCCATTGGCTTCAATATAGCGTATCAGATCGGCTTTGGTGAAGTCATCGGAAGGTTTGTCGAGAAAGTGAACAAGGGAGTTTGGATTCAGCGAAATGTTTTCATTCATGGCCGGTAAATTCAGTTGAAAAGGAATGAGCACAAAAGTAAGAATTTTTTATAATTTTGCCATTCGGCATTCGTAAATCGTAAATCGTAAATCGTAAATCGTAAATCCCCAATCGTAAATCCCCTCAACCTCCCCATGTCCAACCTCAACGAAATCATATTTTTCTCCTCCTTCCTGTTGTTTATTGCCCTTATGCTTGGGATAGACCTTGGTTTCTTCCAAAAGAAAAACCATGCACTCTCTTTTAAAGAGGCCTTGAACTGGACACTCGTTTGGGTTGGGATTTCAGTTGGATTTTATTTCCTGATCCGTTTTCATGGAAACTTGATCCATGGAAGCGATACCATCGCAGAAATTCAGGAGCGGATCACAAAATTCCATCATCCCATTGATATCACCGGCCTTGGAGTTCAGGAGGCCATCAACCTTTACAACAAAAACCTTTCGCTGGAATATCTTACCGGTTACCTCATCGAATACTCCCTGTCGGTAGATAATGTTTTTGTCATTGTGATGATCTTTATCTCCTTCAACATTCAGCCGAAACATTTTAAACGGGTACTTTTCTGGGGTATCCTGGGAGCGGTCATCATGCGTTTCATGTTCATATTTGCCGCAAGTGCCCTGATCCAGCGATTTTCGTGGTTTCTCTATGTTTTCG
Organism: uncultured Bacteroidales bacterium; assembly: GCA_903875045.1. Classification (GTDB taxonomy): domain Bacteria; phylum Bacteroidota; class Bacteroidia; order Bacteroidales; family FEN-979; genus CAIVAT01. The sequence continues at coordinate 38,866 of CAIQUS010000240.1, forward strand.
GGGTCATGCTCGTGATCATCGGGTTAAAAATGGCCTACGATTTTCTGTACGGGAAAAAAGATGAACAAATCGATACGGAGAAACATCCTGTCGTGCGGCTGGTTTCACGCTTTTTTAATGTAAGCCACGATGAACACGCCGAAACATTCTTTGTTCGCCAGCAGGGAAAACTTTTTGTAACCCCGCTGTTTATTGTGCTGATGATCATCGAATTCACCGATGTGCTGTTTGCGGTCGATTCGGTTCCTGCAGTGTTTTCAGTAACCCAGGATCCATACATCGTCTTTTTCTCCAACATCTTCGCGATCCTGGGATTGCGTTCGCTTTTCTTCCTGGTAATGGACATCATGAACCGTTTTCATTACCTGAAGATGGGATTGGCGGGGTTGCTCACATTCGTGGGCGTAAAAATGCTCCTGCATTCCGTGTTTAAAATTTCGACCAATGTTTCGCTGATCGTTATTGCCTCTATTTTAGTGGCAAGCATTCTGGCATCAAATCTGCGAAACATGATCCTCAAACGAAAACTCCGCCCCTGATTCGCCCACTCGCCACCTGTCCACACGCCCACCTGTCCACACGCCCACCTGTCCACTCGCCCACCTGTCCACTCGCCCACCTGTCCACTCGTCCACTCGCTCACCCTTTTTTCCCCATCTCCCTAAAGTATTCCCCCAGCAACTCCTTTGCCGCCTGATAAGGATTTACCTGCCCATTCATAATCCCTTGCTCCAGTTTTGCAATGACATGGCTGATTTCCTTCTGTGCAAAAAAGTGATTTTGAAGGCCGGCTTCGATCGTTTCCCGGAAAACCTGCCTGTTTTGTTCCATGCGCCGGTGATGGAAATATCCGTTGTCGCCGGTGAGTTTCCAGTGTTCCATGATCAGGTTCCAAACCTGTTCAATTCCCATCTTTGTGCGGGCTGAACAGATGTCGGCGACAGGTACCCAGCCACTATCTGGAGGAGGGAAAAGACGGAGGGCATTGGCATATTCCACACGTGCGGTTTTTGCTTTATGGATATTGTCGCCATCAGCTTTGTTGATCATGATGGCATCGGCCATTTCGATGATCCCGCGTTTGATGCCCTGCAACTCATCACCGGCCCCGGCCAGCATCAGCAGCAGAAAAAAATCAACCATGGAATGTACGGTTGTTTCCGATTGTCCCACCCCTACAGTTTCAACAAAGATCACATCGAACCCTGCTGCCTCACACAGGATGATGGTTTCACGGGTTTTTCGCGCTACCCCGCCAAGTGAGCCTGAAGCAGGGGAGGGGCGGATAAAGGCATTCGGATCGACCGCTAACTCCTCCATCCGGGTTTTATCACCAAGGATGCTTCCCTTCGACCTTGAACTGCTAGGATCGATAGCCAGAACAGCAAGTTTATGCCCATTCGCCGTAAGATGTTTCCCCAGCGCCTCAATAAAAGTGCTTTTCCCAACCCCGGGAACCCCGGTGATACCGATGCGTATGGTGGAAATTGGAAATTGGAAATTGGAGATTGGAGATTGGAGATTGGAAATTGGAAATTGGAAATTGGAAATTGGAAATTGGAAATTCGACGTTGTGCCTTGAGATTTGAGATTTGAGACTTGGGATTTGGGGCTTTTCAAGCAGGCTGCAATGATCTCCTTCGCCTGTTCCTGGTGTGCCGGCAGGGAACTTTCAATCAGGGTAATCGCTTTGCTCAGCAGGGTACGGTTGCCGGCCAGGATACCTTCTACCAGTTCATTTACTGTGTAAGGACTCTTTTTCCGGGCTTTGAGTTTTTTCAGGGCATCTGTGTTGATCTGGCCAGGTTGTTCAATCCCGCCCATCACATGCAGTGCCGATTCCGGAATTTTATCATTTGTCTTATCCTGTTTCATCTTTTGTCACCCATCACCCGTTACGCAGACAAAAGTACCTAAATTTATTTCATCCTTCATGCGACCTTATGCTCAAAACTTTATATCTTTGCACCCCGTTTCCTCTTCGTAGCTCAGTTGGTAGAGCAATTGACTCTTAATCAATGGGTCCCAGGTTCGAGTCCTGGCGAGGAGACAGAAAATGAACCACTTACAGAGCTAATTTGTAGGTGGTTTTTTCTTGGTACAAACAAAAGTACAAACAAATGCCATTTAAGACACTCCCTCTCAACAGACAGAATTATCATAGGAAATAATATAATTATCATCAAGGTTGTAGGTTGTACCCTTGGTAACTATTTGATATAGAACATATTGAGTTAGATACACCTACAGCCATAGTGTTTGACAATCACCGTGTGTCTTTTTTGTATGCGGAAAAGGCCAATATAAAAAAATCGTTAGCGATGGTTATACGGAGGTATTCATCATTGGAACCTGATGATACCTTTTACCATCTAACATGTTGCCTTTGGCCTTTTTATTTACCCCTCCCCATTGTTTAAAAAAGAATGGCGTACTCGAAGCCTCACATTGGGTTTTAATATCATAGACCCATTCTGCTTTCATTGGACGTGCACCTGGACCACTCTCACCTCCAACTATCACCCAGTCGATTCCATTGAGATTAAGATCAGGCAGTGATGTTAGTAATGGTTCTAATGACAGGAACTTAACCGCTGACGGCACATGTATCAAGTCGTTTATACGATATTGTACTTTCAAATTTTCTACAGTTACCCCCATCCAGATATTCGATGTCCAGTTAAGTAATGGAGCATATTGTCGAAGTATATCTGACCGTTTTGTGAGCAACTGAAACACGTGTTGGGGACACTTGTTCATCACATCAAAGACCCTTTTAAGAAACTCTGGTGGTAGGTCTTCGTGAAATAGATCGCTCATAGAGTTAACAAATATCATTTTAGGCTTTCTCCACAATAACGGGTCGTTCAGAACGTCTTCATGTGTTGTCAAATCAAACCCATTGCGGTACTTCAAGACACCCATCGCTTTCAAACGCATTGACATGCGTTCAGCATAGCAGTTTAAGCAACCTTCAGAAACCTTAGAGCATCCAGTGGTAGGATTCCAGGTTACTTCGGTCCACTCTATGGTTGTCTGATTCATCTGTCAATTCTTTAAGTATAGTCTAACTTTTGGCTTGGCTTGCGGCTTACAGTGCTCCCAACTAATATAGAAACTACCCTTTCTTGCTGGAACACCTGAATCAAAATCCGTGACCTCAAAATTACCACTTTTTTGCTGCCAGTCGCTAAATACTTTGTTAGCATGCTTGGGTAAGAATTCGAAATGCAGCACATAAGCGTATACATCGTTGTTGGTCCTTGGTTTCTGAAGGTATTTCCGAAGTAAGTCCTCCAGCCGCTTGTAATTGGCCTCTTGCTGCACCTTCTTGTCCTCATCTTCAAATAGGGACTGTTGAATCTTAGGCTGTAGGAATCCACTACCTCTTATCTCATCAAGTTCCCATTTGACATCGAGTATCTTTTCGTATCCGTACATGTGCGACGTCATAAAGAAGAGTGCATAGAAGCTACTTAGATCGCGTTGAATCGAGTATGATGTCGAATAGAAATCATGGCAGTTGAACCTTAATGCATATTTAAGGTAGTTTATGTACTCGTGCACGGTCTTCTTTTCATCATAGATCGGGTGGTAATCGTCAAAAAAACTGTTGACGAATCGCTTTAATGGCTCGAACTGGCTGTCATTTGACTCTAATGCTTTCTGCGTAAAACGTTGCATATGCGATACTGGCAAGAACAAAATGATCTCAGTGCGTTTGTTTGAAAGTAGCCGTAGGATAGTCTCTCGGTTAATGTCCTTATACCCATATGGATCAATAAAGATGAGGTTGCGAGCGTTATTTGCTGTCCGTGTTACCTCATTGATGACGGTTTCGAACATTAAACTTGCATCGAGGGTATGATAGCTTACCTCACAATAACCTTCGTTTTGTGCGTCAATTAGTGCCTTTACGCCTTCAACGTATAAAGGCTCCCCATCGTTGATTATAAGACGAATCTTCATGGAGGTTGTGTTCTCACTATGCAAGCGTTTGATAGCTTCAAACGTTACAATTGGACTGCCTTTCTTTCCATTTTCGTAAATACCGGTACCACAAAAGATGTCGTAGATATTAATTGCTGTGACATACGGCGTCCTGTAGAGCACCCTAAGGTATCGTTGGAGGTAGGCTTCAAAGAATTCTACTTTGGCTTGAGAATGAGCAAGCATATTGCGTTTCGCATCATCTTTCTTCGTCATATAGTTAACCGTTTGTGGGTGTCTGCTTGGGACGATAAATATACCAATGTCGCCGCCTTGGAGCCTCTCCATCAACTTGTTTTTCAGGAATCTTCCTGAACCCAACCTTGCGTGCAACCTTCAATGACTGTGCGGAATATGGGTTATATTCGTCTGTGGCGATTGAAATACGCACTTCTTTTCTGCGTGTCTGTTCAATCATATGTTGAAGTATTACCGATTGAAGCGCCTTTGTAAGATATCCTTTTCCTCGGTGGTTAGGTCTAACATACACATGAAAATCAACCACTACATCATATACACATGCTACTATTGATTCATTTTGTGGAGCATCATAGATCAAATAGAACCTGTCTTCACTTGGTTCATTGCTGATTTCCAACATGCTGTTAACATCGCAGTTGACGAATGCACCATTGTCAGACAACCTATAAAGGAAATAGGCGTCTGGTTTCGCTTCAATAAGATTCAATACATCATTTATTTGATCGTCACTCATATAACAATAAATCTGGTTCTCGTTTCAATTAGGGCTAACGTGTGGCCGGCAATGCTTTGCGGGTTTTACCTGGTGAATGATTCATATTCTAACAAGCCACGCATTGAAGTTGACGGCATGTTGCTGTGGTTATTTATTCATAGTTATATTTAACTGGATATGATGCACCTTTTTTTCTATATTCTTCCGGAATTCGTTTTCTTAAATATAGTTCTTGAATTTCCTTGTCCGCTTCTTTGCCAATAAAACCATACCGTTTATTTGTATGGTTTTCAAATTCTGGGAAATATTGTTTTCTTGCCAAATGCCATTCAAACGCTTTGTATACGCCAACAATAATTCCTTTTTCTAATGCTAAAACAAAATCAGCTTTTTTTGCTCTTTCAACTCCAATTTTCCATGCAAATCGAACTGCATCATAATTATCTCTGTTGTTAATGCTCCTATTGATATTAATCATAATAACTTTGTGCTGTAGTTCAGCAGTTTCGGTTTTATACCTTGTAAGAATCTCATATGCGTTCATTGGTCCTATTTCGTTGCTATAATGTCCCCCTGAAATATTTGTTGTTCCTGGAAACGCATCAATTAGTGCTGCCTCTACGTGAAATGCGGTGGAACTATCTAAACCATGTCGATGTATAATGTGTATTACTTCTAAACCACTGTTTTTAATTTCTCTAATTCTTTTAAATTTCAAATCAAGTACTTCATCTTCTTCTTCGTTTGAAATAGAACACTTTAAATGCTGAAAAACTCTATTCCCTTGTCCTTTACCAATATAAAATGTCTCTCCATTCCTCGGATCAATTAATCTATAAACATAATAGTTTAATTCAGCAATTACTTCAGACGGAAATTCTTCAATTTTAAAATTATTCATAAAATTTCTTATTGTTATTAGTTCATTGATTTCGTTGGTTTCCCGTGGTGGTTGCCATATAATCACAGCTAACTGTATTGTCTATGGAACCATCACCTTCAAAGGTAAGGATTAAAGTTCGATGTTTGACGCAGATTTCATACTTTTACCCATCAATTACTAACCACCAACCCTAACGAATGCCCACACTCAACTGGATCGGCAAAGACAAAGTCATCAACCACCATCAGGAGGTACCCTTCCGTGTGCTCGACCATAAATACGGTTTCACGCCAGATGGTAAGCAGGAAGCGCCTGTTAACAGCGGTAATCTCATCATCCATGGTGATAACCTTGAAGCTCTGAAAGCATTACTACCACAATACGAAGGGAAAGTCAATTGTGTATGTATAGACCCACCTTACAATACAGGTAATGAGGGTTGGGTATACAACGATAATGTCAGCGACCCAAAGATGAGAAAATGGTTGAATCAGGTTGTAGGGAAGGAAGGTGAGGATTTGACCAGACACGATAAGTGGCTTTGCATGATGTACCCAAGAATTGTCCTTCTGCATAAGTTGTTATCCGAAGATGGCATCCTGTTCTTGTTTCTTGATGATAACGAGTCTGCCCATTGCCGGATGTTACTTGACGAGGTATTTGGTCCAAACAATTTTTTAGCCTCCGTTGCTTGGGAAAAACGCTATACAAGAAGCAATAACGCCAAGCTGTTCTATTCTCTAAAGGATACGATCTTCGTTTACAGAAAGTCCAATGCGTTAAATCTGCTCAAGGAATTGCGAACAGAAAAGGCTGACTCATTGTACAAGAATCCAGATAAGGATCACCGAGGTCCTTGGATGACTTCGTCATACATTAATCCTGCCACTAAAGCTAAAAGACAAAATCTGGTGTATGACATTCTAAACCCTTTCACCAACACTGTTGTAAACCATCCCACCCATGCCTGGAAGTATTCCTATGAGGAACATATAAAGCATGTAACCACAAACAAACTATGGTGGGGTAAGCAGGGAGATGCTTCCTTCCCTCGCTTAAAGGTTTTTCTTTCTGACAATACAAGTGGTATGGTACCGGTTGACTTGTGGCGATATCAAGATGCTGGAACCACTGATGAGGGTTCTGCTGAGTTAAAAGCCATTTTTGGTAGCCTTGTGTTTGATAATCCGAAACCAACGAAAATTATTGACAAGATCATCAAGTTAGCGACTCCTGATAAAGATGCCATTATATTAGACTCATTTTCTGGCAGTGGAACTACCGCTCATGCTTTACTTAAAAGCAACAAGCATGACGGGTCAAACTATAAGTTTATCCTTGTGGAGATGGAAGACTATGCCGAAACCATCACAGCAGAGCGTGTAAAGCGCGTTATCAGTGGATATGCTGACTTTGAAGGCACCGGCGGCAGCTTTGACTATTACGAATTAGGCCCTCCTTTGTTTGACGAAAGTGGTAACCTGAACGACCAGCTACCGATAAGCAGAATCAGAGAATATATATGGTACTCCGAAACCCGGTCAGCATTCAACACATTGACGGAAGCTCAGCTTCTCAATCCTTACTTCCTTGGGATCAAAGAGGACACCGGTTACTATTTCTACAATGAACCGCAGCAGATAACCACCCTTGACTACGATTTTCTTGGTACCATTTATCTTAAAGCAGAGCAGTATGTTATCTACGCTGACAATTGCCTGCTCTCGAAAACATTCATGCAGAACAACAACATCACGTTTAAGAAGATACCTCGCGACATAAGCCGGTTATAGTATGGAACTCAAACCCTACCAGAGTAAAGTAATCAAAGACCTTGAAAGCTATCTTGGCTACGTTCAGCAGTACAAGCTTACAGACGTTGCATTTAAACGCTTTTGGGAGGATCAGGTTGGAACCTACAACCCGATCACAGGGGAAGGTATGCGACCGTATCAAAACAATGTCCCCAATGCAGCACATGTGTGCATCAAGGTACCCACCGCAGGTGGTAAGACCTTTATTGCCTGTAACGCTTTGAAGACTATCTTTAACGCCTTTGACGCAAGCCATGCAAAAGCTGTGGTGTGGTTAGTCCCTTGGAGTAACCTCTTAGAACAAACAGTGCGAAACCTTAGCAACCCTGATCATCCTTACCGGCAGAAGCTTAATGCGCTGTTTAACCATCGTGTGGCTGTTTATGAGAAGAAGGACTTGCTCCAAGGATCGAATTTCAGCCCATCAGTGGTTAGTGAACAGTTGAGCATCTTCGTAATGAGCTTTGGTTCCATCAGGGCAACCCGTAAAGAGGATCGTAAAATCTACGACCAGAACGGACAACTATCATCTTTTGTTCAGACCTACAGCGATCCCTCACTGGTACTTGCCAACACCGATGAATCGGCGCTGATTAATGTGATCCGAAACCTGAATCCAATTGTTGTTGTTGATGAGAGCCACAATGCGGAAACAGACCTCAGTGTGGAGATGCTGAAAGCGCTTAACCCCTGTTTTATCCTTGATCTCACAGCCACACCCAAAGACAACAGCAACATTGTCAGCATGGTTCCTGCTATTGAGTTGAAAAAACACAGCATGGTTAAACTTCCGGTTATTGTATACAACCACAAGGACAAACATGATGTGATCAGCAGTGCGCTCCATCTTCAGCGGAAACTGGAAGCATCAGCACTTGCAGAAGAGAAGATTACAGGCCGGTATATTCGCCCGATTGTCCTGTTCCAGGCACAATCAGCGACCAACGAAGATAACACGACATTTGAAAAACTTAAAGCCGAATTGTTAAAACTTGGCATTAAGGAAGAGCAGATTAAGATCAAAACTGCCAACAAGAACGAGCTTACCGGTATTGATCTGTCGTCAAGAGACTGTCAAGTAAGGTACATCATCACAATTAATGCACTGAAAGAAGGCTGGGACTGTCCGTTTGCCTATATACTGGCTTCACTTGCCGACAAGTCGTCAGCAGTTGACGTAGAGCAGATACTTGGACGAGTGCTCAGACAACCCTACGTTATCCGTCATGCCGATATTTTACTGAATGTTTCGTATGTGCTCACATCATCCGCAAAGTTCAACGAGACCCTACAGAACATTGTCAAGAGCCTGCTTAATTCAGGATTCAGCGATAAAGACTACCGGCAGAAGGATGATATGCCTGAAGCTGTAAAAGCACAGATCACATTACCGCCACTTAGTTCTTACTTGTTCCCAGAACAGGTGCCAGCATCGGAGGAGATTACAGCGGACAAGATCAACTTTATTCCGGATGGAACAGATGCGCCAGAGGTAACCACAGTAATTACCACCATAACTGACCTTGCCGAACAACAGAACCGGGAACTGGAAGAACAGATCAACAAACAACCTGATGTTATAGACGACAACTATTTTGCAGAGATGGGAACTAAAGTAAAGCGTTATCGAATCCGTGAAGCGTTAGTAGATCAAGTCAAGAGTATCACCATACCAAGATTTTACATTGATGTGGCTCGCAACACCCTTTTTGAAACCGGTTCTGGACTTGTACCACTGGATGACACCATACTACTAACTGGATTCGCACTGGAGAAGTACGACAAGAACATTGCCTTTGATGATGTCTCGTCTGAACTATACAAGGTTGATTTACAGGAAACACGGAAGAATGAGTACTCACCATCATTCACCAAGATCGAAGACCGGATGTTTAAAGAACCCTTGGTTGATTACATTCTCGCTAAACCAAAGGAAAGCCAGCTCAAAGACCTTGCTGACATCGTGATCAGTCTCATTGGTGACATGTATCCGATTCCTGACAGCTCAATTAAACGGTATGTTGAATCTGTCTTTAATGATTTCACACAAGAGCAGACCGCTGATTTTCTCGCACGTAAATACAGCTATATCGACAAGATCAAGCAAAAGATCAAGGTGCTTGCAGATGTTTACGCCGAAGAACAGTTCAACAAGTACATCAAGGTGGGGAAGATCAAGGTTCAGCAAGTATGGAAGTTTCCGGAATCTATTAGTCCTGGCAACCTTGGCCCATCTATTGGACAATCGCTATACGAGCGTGAAGGTTCCATGAATGGTTTTGAGGAGCGTGTTATCCTTGAATTGTCAAGCCTTTCTAACATCGACTTCTGGCACCGGAACATTGAGCGCAGGGGCTTTGCTATCAATGGCTTTAAGTCAAACCATTATCCTGACTTCATTCTTTATACGAAGACCGGTAATGTGATTTTACTGGAAACCAAAGGTGATCACCTGGATGGGACTGACAGCGCTGCTAAGTGTCGGCTCGGGAACCAGTGGCAGCAGCTATCGGGTTCAGGGTTCAGTTACTTTATGGTGTTTGATGCCAAACCCATTACCGATTCATATACCATCACTCAGGCAAAGGACATGATCAGGATGCTCTGACAATGACAAGTTGACTGTTTAAAAGGTGCTACTTCCTTTTTATTTCGGCCGAAAGTCTACCACCTATTCCAAGGTGGATATGCTGATCAAATTTGTGGATTATTTTCTAAGTTTTCTCTACCTGAGTAACTCGTTTTTTAAGTTCAATAGGTGTGTTAACTAACAATTTGTCCATAATCGGGGAATGAGTGTTAGGAAAAAATGGCCAGCAAGACATTCACGGAAGTATATTACTGCTTTTAAAAGTTACTTACTTGCTTGAATACATAGGGAATTGTACAAGTAAGTAGGTATTCAGACCTTTCAAGTGTAAGCGGTAATTACAAATGCAGGTTTTCGGTAAATAGGAATGCAAGTAAATCTGCATCGTTAATTTCCGATTTGCAAAGAAACAAAATAATAAAGAACGATTATTTTAACGATTGTTTTTTGTCAAAAACCATTTTACC
>CAIQUS010000241.1 GCA_903875045.1 uncultured Bacteroidales bacterium
CCCCTGGCATCAAGAAAGTCATTGATTTTCTCAGGTCATCATTCGATGCAAGCATCTCTGATGTTGAAGGCAAAATCAAGTTCTGACCTTCGGTCAAATCTGAGATTTCGGCGTTCAGGCTTAGGCCTGAACGCTTTTTTTATGGTCGTAAAAATCAGATTGTATTGAATAATCGAGCTGATTAATGGTTTATTAAGAAATAACATTTGGTTTTATGATAACATCCTACAATTTGAACATTAATCGCCTTTATTTATTATAACTTTTACTACTTTCGTTCAATGATCAACCGATTATATAATCCCTGGCAGATCACAAATGACGGCGAGCGTGAGGCTGACAGGCATTTATCCCTTCCTGCAAACATGGATGGAGAGGTGGTTTATGTGCTTCACAGTTTGCGTATTTCATCCCGATATCACCGGGTTCAAATGTCGGGGGAATGTGATTTCGTGATTTTTTCCAGACTTGGCATCATGGTGGTCGAGGTCAAGGGTGGAATTATGGGTCATGGCGAACATGGCTTTTACCGATTTAAAGGTGATGAACAAACGGAACCCGTCAAGAATCCCTTCACCCAGGCCGACGAAAACGCCCATGCAATTCTCGATTTCCTTCGCGACAATGGGCAAAACAGCATCTTCGTCGGCTCATTTGTCTGTTTTCCGGAATGCGTGTTTGATTGCGATGGATTGGAATTCAATGACCTTTGGCATCGTGGCCTCGAAGTGGGTTTGCTTCCGATGGTGCTGGATTCGTTGTACGAACAAATAGAGGATTTTTATCAAAAGCAGGATGAGCGTAATGCTGCATTCCAAATAAAATGGGAAACACTCGACGAGATCCGGATCAAACACCTCACGGAGATTCTGAAACCTCAGTTTGATCCGCGTCTTTATCTTTCACAATCAAAACTAAACCTGGGAGAATCGGAGCGCAGGATTGAAGAGGGATTGCACATTCTGCATGGATTAAGCGAGAACCAGCGCATCATGGTTCAGGGCCCTCCGGGAAGCGGCAAATCAACATACGCGCTTGATCTGATCGTGCGGTTGTGCAAATCGAAAGAAAAACGAGGGCTTTATTTGTGCTGGAACGAATTCCTGGCGGCCCGGATGCAGGCTAAATTACAGAATGCTTTACCGGATAATCCACCCGGTAATATCCGGGTCCTGCCCTATTTCCATTTTGTGGAGGAACTTGCAAATCTACTGGGGGATAAATCCCTTATTCCAACTTTTGACCATGTGTCCAAAGGAGAGATCAGGCAAGTGGTTAATGAATGCCTTGGAAGACTTCATAAGGCGAAGAAGTTACCCTGGTACGACTTTATTGTGGCTGATGAGGCACAGGACCTGTTCGATAAGGGTCTCGACCAGGTAATTAAATCACTTCTCAAAGCAAACAATCCCCTTCAAAAAGGGAACTACTACATCTTATTTGACGACAACCAGGCTTTTCCAAAGTTTGCAAACCTCGATGCTTACATCCGCACGCGCGAGGCACTCAAAGAAGCGTCTGCTTATTACATGCAATTCTCCAACCTTCGTGTAAACACAGGCCATGGCATCACAGACCTGATCCAGGATGCAGGGCACGGACTTGCTGATCCACACAAGATCTACGGGAATGATGTGAAATTTATCTCCTGGGCAAAACCAACCGAGGTTCCAATTCTTTTAAGGCAATACATCACCCAGGAAAACACACTGAGCCAATGTAAACCTGAAAACATGGTCGTGCTTCTCACTGCAGATCTTATGAAGGAGGGTTCGCCAATCAAAGACCTTCTAAATGAAGAATCTGTTCTCGAAATGTTGACAATTGATAACCTGGACAGGCCTTCCGAAAAAATTCACTATACCACTGCCCTGCGAGTAAAAGGGCTGGAATGGGACACCGTATTTTTGATCTGCTCATCCCTGACCGACCCCAAAAATCTGTTCCAATTGTTTATCGGCGCTTCCAGGGCAAAGGGCAAGGTATATATCATTTTTGCCCACCAATAATCCTGTTATTTCCTTTGGATTACGCTAGAAATTCCAGATAATAAACAGATATAATTTCTTGTTATAATTCCACTACGTCATAGTTTGGCGTAGTCAGGGTTTATCTTTGTTGGATAACAAGGAATCCATGAACCCCATTGAACCACAGCTTTCTGAATTAAACGAACTTTGTAGCAAAGCTGATTTCATTTCCGGTGCCCTTTCAGACAACAGGAAACTGAGGAGATTATCGGCAATGATTCCGATAGCAAACTGAAAGAGTACTTTAAAATAACCTGATATAACCATGGAACACCGTCTCATCTCCAAGTCTTCCTTTATCCGGGGCACGCAATGTCCCAAATCACTTTGGTTGCACCTTAATCAATCCGATGAACGGGATGAAACCAGTGATGCCCAGCAACAGATTTTCGACACCGGCCACAATGTTGGACTCCTGGCTCAACAGCTTTTTCCAGGTGGGATTGATGCCAGCCGCGGCGAACATGCGCAGGTTGCCGAAGCAATCGCCTATACTGCCGAACTGATCAGCAACGGTGCGACAGTGATTTATGAGGCAGCCTTCAGCGACGGTGAGACCCTTTGTTATATGGATATTTTGGTGAAAGAACCCGATGGTTGGGCCGCATACGAGGTAAAAGCATCTACACGTGTTAAAGATTACCAGGTAAATGACGTGGCTTTCCAGTACTATGTGATCACCCGGTCGGGGGTGCCGCTCCGGCGTGTATCCCTGGTACATCTGAACAACCAGTATATCCGGCATGGAGAATTAGACATACCGCGACTGTTCACCATTGAAAATATGACTGACCGGATCCTGCCGATGCAGGAAGCCATACCCGGGAGACTATCCTCACTGACGGATATGCTGAAAACCGGTATGATGCCGGAAATATCCATGGGACCCCAATGCGGGAATCCGTTTCCCTGTGATTTCCTGGAATTCTGCAGGGAAAGCTGTCCAGAAAATAAAAATGAGGGTGAACCCCGGCCAGCCAACCGCAACCAGGATGCCCTTGACGAATTCCTGGACGAGTTGGAATATCCTCTTTATTTCATGGACTTTGAGACCATCCGGTTTGCCGTTCCCCGATACGATGAAAGCCGCCCCTACCAGCAAATCCCCTTTCAATATTCCCTACACATCCAGCAAAGCACAAACTCATCAGCACATCAGCACATCAGCACATTATCACATCAGCACATTAACACATTATCACATCATGAGTTCCTTGGAACTCCCCCGGTCGATCCGCGTCCTGCCTTTATCGAATCTTTGCTGGCTGCTCTGGGTGAAATCGGGAGCATCATCGTTTGGAACCAGGCCTTTGAAAACACCAGGCTTCGGGAGATTGCACGCGATTTCCCCGAATATGCGGCCCGGATCGATTCCCTCTTTCCCAGAGTATCAGATCTGATGGTTCCATTCCGCCGGAAGCATCTCTACACCCCCGACATGCATGGATCCTATTCACTAAAGGCGGTTTTCCCGGCTTTGGTGAACGACCTGTCTTATGCTGACCTTGAAATTCAGGAAGGAGGAACGGCCGGCATTATCTACGAAAGTCTTTATCACGATGACGATCCCGGATCGGTCCATCAGAAACGGGAAAATCTCCTGGCCTATTGTAAAATGGACACAATGAGCCTCGTGCGGATCCTTGAACTACTAGAACCATGATTCAATCTCTAACAAACATTCTGGGCGATCCCGCTCCAATTTCCTACCAGGTACCAGGTTATAAAACCGGTTATCCTTCGCTGGACGACAGCCTGGGCGGGATTTCAACTTCCGACCTGGTGCTCCTTGCCTCCAAACCCGGGAATTGGGGCAGTAACATCATGCTTAACCTTGCCATCGGGTTAAGCAGGCGATATCGCGTTTTACTGATTCATACGACAAAAAAATCCGCTGTTGTTGCCGGAGAACTCAGGTCTGTTCTTCTTCCCGAAGATGGCACCCTTAAAAACGATGAGCAGTTGCTGGATGAATTGAACCGTTTAGCCGCCAACATTTTTATCGAAGACGGGGTCTGCTTCCTGGAAGAAATTGACCAATCAATTGCTTCGTTTCACTTACATTATGGTGAAGATGCCGTCATCCTGATTGATGAGCTTAACAGCATTTTTCTGTCGAAAGAGATCCGGAGTTATTCCAGGGGCCTGGAAGAAAGAGATATTGCTGTCAACCTGAAAATGCTGACCATGAAGTACCATTTACCGGTTTTATTGCTTGGGAGGATTAAATCGTATGAGCCTGCCCTCGAAAAAGACCCGCCGACGATCCAGGACCTTGAACAATTGATGGGATTGAATTGCCCGTTCAACAAGATCATCGGCCTTCACCGCCCCGAATACTATAGGATAGAAACAGATGAAAAAGGGGCTTCAACCGTAAAGGGTTGGTAAACTACATCTTGCGCGAGCCCGATGCCCTGACGTACCTTTGCGACCAAAATCCAACCCATGAACAAACAGGATCGCCAAGCCCTTTCGGAAGAGATGCACTACCATATCGAGTTATGGCAGCAGAGTAAGCTCACACAGAAGCAATACTGTATTGCAAACAATCTTGCCTATCATAAGTTTATATATTGGCTTCAGAAGATCCGTGATGCGCAAAATCCAGCGGACGGTGTGTTTATTCCGGTCAAAACCAAGCCAGCAAAAAGAACTTTTGTCACCGATGTGGAGATAATCTATCCCAATGGTGTCCGTCTTCGGTTATCGCCTGAGAATTTCGAGCATATAGGCCGATTGATCCGTTTGGTCTGAAGATGTTTGGCCTGACCTCAACACTGAACTATTACTTGTACAATTCACCCACCGATATGCGGATGGGGTTTAACGGCCTGTGCGGGCTGGTACAGAACCGGATGCAGCGCAATCCTTTGTCGGGAGAGGTGTTTATATTTATCAACAAGCGCCGTGACCACATGAAATTGCTCCACTGGGAGTATGGGGGTTTTATTCTCTACTATAAGCGGCTGGAAAGTGGCACCTTTGAGTTACCGATAAGCAACAGTCATGGAACATACGGGTCGGTTTACTGGCCACAACTGATGATGATGGTCGAAGGGATCTCATTGAAGCATGTTGTGAGGCGGAAAAGATACTTATTAACAGCTTTTTGCTGATATTAACAATCGTAATCTGTAGCCGGATCATTGCCGGTTTAAAAACAACCGATATTAACAAAACGGGGTGTTGTCGTGTTCATAAAAATTGACTGATTATTAAGCATTAACAGGGCTTTCCGCGACAAATACGATGTATATTTGTGTCGTGAACGCCACCAACAACATACCCGAATCAGTTTCCGTTGAGGTTATCACCATCCCATTGGTTGTGTACCAGGCGATGTTAGCCGAACAGGCCAGGAGTCGTCAGGTCATAGATGATTTACAGCATCGGCTCTTGAAATTGGAGCAACACGTAGCTACCTACAAGAAAATGTTATTTGGTAGCAAGAGCGAGCGGTTTATTGGCGGCATCAATCAAGATCAGATTGCTCTTGATCTTGATTTAGCTCAGGAACCTGCATCAGAACCACCGGTAGAAACGATCACCTACATAAGACCAAAAGGCGGGACAGAAGCCAAGGCGGGCCATTCCAGGGTCGAACTCCCCGCCGATCTTCCCCGTGAAGAGATCATCATTGAACCGGAGGAAGATGTGACGGGATGCAAATGCATCGGGGAAGAAGTAACCGAAGTACTGGCAGTGCGCCGGGGTAAATATTTTGTCAAGCGCATTATCCGCCGCAAATATGCAAGGGTAAACGGTGAGGGCATCGCTATCGGAAAACTACCGCTGCTGCCCATTCACAAAGGCAATGCCGATTATACCTTATTAGCCTGTATCATCATCGCAAAATATATCGATCACCTTCCCTGGTACCGCCAGGCTCAGATGATGAAACGTGGTGGAATTATCATCACCGAATCGACTATGGTGGGCTGGTTCCGGGCTGTATGTACCCTATTGGAACCTTTGTACGCGTTGCACAAGGCAAGGTTTTTATTATCTGATTACGCCCAAGCGGATGAAACCCCGATCCGTGTGCAGAGCCGGGATGTACCCGGCGCCACGCACAAAGGGTATTTTTGGGTTTACTTTGACCCCATCACCGGCGATGTTATTTTTGAATATCGACATAGCCGGGGGCAGGAAGGTCCGATGGAGTTTTTGAAAGACTTCAAGGGTTCATTGCAAACAGATGGCTACACAGCTTATAATGTGTTTGGCCATGACAAAGATATCAAGTTGCTGGCCTGCATGTCGCATACGCGTAGGAAATTCGATGAATCCAAAGACAATGACCGGGAACGTGCAGAAGCGATGCTTACCATGATGCAGAAATTATATACTACTGAGCGCAAGGCCAAAGTGCTTTTCCCCGACTTTGATGCTATCCGGGAATTACGACAGAAGGAATCACTTCCGGTGCTGATCGAAATAGAGGCCTGGCTGAAAAAGAACCTGGTGGAAACCCTGCCCAAAAGTAATATTGGACAGGCCATTGCATACTCATTGAACCTTTGGCCAAGACTAATCCGGTATATTGAAGATGGCCGCTACCAGATTGACAATAACCTCATCGAAAATTCTATTCGTCCAATCGCAATCGGACGGCGCAACTACATGTTCGCTGGTTCCCACGAAGCCGCCCAGCGTGCTGCCATGATCTATTCTTTCATGGGCACATGCAAACAGAATGGAATCAATCCTCAGGATTGGCTGGAGGATGTGTTACAGCGCATTCCCTATTTTAAACGTTCGGATGATCTGTCCGTCTTGCTTCCATCTGTCTGGAAGACCCTGCGTCCATCGGCTGGCGCTGTTCAAGCAGGAAGCGGCGAGGTGTAGTTTACCAACCCTTTACCTTCAACCGAAGACAAGTTATTCCTGCACATTCTGAAAAACAATAGCAAAACACGCAGCATAATCCCTTTAACAATAAGTGAATCCAACAGATTCCGGTTGACAGAAGAGGTTCATACCCTGTTTGAATAACAGTTTTTCCAGATTCATTTCCAAAATGACGATCATTAAATGAAACTATCTTTCTGGATCTTATGCTGAGGATGGTGAGGGTGCTGGAAATGTTACGGGTTGGAATATCTTGTCAATCATGGAATCATTCGCGATCTTTGGTTTCAATAATTAATCGGTCAATATCATTTTCTGTAAAGCCAAGCTGGGTCCCGATACTTGTTATAAATGCCTTTTCTGTTGAATGCAGTTCATCATCGCATTTGGCAATGAGAATCAACTATAGAATTTCAGTAATTCAAAATCCGGGCATTCCTCATTCAATTCTGTCAGGTCAATAAATTGGACTGCAACCGGCTCTTCTGATTTGGTTTTTATAAAAGTTTCACGAGCATAATTACCGATGATATTTGTTGTGATTCCATTAATGGTTCCCCCAACGATTCCCCCAAACACCGGAATAATTTTAACAAGATTTATGGCTCCTTTTGTTCCGAATTTGGTGGCTAATTTGAAACCAACCATTTGATTGATTTTCACCAAAACCTTTCCCGGAATACGTGCTATTAATTTCTCCCCAGTTTTCAGTCCAATCCGGATGCCAGCATCCTTCAAAATATCCTTTGCCGATTCACCAACTAAACAAATATAGATCAAGGTTTTTACTTTGTCATTTTTAACATCGTATCCCCCCAGATGTGCAATTGCGGCAATCATTCTCATTTGAATATAAACAGATGATGCCAGGTCGGCTGGAACTGCAACAGGTAAAGTAATTAACCCGCCAACACCAGTTAAAAATCCGGATGTTGCAGTTTTTGATATCTGCCAGCGAATTAACGAATTCACTTTATCCGTGAGACTCCCCTCTTCGTTCTCGTAATCGTGCGCCAAGTCAATGGCAGTTCCCATCCCGGGTAATCCATTTAAAGCTATTTCATAGGCCCAATCAAGTACTCGAAGC
This sequence comes from uncultured Bacteroidales bacterium, assembly GCA_903875045.1. Taxonomy (GTDB): domain Bacteria; phylum Bacteroidota; class Bacteroidia; order Bacteroidales; family FEN-979; genus CAIVAT01. The sequence continues at coordinate 7,972 of CAIQUS010000241.1, forward strand.
ATTTTGTTCGAGTCTTCACTTTGTTTTTGTTCTGCCATGGTTTCATTTCTTATATTTTTATAATGACGAATTGAAGTGAATGCCAGAAAACGCACCAGACAGTTTCGATCATATATGTTACAGGGGTTACAATTTAACCAGCGCTCCCGCAATCACAAACCATATCACAGTCTCAACCTTTCTTCCAGGCCAGACCCGTTCCAGCATCTCCTGGTACAAAGCCATCTGTCCGCTATAGGTCCTGGCACGCCATTCACAGCGTTCACGGTTCTTGTCTGCATCAGCATACCCCGGGAATGTTTTGTAATCGATCAGCAGGATTTCGTCAGGGGTTTCGATCACCAGGTCAGCAATACCACTTAAAACCTGGTTGCCTTTCCCGGCCATCATGGGGTATTCCTTGTAATACGCAGCTGATTTATACCTGCGCCCTATCCATTCATTGAATTGCCGGATCGATGAAACCAGGTCAGCCGGAGAAATGATGCCTGTAAAGCCAAAATTTTCCAACAACCGTTCAATCAGTTGCAATTGTTCAGCTTCCTTCATCTCCTGGTGATTTGCACATAAAATGGCATGGATGCAGGTTCCGAAAGCGCCATCGTCTCCCACAAGACTAAGTTCAGCTTGCATTCGAGGATACAGCGGTATATATTCACTGATGTGTGCCTGGGGGATCTCTCCGGCAGATGACGGAGTGATAAGGAAGTCTTGAACGGGAACTGTTCCCTTTTGTGGCGTATAGATGATTGGGGCGGCAGCATCAACGAGAATCCCCTGTATCAGGTCGGCCTGCATGAATCGCCGGTACCTGAACTTCGAAGGGTAATGCTTGTGATGAGTGTTCTTCGTCACATCGTTTTGAACAGGTTCGTCCCCGCAAATTTCTGAAAGTCCACCCGGGATGGCTTTTTCAAGCCAGTCCATTTTGTTGTATTCCTTGCAGGGAATGATGAGATAATCCCTGGCCCGGGTCATACCCACGTACAGCAATCGAAGGGCCTCCTCAAAACTTTGGTGATCTGCAGTGGCTTGTTCAGGAAGCGATGTAAAAAGTGTAGTAAATTCAGCATATCCTGAGGGCTTTCCATAAGGAGTGAACGAATAAGGCCAGGGCCAGTATCGGATGCTTCGTCCCGCCAGCGGTGCATCAAGATCCATGACTTCCTCGCCGGTAACATGGATTCCGAACACCTCAGCATCCCGGTCACGGTTCAGCTGTTGCATCACCACCACAGGCCATTCGAGTCCCTTGGCACGGTGGTAGGTAAGAACGTTCACTGCGTTTTCGTTCACCACCAGGGCCTTTTTATCTTCACCGCTATCAGCCAGGCCATTGAACCATGCAATGAAAGATGAAATAGAGCCGGAGGCCCCGCTTGAATTTGATGATTCTGAAAACATATCTGTATAATTCAGCATCTCCTGCAGGTTACTCCACCGCTGGTGCTGATCTCCCCACACCGCTACGAGCTGAAGCATGTCCATTTCGGCATAAAGCAAACGCATCAGCAGGGTCAGTGGAAGTGCGGCTGCTGTCTCATTAATCTTATTAAGACGAAGAATAAAGTCGTTATCTCCAAGCCAGGAACCTGCTGCATCCCCGGGAACTGCATTCTTCTTTTGCTCCAGATACTCAAGGCGTCCATCAATCAATGCCCCGATGTTGTGACCGGGATCGGTGAGGTAGGCAATTTCTGCCTTTGCCAGTGAATCGAATGGATTATGGAGGTATTTCAGGCAAGCCATGACCAGCCTTGTTTCTGCCCTGCGTTGAAGCCCGGAGTCTGCTACGGTCGCATCAATGCCATATTCGCGAAGGTTGTTGGCGATATTGAGACAGGCGTCATTTGAAAAACAGAGAATGGCAATATCACCTGGCATGAGGCTCCTGATTTTTCCCGACATGGGATCTTCAATCAAGGGGCTTTCCCGGATAAAAGCAGCAACGCTTCCGGCAAGCAGATCATTATAGACAGGTACTGTCAATTTTCCCGGGGTACCATCCACCGAAAAACCCCATACCTGCAATGCAGTGTCAAGACCGGCATCCTCGAGCCCCTTTCGTACCGGTTTCAGTACGATCTGTTCTTTCCTGGGATATTCAGGTTTGTTCTTAAATGCCTCATAAAAAACATCATTCACGAAATTAACCAGGTCAGGCCGCGACCTCCTCGATTCGGTGAGAAAATCCTTTTCGCCCGGGGTTCCCAACCGTCTGACAACTGCATTGATCAATGTACTGTCAGTTCCCCGGAAACCATAAATGGCCTGCTTCGGGTCACCGACCCACACCACATGTTCCACGAGACTGGATATCTTCAGGAAAAGTGCGAGTTGTATTGGACTGGTATCCTGGAACTCATCCACCATCAACACCTTGTACTGCCGGCGAAAGCGTGTTTTCACATCCTCCTGGTCAAGCAGTCTGAGTACTTCTGCCTCCTGGTCGGCAAAGTCGATCACCCCGCGGCGCCGCTTGTACTCCTGAAAAAGACAAAGGGCGGCAATGGCTTTGTCAAAAACAAAGGAGATGTACTTGCGCAGATCATCCTGAAATTCCCGGAAGGAGAGATGATCTGAGGCCAATTCCATAAATGGTTCGAACAGGTCCTGGGATTTCTTTCCGGGACTCAGCTTGCAGACTTTTGCCAAGTCATACCAGGCAACAGAGGCGGGATAATGTGTCATATTATACACAAAACTCTTCAGCTCTTCCATGGCACCAGCCGTTTTTCCGGTAACGTCCGTGCCGGATGCAATTGCCCGGTCAAGTGCCGGAAACTCCCTGACAAAAAACCTTGCAGCATCCTCCATTGAATTTTCAGGCGCTGGCAGTTTATCCAGCATCGTGCTGATGGAAGAATCTCTGGCTGCAATCAGTTTGGGACCGTCCATGCCGTTGGACCGTGCCATATCCACAAGGGTGGCAACCTTTCCACGGATATCATCTCCTGTTGTTGAAAACCTGGAAGAAAGATAGTCCAGTTCATTGGCCGCTTCCCCCGAGATCACCTCTGTGAGCGAAAGATTAAACAATGACTGTTTCTCCACGTCCTCAATCACATTGAGAACAGGTGAAAGGCCGCCTTCAAAGGCAAATTGGGAAAGCAACTGACCTCCAACGCTGTTTACGGTTCCAATCAGGGCCTGATCAAGCAGGTCTACGATCTCATGATGCCCTGTCTCAAGTATCTTCCGCCGCACCCGGTCGCGGAGTTCTCCCGCCGCCATGCGGGTAAAGGTAGTGGCGATGACTTCAGACGGTGTGTATTTATATTTCCCCTGCGGATCAAGGAAATCGAAAAGTTCATTGGTCAGTCGGTAGGTTTTACCACTCCCTGCTCCAGCGCTTACAAGACGGATATTTTTCATACTATTCGATATTTGTAAACGTGGAATAATCATTAAAACGGGCTGGTTTCTTCACATCATCCCCCGGGGGAAGGAGATATTGTTCAGGATCCAGAGTAAAAACTTCCAGTTCCTCAATTGAAATACCCTCTCCCATTTCGATCTTACCCTGCTTCAGTTCGCCCATGCGGTATTCCACGGTTCGGAATAGTTTCGCAAGCTGCTGTTCGTATGCTTTAGCCCATTCATCAGAGCCTGCCGGAATGCCATCTTTAAACGCTTTTTGGTCACGGGTGTACAACCTCCCTGTACTGATGATAAAATAGGCAGTCGGCGAAAATCCGCCTGTGTCGTTGAAAAGCGACGAATAGAGCGCAAGCTGGAGGTCTCTGTCTTCATTTATCAGCCTGGAATAATATTTCCCGCTTTGCCATTTCAGATCGATGATGGCATATTCTTTCGGCCCTTTTTTCTTCCTGGAAAGCAGGATGTCGGCATAGCCTTGCAGTTTCAAACCCGATCGCATGGCCTCTTGGTGTGCTTCACAGCCTTCAACAACCCAATTGTTCCCGGTGATATGTTTTACCAGTGCCATAAATTTCTCCTTTATGGCATGGTACAATGATTGTACACGGTCCTCCTTCCCCTTTTCAAGCAACAACATACCTTCTGTGTGAAGAATATAATCAACAGCTTTTGAATAGAGTTTGTCCAGGGCAGGCTGATCCAGCAATGTGACATCTTCATCGGGCCGGGTAAGAGCATACTGAAAAACACGGTGCGATACGTTGCCCATGAATCGGGAATCATCTGCCAGTTGCAGAATGGCCTCATCCTTGATATTTGCCCGGTATTTTAGTACCCAGATGAACGGTGACTCAACCAGGGAGTTCATCCCCGAATAGGAAAGGGCAAAATCACCAACAACAAGTTGTTCGGTATGGGTCACATGCCAATAGGCAGCCGGATCAGGAAGCCCGGAAAAGGGAAGGTAGGTCGTTGTTACAGCCAGATTTTCTCCGAGTGAGATGGTTTCAGGTCCGGATATCCTGGTCATCAGTTTGTAAACGGACTTAAAATGAGCGTCGATGAACGAACGGAAAGGATGCGGTTGAGATGTCTCCCCGCCGAAGTTTTCGGGAACAATGCAGATCAGTTGCCTCCTCACAAAACGAATGAATTGTTTTCGAAGCCAGCTGTTTCGCTGCGATTTCAGATTTGCCGGTTCAGGAATCACTCCCCGGGTCTCCAACCAAATGCGTTCCTCCGGAAAAAAGGCTTCGCAGGAGGCACCCGTCGTACCCCCTGATGCAAAATCAAACCAGATCACGGTGTCGGCAAAACCGGCAAGGTTTCCCGGAGAGTTGATCACGGGCAGAGTGTCAGCTGCCCTGGTCGCCATGCAACATGATTCGCCGGTGATGGACTTTTCGATGATCCGTTGTAACTCCAGATCACCGATAAAATCCTCCTCTTCAAATAATGAAAGGATATCGAGCAGATTGGCGCATGAGTTGAGAATGGGTAAAAGCAGATTCTTCTCCACTCCATCAGCCATCCTGACATACCTGCCCCGCAGGATCCCGGCGGCAAATTCAAACAGGTTCCTGATGACGGATAAGGGGGCTCCTTTGTTTGTGTCGTATTTTTCATATCCGAGGAGGTAATCCAGGCGTGCTTTGGCCCTGGCAAACCGCTCCTCTTCTCCGACAGACTCCTGGTATGTTGTCAACGCCTCCTGCCATGGTTCGGAACCGATGCCGGGCTTATCCGACATCGCCTGAGCCAGGAGTCGGGAAAGATGCGGCGGCAAAAGGGTGACAGGGCATTGCAAAAACTCGAAAAGCTGCCTGGGCTGCCAGGGTTTCCAGAGAAAGACCGTAAGCAGCTCCAACAGGCATACCCCTGTCGGAACAGGATTGCCCGCCACGATCGCCGGTGTTGGGAAGCCATCTTTCCGAAGATCAAGGAAAGGCTGAATCTCATTGTTCTCGCTGATCACAACAGTGTCACGGCAAACCTGGTTCCGGATTAACCCCGCGAGGAGGTCTCCTGCCTGTAGTCGGTCGGGAAGCAGAATCAACTGCAGCGAACCATCTCCTTTTGCCTCGGATTTGCTAAACCCTACCTTGTTTGATGAAAAAATAAACGATCGCAACGAAGAGAGGTCCGACTCATCCGGTGATATGGCAGCAGGATTGAATTGCGAACATGCAATACCCTTCATCTCAAAGAGGGTAATCAACTCAGAAATATGCGGTGGCAGCAAATCCAATGGTTCAAAATACAGAAACTCATCCAACGGCACATTCCTGCCAATCTTCAGCATGGCCAGGACATTCCTGAACCGATCCCCATACGCATCCGAAACCCCGGCAAGTGCCTCTGCGTTTGCCAGCGCTTTCAGGCGTGGCGGCATTTCCTCTGTTATGCCGAAATCCCACCCGGCAAGCATCAACTGATCCCGCCAGGAGAGCAACGTTTCAGCAACGTCGAGTTCATTTGCCGAAAAAGACTTTTCAAAAAACGTCCCCCTTTCAATTTTCTTCAGTGCTTTCCGGTATTTGAAAACACGCAGCACATTGTTTTCCGCTGGCCGGGACAGTCCCAGATGCAACTCAAGAAACGAAAGCAGTCCGGCTGGGCCTGTATGGCGGCAACCAGCAGCCATCCCATCCTTCATGAAGATGTTGAGTGGGTAGGTTGGTTGATCGAAGAGGGTGGAAAATAGGATTTTCATGGGCTGTGAATTTTAAATCTTGCATTGAATATAGATTGTTTTAGCAATCAAGTCGAAGTAGTGACCTTTGGCGGTGTCAAATCGATCATGAAATCACGTATCAACGATTCTGTTTCATCCTCTGTGAAGCCTCTTTTTTGGAGTACCTCAACAAGTTCTTCCTGGCGTGGTTGCCCAAAGGTCATGCGATAGAAGGCCAGAACTTCCTTTAAATGTGAATATTTTGCAATGTCTTTACTGAAAGGATACAGCGGAACAAGTCGTTCAATTTTACAATCCTCAAAGGGTTCGATGTGCCAATATGGCACCAGATCACATTTCCCTTTTTCGGTTCCCTCCTTGTGTTTTGCAAGAGCGAACATTTTATCCCAAATATTGGCCTCACCAGATCCCATCTTTATATCTTTGCTGTACTTCACCACAAGATTCTTCCTGATGATATGGCTCTTATAACGATTGACACGACCTTCACGTTGTTCAAGATCGATGGCATTGTGCGGCAGGTTCCAATGAACAAGACGAGAACAATAATAGTGAAAGTCGAGACCTTCCTGGCCAATTGAAGTCGATGCCAGTACAAATGGGCGAAACGGGGAGTTAAAGGCATCCCGGACGCTGATTCGCCGGTTTGCATTCCCTTCCGTTTCGATATCCTGGTTACCAAAATCAACTGCAAAATGGGTCCGAATATTTTTACTCAAACCTGTTTTTACGGTTGAATAGTCATCAATTTTAAAGTTCACCGTTCTTAATGCAAGGACATCTTCAAACTTTTCTCTGATTTTAGTCAGGTCATGAATAAAATCACAATCGGTCAACATGTGCACATATTCGTCGGTAACCGACTGAAGATTCCCTTCCAAACAGTATTTGAGGGCAGCTTCCCAGTATGGATCACCCGCCGGAAAGCTGCTTCTTATAACGGTAATACTTTCCGGTTTGTCTAAATACCTCATCATCGCCTGGGCATATATATAACCCTGGACACGGTGAGCATTCCCGGGTGCCTTTAGTTGATTGTTTTTCAATAGACTCCTGGAGAATGTAATGGCCGGAGATGCCAGGCAAATCATGGCCAGAACTTTAAATAGATCACGTGGTATGTCTCCCAGTTTGAGATTCTCTGGGGAGAGATTCATTGTCTTACATTGCTCAAGGTAGGCTTTTTCAGTCTTTTCCGCCTGCTTGCTTTTCACCAACGAATCAATAATGGAATGAAAGATGGGTAAATTAACTTCGCCATTTTTTGCAGACGATTGAATTGGATTGTGATCAAACAACAACAACGCAGCCCAATACCAGCGATCAGATTCTCCCCCCGGAGTTTTATATTTGTCCAGCTTAAGCTCATTGAATCGCTTTTTTATAGCAATCTCAAGGTCCGCTACGATCGCATGCAAAGTTTGACTTTGGTACACATTCTGTTCAGGATCATACAGATCGCGCAAAAATTCGCTTGGGTATACCAAGGTTAGCAGATTCATTGAGGTGAACTCGCTCTTTTTATCAATTCGGATTTGCAACAGTCGTCCTGGCTTTCGTTTTTTTATATCGGCAAAATAAGAAGGTGGTTTTTCATTTCGCTTTTTACAATAGGAGGTAATGGCCATCCTCTCACTTTCATAGGAGAGTATCGTCGAAATAGCTCTGGGCACCATCAACCATGAAGAAAATAGTAGTGTTTTCGAATAGGATGTTTTTATAGGATAAATTTTATCAGGGTTATAGTAGTTTAACGTTGGTGGAATCCATAGCCATCTCCATGCCTCCTCAAAATGGACTGTTGTTTTAAGCAATTCCTGCAACCTGGCATTTGGAACCACTGAAAGGTTGCCAATTTTCCCCAGTGGTTTATAGGCTTTGATCGTTGAAAGATCTATCCATGCGGATTGCTGACTTTTCAAAACCAAAGCAATTTCCGGATTGTTTATCAAAGTTTTCAAATTGTTACGTATCGAATAATTGCTCAGGAACGATAACGCGTATGGACAGGACTTGCTGAACTCAATGGGGTTCAAACTTCTATACCTTCCAACCTCTCCAATCTTCTGGTTAACTATATCAAGTGCCAGGTAATCCTTTATGTCAGCTGCTGAAAGTGTTTTGCCTACATCGAACAGTGTTGCCTTTACCATCAGATTTTTGTTGTCAGAAACTAACGTCCGCTCCGTCCTGACCATTCCCTGAAGGTATCTATCCTGTAAACGGTATTTTGTTTCTGTAAGTTCATCCCTGTTATTCATTACGCCATTCTCATGGGCTGAATACAGTAGGGAAAACATTTTCCGGCGATCTTCTTCAAAGTGAAGCCAGAATTCCGGGTCCTTATCACTCATCAGAAATCGCAGCACTTTAATGAATTCCTGATAATGATTTTCACCCGCGTCTTCGTCACATCGTGTGGTGAAGGGTTTAAAGGGTGTTGCCGACAACATCAGCACCTTGGTATCTTTCAATTCAAATACTGCCCTTGCCAGTTCCACAGCCGGTGAAACCTGGCCCCCATCCTGATCAATAAGATTGCTATATCGCTGGAATTCGTCAAGAATGATAAGTTCGGCACTCAGGTATTCCAAACATACTTTTGTTAGAATATGCCGTAATAAAAAAATCAATTCATTCTTGTATGTAACGTTTTTGTAGTTCCTGCCATCAATTGTTTCGATGCTTTTCAATAGTACATTCCAGATGGTATCAGGCTTGCCCAGACCAAGCGCCAGGCACAATTTCGGTGCATTGGTTGCATCTATCTTTTCTTTTTGCAATTCGTTTTTGTATTTTTCAAACAAGTCCGCCCTGAAGTCCTTATTTCTGTTTGCGTATTTTTTATTAATTGTTTGTTTCCATTTTTCAGGATCAACACTGCTCTTCAGCAACCATTTCAGTCCATTCTTTCTTTCTTTGAATTCATTGTAATGCACCAGCAATGCATAAATAATTGCACGCTCATCCTTAACACCCGATTTATTGGACAAATTAAAGGAAGTTGATGGTGTAAGCGAATCAAACCTCAATTTCTGCGGAGCCTTTTTATCATTGTATGCCAGATAGATCAGTCTGTTCAAAGTGCTTTCAACCAGTTCTTCATTCCTCGAAAAATTTAATTTTCGCAGATTGGTTTTTGCCAGTGACTGATTCGAACAAATGTAGATTACGTTAAATGTCGGGTTTCCCTTAGGAAAAGAGAATGCCTGGAACGCTTTTGCAATTAACCCTTTAGCAATGATCGTCTTACCCAGCCCAACTTCGTCGGCAATGAGAAATGATTTTCTGTTTTTATTATAGAGTTGATCAAATACATAATCAACCGTTTTCTTTTGAAAGTCTTTCAGAGATGCCCATGTTTGATTGATCTCGTTAAGGTATTCCGGTGTTTTACTTGTCATTTTGTATAAACGGTTTAAAAACATTCCACATTTCCATGAATTCCACTGGAATAACATGCTGACTATCTTTATCTTCCTGTATTCTCATTATGGCTTCTTCAACACTTTTCAGTTTGAACGGGTTTCGCGAAACAGTCCTCAACAAGTGTTCATAGAGTGGAACCTCATAAAGCAAGGCTGCTGAATTCCGATACTTTTCCATATTCCCAGCCGACGATGAAGACGTTATAGTATCGGTCGGTGAATCGATCACTTCATTTTCGTTTAGTACCGACATCAGGAATTTCAGGAATTTATCAGTGGAATCAATCACTTCAGAAAAAACCATTGCAAGCCTCGACTTTGGAACCTCGATATCGCCCAGTAGTAGGAATTGCTTTTTCAATGATTCATCATCCTTATAGGAAATACTGAAAATGAAATAGCGTGATAACTGCGTCAGAGGAAAAGTTTCTGAAATATTGACTGGCTCGAAACCCCCTGGATTAACTATAAAACCCAAGCTGTCAGTTTTTTGCATGAACAATGGTTTAATTCCGACAGAAAATGCAGGAAGCCAATCTTTACCTCGTGTGTCGATCTTAATATCGTAACGATACTGGTCTGTCACCCCTTCGATGCGGTTACACTTGCCCGAGATCTTACAATCAGCCAGATCAAATTCAAGCTTTCGCAGATGGTTGTTTAGAAAATTATCGGCAGGAATGACTTCCAACCGTGAAATATCAACTTTTTCAAACAGTTTGTGTTTATCATCAGTGGAAACAAGCTGATTTTTTATCGCCAGGGGGAATACCGATCGATCATTGGATGTAAGTTCAATCAAACATTCCGTATTCCGCCCAAATGCAGGTGCAGAGAGGTTTGCCGAACCAAGGAACCAGAATACCTTGTTCCCGGATTGATTGATGTATAATTTCGCATGAAGATCGCTGTCATTCGTGGAAAGAACTTCATTGTTCTGGACAACACGTTCGTCCAGTTGGCCCTCTCGTAACCGTTCATTGATACAAAAATATTCTGCCGGAGTGGCGTTTTTGAATGTTTCTACTTTTAGTTTTTCCAGGGCATCTTTCCGCGTGAATAACCAACTGCTTTTGGCTGCTTTCATGGAAATTTGGTGCACCATTTCATCGTCAACAAAAGGTGACATCATCAGCAAATGGTCGCTTCTGAAGGACCTTTTACTGAATGGATGATCATATCCCTTTCCTATCCCTATTGGCCAGAAATTCCAATCTAAAAAGGGCAGGTTAACAATGAACTTGGTTTTAAGTATGTCTACTTTGACCCATGATTCGATTTGTTTTCCTGATTTCTCCTCCAGGAACTCAAGAAAATCAACAAACGGCCTGTTTTTTTCAATGGCCCTGTCCGTCACATCACCTTCCATATTGAAAGCGGTATCCCAACTCTGATCGAAGGTAAGGTTGCGGCTAGTTATAACAAACCGGGTCCTTCGCTGCTTTGTCTTTTGATTTTCGAATATGAGGAACCAGCATTTGGGATGAAACGAGCTTAAATGATTGTCCGGATTTACACCGGCAAGGCATCCTTCAGTATAATGAAGAAGTTTACTAACCCTCTTAGGAAGATGGATCTTGTTCTTCTGATGGAACAATGTGATTACCTTTGCTGACTCAGTAATAGCATTTAGAACATCGTACCTTGTCACATCGGTAATGAGTTCCGATTCCATCGGACGAGAATATAACATCGCGACCGGGATCAGCAGCAGACAGGAAGGATCGACAGAGTATGTCGAGCCAATTGCTCTTTTCAGGTGAAATCCGTCGGGAGGCTGAACAATCTTGCCATAATCCAGGTGTGTCTCTTTCCAAATATCAAGCATGTTTCTTATTTTAATGCAGTAAAAATGTCGCGAATAATTGTTCGTGTATTTCCATCCCGGTAATTCAGGTGTGATAAACTTTTTACTTCACCCGACTTGAAATCGGGTTGAGAGCCATATTTCAACCGTGCCTTTTTACCTTTCATTCTTCCTTCCTGCTCAGCAATCAGCCCTTCAAGTAATTCAATATGTAATTCACGTCGTTTGGTGAGCATTAGAATTGGGTTGATAAAATTCACCAGCGAATTGCCGTCGATCTGAGTTGTTTCACTGATGGATTCAACAGTTAGCGAATCCAATGCGATAAACCTTGCATAAAGCGTTTCCTTCCATGAATTGTACCGGTCAAGGAAAAAGGAATTTTCATAATACCGGTGATTGATCAAGTGAGAATAAGCCAGGTGCAACCCTTTGGTGATCTCATTGAGGTCGTGCGCCTGTGCAATCTGTCTTTTTAATCTATCCCCAATATCCTCACTGATGGCCTGATTTGCAAATGATTCAAAATTATTGGTTGAAAGAAAAACATCCCTCAAAGACGCCATGGTCGCTAATTTCCCGATTAGCCGATCGGGAAATAATTCGCGGATACGTTTCAAAAAAAAGTCAGCCTCCTCGTAGTTTAATGGCATATCCAACTGATTTCTCCAGCCAGGTACATACGTGCTCACCTTGATCCGGTGATTGTTGGTAAATTCCACATCGGCATCATCAGCCCCATCCTCAAGGGAGCGCCTGTCAGCACTCAATATCTCCTCAAGTAACCTGTCGGCATTCAGGCAATACTCAGATAAACTCAGCTTCGTATCAATGAATCGGTAGGCACGGAGCCCATTCCAGTAAATCGATGACGGTCGCCTTGCCAGCGTTTCGTTTTTTCGCTTGGTGATGCCAATAACACCTGATCCCGCATTCCTGTCGTGATGGTATTTCTCTGCGAGTTCCCACATAATGGCATACTCCTCATCCTGCAGGTACTGGCTCAAATCACCACTTTTCCCGCCTTTCTGAAGAAAAAAGTCCTTGATCAGATAGGAAACGATGAAGAAATATCTGGCCTTGGTCTGAACAGTGGACGTTCCAGGGAAGAAAAGTTCAGCATACGCATCCCTGATCGGGCCAAGCCCAAGCTCATCCACCATTCCGGGTTCCTGGTCCAGGGTGTCGAGGATCGAATTAACCTTTTCTTTAAAGGAGGGTGCGAAATGAATCCAGCCAAGTTGTTGCATGTTTTATTCAGTTAATTGTTCAAAATGAAATTTAGTCCCAGAATGGTTGCCTTACCCTAACCTGAACAGGTAAACGTAACTCAGGCCGGCAACCTCAACATCCTCTTAATCGTATCCTGCATCGCAATCTTAAACCCTTCATCCTGCGAAATGAGCCGGTAGAGGTCCAGTTCGTTTTTCCTTTGCTTGCCCATTACCTCATCAAAGATTTTGTTGAAGGCTATTTCCCGGTTTTGAGTGTCGGCGTTTTCGGCGTACTTCACTTTATAATCGGGATGTTCCTGCATTTTTTGGGCAAGATTGACAAATTTTACCCGCTGCTCATCGGGGGTGGCTTCCCAACCCTGGAACCAGCGCTCGTTAAAACTCCGGATAATCAGGTCTAACGGGTCTTCTTCGGTTTCACCATCGTGCACGCCCCTGGGGTTGGGATTTTGCGGATCCAATTCACTCTCTTCTGCATCCAGGATTATTGGTTCATTCAGCTTTACACGCTCTATCCCGTATGTTGAAAGGTCAACGGAGTTTAATAATTCATCCAGCGTATCCTGATTCGGGTCAACAATGATCAGCTTTGGGATCAGAAATTTCAAAAACCAGAACAGTTGTTCCCAGACAAGAATTTCGTATGGCATAATGGATGCCATCTGGCCGTAAATTTTCACAAATTGCTTGGCCTTGATTTTATAATCGGCCTTTGCCTTATCATCAAATTCAAGTCCTGAGTTAAACCGATCTGCTGATATATCAATGATCGGACTTAATTCCTGTGCATTGACACCTTTAAAATATTTTGCTACAAAGTCTTCCACTTCAAGCCATTCATAAACCCCTGCATCATCCAGGGTCGCCTTTAATTCATGCAAAACATTGATATCAGTGGATTTACTTAAGGTGGTTGAAGTATAAAACGGATCAAATGCTTTCTTGATATCCTCGGTTGAATTGTAGAAATCGAGGATGAACAAATCTTCGGTTTTCTTGCCCAGTTTGTCAGCCGAGCGGTTTAACCTCGACAACGCCTGCACCGCCATGACACCCTGCAGTTTCTTGTCCACATACATGGCAGTCAGTTTGGGCTGGTCAAAACCGGTCAGATACTTATTGGCAACAACCAGTATCCGATACTCCTCCATGTCGAAATATCGGGCAATTCTATCTCCGATATAACCAGGATCAGCAGGTTTTGCAGAATCCAGCCAGGCAGGGAAATTGTTGATGCCATCTTCGGTATACTCAATGCCCTTGATTGTTTTGGTTCCTGAAAATGCAATGGCAATGCTGAAAGGGTTTCCGCGTGCATCCACCAATTTTTTAAGCGCAAAATAGTAATTGATGGCAGATTCTATACTTTGTGTCGCTACAATTGCTTTTGCCTTGCCCTTTAATTTTTTCGTATTCACCAGTTTGGAAACAAAATGGTCGAGGATTATTTCCGCTTTGGTGGCAATCGTTTGTTTGTTTTGCTCCACAAAGGTTCTCAGTTTCTTTTGTGCCTTTACGGTATCAAACAACGGATTTTCCTGAATGGATTTTTCTATCTCATAGTAACTTTTGTAGGTGGTATAGTTGGCCAGAACATCGAGGATGAAGCCCTCCTCAATGGCTTGTTTCATAGCGTAAAGATGGAACGGCTTGGATGTACCATCAGGTTGTTCGATCCCGAATTTTTGCAATGTTGTGTTCTTGGGCGTTGCAGTAAATGCCAGATAGGATGCATTCCCCCGCATTTTACGGGACCGCATGGCTTCCAGGATTTTGTCCTGAGGGTCTCCATCATCTTCTTCCTCAGAGGCTTTGTGGCCCATTGCCTGATTCATCTTGTCGGCTGCTGTCCCGCTCTGACTGCTATGCGCCTCATCAATGATGACTGCAAACCGCTTATCACTTAGATCGGCAATGCCATCCACAATGAATGGAAATTTCTGGATGGTTGTGATGATGATTTTCTTCCCGTTTTCCAGGCTTGCTTTTAACTCTGCAGATGAAGAGGCATGCGCAACAATGTTTTTTACTTCTGAAAATTCTTTGATGTTATCCTTCAGTTGTTTATCTAACAATCGCCGGTCGGTTACCACAATCACCGAATCAAACAAAGGGTTGGAAATACCTTTGCTTCCAGGGATGGCATCATTTTCGGGATAGGTTTCAATTAACTGATAGGCAGCCCAGGTGATGGAGTTGGACTTCCCTGATCCGGCGGAGTGCTGGATTAAATATGTTTGACCAACTCCTTTTTTGCCGGCATCGGCAATCAACCTCCGAACGACATCCAATTGATGGTACCTGGGAAAATACAGTGTCTTTTTGCTTAATGTATCGGTGTCTTTGCCATCGAACCGGACGAAATGCTGGATGATGTTGGCAATACTCTGCCGCGTGAAAATATCCTCCCACAGATAGGCTGTTTTGTGACCAAACGGATTTGGCGGGTTTCCTTTACCGTAGTTGTGCCCAAGGTTGAAGGGAAGGAAGAAGGTGCCCGGCCCGTTCAGCCTGGTGGTCATATACACCTCATCGGTATCGACAGTAAAATGTACCATGCACCTGCCAAAGTTCAGGAGGGTCTGGCCAGTGTCCCTTTTGAATTTATACTGGTTTTGCCCGTGTACCTTCGCATTTTGTCCGGTCCAGTGATTTTTCAGTTCCATGGTCGCGAATGGCAAACCATTCACAAAGAGAACCATGTCTATCTCCTCACGGGAATTGAGACTAGAGTACTGCAGCTGACGGGTAACACTGAATTGATTATTTTCAAAATTCCTCTTCACCCCATCGCTGCTGCTGGCCAGCGGCAATGGATACAGTAAGGTGAAATGAACATCCTCCACATCCAACCCTTTGCGAAAGATCTTCAGGATGCCGTATTTTTTGATCATCCGGTCGAGGCGTTCCAGAATCCTGGGTTTCCAATCGCTTTGTTTTTGCAGTTTTGTCAGTTCCTCTGTCTGGGTGGTTTGCAGAAAGTCCCAGAAACGGAATTCATCCAGCGCGATTTTTGCATTGTAATGATCCGGTGAACCAGTATAGTATCCTTTCCCCTTACGATATGCTTCCTGCTTTTCCGCCACGGCATTTATGGCAAGACCTTGTGCGCGGAGTTCTTCCAGGCAGGTGCCGGTGAGATGTTTTTCGATGGCGGATTCGAGGGCGCGTTCGTTGGTTTGGGAAACATTATTCATTATTGTGGGTAATTAAAATATTTTTTAACATATCGAATAATCTCTTCTTTATGTAATTTGATATTCATTTCAACGATGGATTTGTCAGAACTCTTACTCCAGTCAAGAAGTTTGAAAATCATAAAGGATTTGAGACTATCAATTTTCTTACTATAAAGTTTAACATCAAATTTTGATGATTTCACACTTACTGGGAGTTTCCCATAACTTGAATTGATCCCTGTCGTTATTAAAACGAGGTTCCCGAAATCATGCAATAATTCAGGGGCCAGTGCATCTCCTCCTTCAGGTGATGACTGAGGATAGATATGTTCAACGGAATTTTTAAAAGTGAATTTGTAATCATTCCATAATTCTTTGAATGACTGAGTAAAAACTGCATCATGCGCTATAAAAATATAATCCTTTCGGAAATGCCACAGGATATATTCAGTCTTATAAAAGCTGTAATTTCCATAATGACGATAATCAGTACAATCTGATATCTCGAGCCCTTTAATGTAATCTGCAAAATCAGTTGCCCCCAAGTCAGGTATTTTCTTCATAAACTCCCAGCCAATGACTTGGTATTTTAATCCCGGCTTTGAGCAAAAAAAATAGTTATCGATTTTACGAATTAAAGGAAGTTGTTCGTCTCCCCCGTTTGTCAACCAGTACAGGTACGGTGTCAACCAATAATGTGGCTTTGTTTGACTATGAAACACCATACTTTGCAACATCGCAAAATCTTCTTGTTTGGCTAATTTTGTTCTTTGCGGATAATACTTTCCATCCCTAATATTTTTTTTCATTCTTCGGATTTGGTGATATGTTCCATCTTCACCAGCCACTTTTTTAATAATAAATTGGTCAAAAACAATTCGGGTGTCTACCAATTTTTTAATGAATAAGGGAGAATTCTCTTTCAACTTCTCTTCGTTAAACCGACCAAAAAAATCCGTATTAAAGGTTTGGAGTAAATTTCTTTCGTCAAGTTCAGTTACATCCGCTTCGCCGTGTTCAGCTAAAAATATTCTAAGGACATGTAACAGCAATAAATTAAAACTTATAATGGACTCGATTTCCCTTTTCGCATTCTTTCCTTTTTCTTCTTCAGTAATTACCTCATTATTATTCAAAATACTTAATAAATCAATCGGTTTATCCTCTTCATCAGTTTTCATGTTACAAAATTCAGAGAAAAAATCGTCAGAGAACGCATAGGAATCGGATTCACCCTCTTCAACTTCAAAGGTTTCTTTTTGGTCTGGCATCAATTTTAGTAATTCATCCCAGGTTAGCCCAGCCTGAAATTTTATGTTTTGCTCAATATAATCATTCATATCAGAACAAGCATTCCAAAGTTGCAAGTACCTGATATTATCCGGTAAATACTTCTTAAAATTTGCCTTTAATATCTCATACTGTGCTAATTGCACCCCTCTGCTGTTAATAACTTCAAAAAGTTTATTGAGGTTTGAATTATCTGGTACCTGTATGAAATTGAACTTGACTTGTTGGTAGAAATATTTGGAAAGACCTGTTAATATAATATGCTCACTTTCGGGACCAATCTTCTCAGTTTCAAAATAATCTTCAAAATAGCTTTTGATTTGAGTGAATGCTTCGGAAATGTTATCAACGTCCTTAACAATTGTGTTGCCATCATACTCCCTTTTGTTTCTAAGTTGAGAGAAGAAATCACTCACTCCCTCTCGAATGGAGAAGGACAATCTCAATTTCGATTCGTCAATAAATGCAAATTTTTCTAAATGGTTAGTGACACCTTTTCTGTCAAGATAGCTAATTACTGCTGCGATTAACCACACAGCCGTAAAACGCTGCTGGCCATCTATCAGTTCGTATTTTTCATTCCTGGCTGCAACCACTACAGCACCAATATAATAAATTGGGATGTCTTTTTTATAGGCATGAAACAGATCATCCAGCAGGTTGCGGACCTGTTCATGCTCCCAAACAAATAATCTTTGGTATATTGGTATATTATATTGATAGTTGATGTTTATTCCAGAGGCAGCATCTGACTCGAATTCACTGATTTTCCTAAAAGTGCAAAGCGTTGAGGTGTATTCTTTCATGGATTTATTGACTTGCTTTTATTCGTTTTTAAACCTAATAAATGAGGTCATCGTTGTAAATGCCGAATTTTCCGATGCATATTGGCTGATCATAGATAAGGTTTTAACAACATATTTGGTCTTCTACAATTTTTCTTTTTTTCTGGTAATCATTTTCAAAATCATTGGGTAATTCTGATTTGACAATTTTGTAGTATTCAATATATGCTTCATGATATTTTCGCATTGGGGCACTGATTGATCTTAGTTCAAAATTTGGTTTAACCTCTAAAAGTTGCCTGAACAGTTCGCTCTCCGTATAGGAATTAAATATTTTGTCCAATAATTGCTGTTGTGCAATGAATTTGGGATATGTCTCCATCCTGATTCTGTATAAAAATTGCCGGAGATGCCCTGTAGCATAATCCCAATATTTAGCAAAACTCAATAAATTTTCAAAACCAAACTTGTCAACAAATACCAATGATGCAACTACGAAAGCTTGTTTCATGTAATCAGATTGGTACCTATACAATTTGTTAAAGAATTCTTGAAATTTTACTTGTGAACGATCTTCAAAAATATACTGTAAAGTTTCGAAATACTTCTCTACAAAAATGAAAAACGTGACACCTCTTTCCAGCGGTTGCCTTACCGATATCGGATAATTTATAGGTGATTTTGGTATGGAATATGATTTTACCACGAAACAGTTGCCGCCGGAGGAGCATTGGATTTCTCCCCCGACAAATTTATTGATCCCTGAAAATACTTTTATTGTGTTTGATTGGACATCCTTCAGCTCCTTGAAGAATTCTTTTTCAACACCATCATCCCAGGCAAAAGAATAGTTCCCATATTTCCAAGTCCGGGCACGCCATAACACAGTGTTTATTAAGTCTGGCATGAACTGGTTTTTGTACCACGGGAGTATTGAAAGCAGCAAGGGATGTGCTTTTTCATATTTTTCAATGTCTTCCCACTTCTTCGCAAAGGATTCCTGCAATTTTTCATCGTTAATAATACTCATTAAGTGGACGGCTTTAAGTAAATCCGCCACTTTGGGCTTAATACCACGATTGTTTTGTGTATCAAACAGGGTAAAGGCTTCATCCGGGGATCCAGTCGTTATGCTTACAAATATTACTTTTTCAATAGCCTTAACAAGGCATTTTTTTCTTTCTTCATTTGTTAAATACTCCTCAAAGAAATGTTGACAATTCTTAATATTTTTCCTTGAAATTTTGCTTTTAAATAAAAAAGAAAATTCAATCTCTCCCTTTTTCAGAATGGATTGTTCCTTGTTTATAACAAAATTAATAATAAGCAATGTAGTTAACCGCTGCTGACCATCTACAATGTTTATCTCCTTGTTATGCTCATGCAATACGATATTTCCAAGATAATACTCGTTGGGTCTTTTTTCATCTTCAATTTTGATAAAGTCGGTCAGGTCCTCTGCCAACCTCGAGAAATTATCATTACTCCAAACATATTCTCGCTGGTAATCTGGAATTTTCAATACTTTACCCAGCGTCCTTTCGAACTGTAAAAAAAAAGACGATATTGACTCTTTTGTAATTCTCAAATCACTCATGCCTTAGTTATTTCTTTTCATAAAACTACTCTGAAAAATCAGACTTCTTAATCAAATCCGCCAAAATATCCCTCCTGCCTACGTTCGCAGTGTAATATTCAAGCACATCATTCAGGATCTCATAATCCTCCTGATTGATCAACGCTACGTTGTCGTTTTTCTCTTAGCGGCCAAAGGCTCCGTTTTGGTTAAGCGTTTTCTCTAATTTATCAAAGGTCTATATCTCCGACAACTCATGTTTTGCATCACTTCTGAACCGGGCAAATTTGCGGATGGTATTTTTTGCGTCTTTTCTGGTTTTATCCAATGCCTCCTCAAGTTTGCCACCGACATGGGTTTTTATAAGTTTGTTGTAATCATCTACATAAACTGAGAAGCGGGCTTTCAGTATATCATTGAAGATAACCTTGAACGCTTTGCTGTGTTCGCCCTGCGATTCATGGCCGGTGAAAGCATCCAGATATTTCGGAACATAGGCAATATTCCATGCTGCTGTAAATAAAAATGGATTTTTCGTTCTTCCAAAAAGATGCGAAATCTGATAATTCTGGATTCGCTCCTTTCCGTCTTTTTTGCTGTCATCCGTCGTTTTTTTGTAGGGTGTAATCTCAGAGATCAACTTAGTAGGTTGCGCGTTATTGGATGAATCCTTCAGGATGGTCATCTCCGGGAATAGGTTTTTATACAATGCCATGAATAAATCGGTCTTTTTGGCATCCCTTCCATAACCCCTTATGTAGACAGGTCCATTATTTAAAAGCAATGCCTTGTGCTGTTTCCAATGCTTTTCAATTTCTCCGGGAGAAATAAAAATAATTGCATCTATACTGTCTTTAATGAATTCTTCTCTTTCATAGCGTTTAAATAAAACATCATACGCGTCTCTCATTAGCCATAGGTTTTAGTAAAAATTTATACTCATTATATCACTCATTTTCGATCAACAATCTACTTTCATTAATTCGTCGCTAATTACCCTCACCTTCCCCGTCACCGCACTGTTTATCAAGGTGGCTTTGTACTCTTTCAACTTTTCGATTTCTTTTTCTTTTAAGGAAATGGCTTTTGCATTTTTTTTTGTTGCTAACATCAAATACTCCACAATTTCATCCTGTTCCTCAATTGGTGGATATCCGACAGCCATTTCAAAAAACATGTTAGAATAAAACCTAAGTCGAGATGAATGCAACCCAGTAGATACCCGGTTATAGTGTGTTACATAATTTGGACTTCCTAACAACTTTTCAATATACCAAGAATTAAAGGTTCGTTCTTTTTGCCGGTATACTGCATAAGAGGGACTGACAATTCCTTCACGATCAGATACTCCTAATGCACCCATCCATGCCCACATAATATTGAAAATCAAATCATCTTTTTGACATAATTTTGAATTTGAATAATCCTCAGCTTGAAACATGGATATATTCTTTTCTGAACGAGGTGTAACCCCCGTCATATGCGACACTGAGAGCAATTCCTCATCACCATTCTTTGAGCGGATATTAATTTCGTCAAATAAGTACTTTGCTCTTCTCACCTCCCAATGCTCCGGCACCTCCCCAATCCTCTCCACCCCGCTCTCTTTCATTTTTACATCGGGGTTCAGCCCACGGGTTACAGCCTTATGGATGAGTATTTGCCTGCGTTCTTTGAGCAGTTCAATTTGCTTTTCCTTGATGCCAATGGCCTGGTCGATCAAAGCTGTTTTTCGGTCAAGAAATTGGGCGATGGTGGCTTGTTCTTCGAGGGGAGGAACAAAAGTTTTAAAAGAGAAGAAATTTTCCTTTGAGATTGTATTTCTTAATCCGGTATAAAGTGGCTTTAATCTTTTATCTGCATCCAGGTTTAAGTAGAAGTAATACAGAAAACCTTTATCGAAATTGTCATTGGGTTGCATGACAGTGTAAGCGCCGGTAATCATCCCATCATAATCAGAAAGCCCGACAGTTCTTGGTGTTTCCTCAACATCAAACAAACAGAAAATGAAATCCCCTTTACTAACCTCCTGGTATGTGTCAAACTCAGCCGGGAATTTCCCTTGAGGATTTTCCATGTCTCTTTTGATAACACCATTTAAGGTTAGAGAAAGAAGTACATAGTCTCCGGATTTCTTGCCAACCCGGTTTTTCTTTAATCGAAAAATATATTTGTTTGCTAAGATTCCCCAATGTTCCGGAACCTCCCCCAGCCATTCCGCCCCAGATGGTTTATAAGCAGGATATTGTGGAAAGTTGTTATTCATTGTTGCTCTGATTTCCAATTTGTTTTTTTGAGGCAAGTATAAACGTGTAACTAGCCTAATTGTCGCCACAGTGTAGCGACATTTTGTTCGCCTTATTCAGCTCGTTGATTATTCAGTATTTCTTTGTTAATCCTTGCGCCAATATTCCAATAAAGTGAGGTTACGCCCGAAGAAACAACTTTACTCACCATGTTCCACGCATCATCAATCAATTTCTGAATATCGGCAAAGAGCTGTTGTTGGTTTTGCTGAATTTCATTCATAAGGTTTTGCAATTTTCAATATTTCACGTTTCAACTCATCACCTCCTGTTCAAGTTATAGCATATCGGCGTTCTGCTCCTCAATCCAATGAGTGCTTGCATCAGTTCACCCTCTGAATATTCTTCAGAAATGGTCAGAAAGTCGAAAATAAATTCATCCTTTGGGGGTAGATAGGGGTGTTTGGCTGCGTTTATTGTGTCGGAATAGGCCAAACCCCGTTGCTTGAGCCTGTCGATTTGGTCGGTTACAATTATAGGCGGCTTGGTATATTTCATCAAACACCCCCTCCGTTAAAATCGAAAACCCACCCTGGTGCGCTGTTCAAATGGGAAGCGTGGTGAGTCTTATTGGACACAAAAGTACAAATAAATATTTCAACCCTCCAAATTCCTTGCATAATTCTTCTTTGTAGTATTTATCAGTTAATTGCAGGTAACTCTTTACAATAAATCCAACGCTCCTGGCTTTCTTTGCACTTGGATAAAATGATAAGGTGCTTGGTCCAGCTAATTTCTCCAACCAGTGGTTGGAGATTTGCATCCGGGAAATATTCATTATAAAATTGGACCATGTACCATAAGTTTGTCGCAGAAAAACCTCCCATGGATGGAAACTCTTTTTGAAGTTCATTAACCGCTTTAAGCGCTTCGTATTGCGCTACCCTGACTTTTTCTTTAATTTCAGTAATAAACTGAATTTGTTCGTGATCCAAACTATTCATAACTGATTCAAAATGAATTTAATTATCGGATATTTAATATTTCCCGTATCAACCCTTCGCTCTCCTCTTCCAATTTCAGAATATCTTCACTTACCTCTTCGATACTCCGTAATGGCTTATGGCGATAGAAGTATTTATTGAAACTGATCTCATAACCGATTTTGGTGGCATCGAGGTTGATCCATGCCTCAGAAACATGAGGCTTTACTTCACGTAAAAAGTAATCGTAAATATGCTCTTTCAGGGGTGCATTTTCAGTGTCACGCAGATCGCTTTCGGTTTCATACTCCAGGTATTCCCCTTTTTTACCGGTCGGATAATATCCGAAATCGGACAACTGCTTCTCTTCACAACCGAGATGTTCCAGCAAATATTCCAATCTGGCACCGGCCAGCTTCACGGTTCCTTTTAGCACTTTTTCGGCGCCGGCATCATACCAGCTTACTGCATTCAGAAGATTGTTTCGTTCAGAAGCGGAGAGCTTTGATTTTCCTGCTTTCAGTGCGGCATCCACCCTGTCTCTGAAAATATTGAAGTCGTTGAACTCTTCGCTGCCAATCACCTTCATCAGTGCGTTAGCGGTTTGCATCAGTTCCAGCTGCTTGTTCCAGGTGTCAGAAGATGTCAGGGTCTTCTTTTGTTTCGTATTCAGGTTCAGCTCCTGTTTTTCGCACCAGTCGAGGATCTCCTTTTCGTATTTTGCCAGGTTACTATAAACCTCGTCACCCCAGTTTTCAAACGCCCAAACCATCGGTTCCCGGAGGTTCCTGTCAAACCGGAGTGTTTCGATCCTTTCGGCTGTAAATTGTGCTTTCAGTCTTTTCGGACGTTCAATGGTTACTTTATAATAACCGAAATCGGTGTTGTCGAATATCTGTGCGGCAATGCCCTCCTCTTCTTTGGTATCAGGATTTATTAGGCGCCCGACGGATTTCATCTCCATATACACGGAGACTATTTCGCGGATATGTTCCGGAGCAAACTCACAGTTTTTATTTCCCAGGTTCTTACGCAGTTTACGGAACAGCATCCCGGCATCGATTAATTGTACCTTGCCTTTCCGTTGTGCCGCTTTGTTTTTGCTTAAAATCCAGATGTAGGTTGTAATGCCCGTGTTGTAAAACAGATTGTTGGGCAATTGCACAATGGCATCAAGCCAGTCATTTTCAATAATATACCTTCGGATGTTGCTCTCTCCGCCACCGGCATCGCCTGTGAACAGACTACTGCCGTTGTGTACCGAAGCAATCCTTGAACCCAGCGGATTTTGAGACAAAGGCTTCATTTTATCCACCATTTCCATCAGGAAAAGCAACTGACCATCGGAGGAACGGGGAGTGGCGTCTGCTTTTTCCTCCTTACCCCAATAATCTTTGAGTTTGACCTGGAATCGTGGATCAATGATCTCCTTGCCGTCTTTGATATACTTCAGGTCGCTTGCCCATGACTTGCCATACGGAGGATTGGACAGCATGAAGTCAAACTTGTTTTCGGAAAACTCATCAGTCGAAAGCGTAGAACCCACCCTGATATTTTCGGGATTGTTCCCTTTGATCATCATATCCGATTTGCAGATGGCGTAGGTTTCGTCGTTGATCTCTTTTCCATAGAGGTACACATCACCGGTTGCGCGGATTTCGCCATCTTCATCCTTGATGAAATTCTGGGATTCGGTCAACATCCCGCCGCTGCCGCACGCAGGATCGTAAATGGTAATGACCGGCGGCAGTTTGTCCTGAACAGGCTCAAAAATGATGTGGGTCATCAGGTCGATCACTTCCCGTGGAGTAAAGTGTTCGCCGGCCTCTTCATTGTTTTCTTCATTGAACTTCCGGATGAGCTCTTCAAACACATAGCCCATTCCCAGATTTGACAATGGCGGGATTTTTCTTCCTTCAGGGTCGTTTTTTTCAAAAGGGGTCAGGTTTATATAGGGAGAGGTGAACTTCTCCAATACATTCAGTAAAACATCCTTCGATGCCAGATGCCTGACCTGGCTTTTGAGTTTGAATTTTTCAATGATCTCCTTTACGTTTTTGCTGAAGCCATCCAGGTAATCTACCACGTTGGCCAGGAGAATCTGCTGGTTGTTGGTGGCAGTGTCGTGCAACCGTTGCAAGGTCCAGGTACTGATGTTGTAAAAAACATACCCTGAGGCCTGTCTCAGGCCATTTTCATCCCATTCTGTAAATCCGGCCACATCCTTCTGGAATGCCAATTCTTCCAAAACTGCCTCTTTGGTGGGTTCCAGCAATGCATCCAACCTGCGAAGCACCACCATCGGAAGAATGACATCCCGGTATTTTCCCCTGACATAAACATCGCGCAGGCAATCGTCGGCAATGGACCAGATAAAGGAAACAATTTTATTGTGTACTGCAGTATTCATATTTTTATCGCATCATTATTTGTTGGTGATCCATAGGGTGAACCCTTTATCCATGTTAAATTTCAAATGCTTTCCTTTCAATTTTTGAATGATCCTTGTATTTTGTTCCAGTACTCTTGCCAGGTCTCTTGCAACAGCGGATCCACCTATGTCATTTGCAACAATACCGTCGGAAAACTCCAGGTTGAATGAAAAAGATTGCCGCTTGCTGACTTTTTTAAAATCTTCCTGGGATAGTTGAATACTCAGTTTTCTGACAGTAACTTCGTTAATGGCAGTTTCTATCAGCGGCAAGGCAGTTTTGAATATGTCCTCGTACTTATGCTCATTTTGATCCGCGTTCACCGAATTGGTTCTGAAGGGCACAACTTTAGTTTTGATGGGCTCCATGGATGTATCCTTTGGGGGCATAATTTGATTGGCCTCCATGGCACAAGCTTTTCGGGCCGCTTTTATTGTTCGGGCATGGGGATTTTCCGGATTTTTGGAATCAATATTCAACAATGGCCTGGCTTCTGCAATTAATTCGGTTTCCAGCCTGTCTATTTCTAAAGGTGGTTGATTATGCTCATAGAATGAAAGAGCCAGATTGTCTTTCATCCATGTTGTGAGTTTGGCTTCAGATGAATCGTCAAACTTAAAAAACGATTTTCTTCCGGCATCAAAGTCATCGTCATTCCTGGGAATTGGAATTAACGACAACTCATCTTTCAACAATGCCCCCAATGACCGTCGGATCGTGGAACTTCCTGTTTTTCCCGAAGCAAAATGAGTCTTTTCATCCCGGCTTGCCTGGCTGCTTTCCGTTTTCCCAATGTAGATGATCTCGTCTTTTTGAGGATTATAGTCCGCTATCGGAAAATTCTTTCCGGTAAAAAACAAAGCATAGATTCCAGGCTCACCGGAAAATTTCCGGATTTGCTTGTAAGGACAGGAATTGTTTTTAAGGCTGGTGATGATCTGGTTCATATATCTTATGTGTTTTGTGCAAAGTAACTTACAACAACAGTAATCTGTTTATGGTTTATTGATGGGCATTGACAGTGTCGTTCAGCAATGGATCGACGTAGTTAGGTATTGCCAATTTTAGAAGCCTATCAAAAGTATTACTTTTTATGAACGCAATTACAAGACGGAGGGAATATTTTAATTTGTCTGCGGGAATATGCAACCTTTTTCATCTTTCATCATAGCAAGATCCCCTCGCATCGGGTCATTCGTCACTGAATGCCCGGCGAGGAGATCGTTGAAGAGATCATCCGTAAGTTCAGGATACAATTGTTGAAAAGCTTAACAAGGCAAGCGGCAAAGGAAAAAATCAAAATTCGATTTTATAACTCAGAAACGGCACGATACCCATCGACAAAACTGGTTCCACCGATTGGTTAAAGTCATTGTAAACATATCCTGTGGCAGGTTTCTGATTCAGAAGGTTCTTAACCTGGATGGCCCAGACCCCGGAGAACTTGCGGTGGTTGGTCCGGTAGGTAAGCGTCAGGTCAAGATAATAAAAGTCGGGAAGCCGTTTCTGGTATGCTGCTGCCTCATTCAGGACTTCCCGGTGCTGGATTTTTGATTGCTCAAGGTCGATCGGAACATAATATTCTCCACCGGTGAGGGATGCCTTCAGGTTAACTCCCAGGATGTTTTTCTTCCGGATGGTCCACTCTTTGCCGCCCAGGATGTTGACAACGTAATTGGAATTGAACCGGGTATTTCGCTCGATTCCGTCGCCGCCTTTGTATTTCGAGTCGAAGAGCGAAACCGTTACCAGGTAATAATATTGTTTTGTGAGGAATTTCTCAAACGTCAGATCGATCCCTGCGTTTCTTCCTGTGCCGTCATTGAACAGGGTATCGCTATGATAACCCCCGCTGCTGTTGATCATGGAGAAGTAATTGCCTGGTATCACAGGTATCCCGTAAAGGTATTGGAAATAGGCCTCCGCCTTAAACCTCAGTTCAGGCTTTATGAGAAAATCATATCCGATCACAACATGATGGGACCGGCTGAAATCCAGCTGCCGGTTGGGCTGGACTTTCATCTCCGGGGTAACTACCACATCGGTAAGGTATACACCAACATCCTCGGATTGCGAATGTTTGCCATATCCCAGGCTGAAAGCATGTTTTCGCCCTGCCTGCCAGCGCACGGCTACACGCGGCTCCACTGCATAATGACGGTTCAGCATAAAATACTGGAAATGCAGCCCGGCATTGAGGGTAACAGTTCGTGACAGTTCGATTTTAGATTCACTGAAGGCCTGGATGAGATCGGTATTCCCGCTACCCTGATAAACCTCTCCGAATATCCCGGTGAAGGGATTGACCGATTGAAAGTTATTATCGTAATACAGCCTGGCGTAGGTAATCCCGGTCCGGTTGGTGTGCTTTGGCCCGAATTTGTAATTGAGAAGCGTTCCCGCGGAAAAGCGGTAGTTTTCCTGTTTAACGCTGTCCTGGGGTTGCAAAACAAGGGAAGGTGAAAGGTATCCGTTTTTGAAATCAATGCTGTTATAAGTGCCCGAAAGAAATGATCGCAGGTAGGCCCTCCTTGAAAATGCGACCTGGTGGGTAAGGGCAAGTGCTCCCATGTTGTTGTTAAGCTGAGATTGCGTGCGGTCCTCCAGTGTTTTCCATTGTGCCGAATCCTGTTCAGGGACAAATTTTGAACGCGAGATACCTCCGATGCCGACAAGTGAAAACGTACCCGCTTTTCCTGCGGGCAGGTTTATTTTAAATGACAGGTCCTGGTATGATGGAATTTTATTCTTCATTCCCGGGTCAATATATTGTAAAAAGGCAAGGATGGAATACCGATAGTTGAACAGGTAGGAAGCTCCGCTTTTTTTCGAAAGCGGACCTTCTGTCGAAACATCGAGCCCCTGGATTCCAATCTGTACCGCGAACTCATGCCGGGTATTGTTCCCGTTGCGAAAACGCATATCGAATACACCT
This sequence comes from uncultured Bacteroidales bacterium, assembly GCA_903875045.1. GTDB lineage: Bacteria > Bacteroidota > Bacteroidia > Bacteroidales > FEN-979 > CAIVAT01. The sequence goes on from CAIQUS010000241.1 coordinate 35,944, forward strand.
GACAGTGCATTTCCATATTCGGCAGGGAAGGCGGCGGTGTAAAAGTCGGAATTGCTCAGTACCTGACTGCTGAACATCGTGAGCCCGCCCCCTGAATTGCCAACATAAGCGTAATGATTTGGATTCGGGATATCAACTCCGTCAACGCGCCACAGAAGTCCTTTGGGCGAATTACCGCGGATCACGATTTCGTTGGAGTTCACATCGGCACTTGAGGCAACTCCTGCAAAATTCGAGACAGCACGCATCGGATCATCAGCAGAACCGGCATAACGCCTGCTCTCTTCCACCGAAAATGACCTCGCACTTACCATGGCCATGGAGTTTACTGCCTTGTCTTTTTCAACAGTTGCTTTTATTTCTACTTCCGCAGCAACGAGTTCATCCTCCTGCAATTCAATGCTTAGAAACACTTCTTTCCCTGAACTAACCATCACTTCCGGTCTGATAATGGGTTTATAACCAATATAACTCACCTGGAAGGAATGCCGGCCGACAGTTACTTTTTCAAGGATGAAGTTTCCATTAACGTCAGTAGTGGTTCCGGAAAGGGGTACTGAATTTAACAGGATGATATTGGCCCCCGGAAGTCCTGTTTTGGAATCACCGTCGAGCACTTTTCCTCGAACGGTTTGGGTTGGCGTTTGGGCCGACAGAGATAAGCTTAAAATTGTCATGCTGATGATGAAGATGATGATTTTGTTCATTTTTTTGGTTTTAAAGGTTAAATGCCTGTGGATTTCCCTGGAGGAAACCCTTCTCGCAGATTTTCTTAATTGGATTTTCTGTTTTGAAATAATGACAATTGAGAAAGGCAGTACCCCTATCCGTGAAAATATTTTTTATGGAAGTATGACCCTTTGGGTCTTTTCCGATTAAGAAAGGAAGTGGTTGTTGGGGAAAATGGTTGTACTGGCCAGCCTTCGCCAGCGTAATTTGACCACTTCAGCCTACCGATTACCAATAAGTTAAGGCAGTCAATCAAAAACGGAGGAAGGTGGTCAGATTTATATTAAACTATAATTCGAAGTGGACTTGGACTTTAATCGTTCAAAACGATCTTCCTGACAATCATTTCCCGATCATTAAACAATTTCAGGATGTACATCCCCTTTGGATAGCCTGTTAAATCAATGCTCGTCATATTTTGATCTGCCTTTAACAATATGACCTTCCCTTCCGGATTTCTAATTTCTACCGTTGCGTTATTACCGGAAAAACTACCTGGCGTTATATTTATCAACCCGCTTGTTGGATTGGGATAGATTCTGACACCATCATGTTGCCCGTTTATCTGATCAATTGAAACGGGATTATTGACCATGATTTTAAAGTTTGTTGCTGCTTGTGCTCCGGCAGTATCGATAGCTGTTACCCTTATATATAAAGTTTCGATGTTTGAAGGGGTGCCTGTAAATGTTCCTGTGATTGTATCAAAAGTCAGCCATGCAGGTAAAGGACTGCCACTGGTAAGTTTTGCATGGTAAGTAAGGGTGTTATTGCCATCATCATCGATAAAGGTGCTGTCGGAAATGGTGAAGGTGAACGGCTCGCCCTTGGTGGCTGTCTGATTGGGTATCAAATTTAAAATATATGGTATAAAATTGGTATATTTTAGACTGTCAATAAAATTCGATCCTACCCAAAAAATATTATTATTCGACACATACGTCATGTATAAGGTATCATCAGTGATTTCACTTCCGCTTTCAGACGTAGCTGTATTTATTAAATTCCCCAGGTTCTTTGGATTGGTCCATGAACCGTCAATTTTTTTGTAGGAAATATACAGATCAGTGCCTCCGAAACCACCCGGCCGGGAAGAATTGAAAATAAAGTAGCTCTCATTTGGCGATACATAAGGATTGCCCCATGCCATATTGGGATCGTTGAACATGGATGGCAACACAATTCGTGGCAGGTAAGCGCCATTTTGGTACTTTGAATAACATATTTTCCCGGCAGCATTTTCAAAATAAACAGAACTGTCAGCAACAAAACACGGGTGATATTCATCCTGGGTTGTATTCAGAGGCATTCCAAGGTTAATTGGTTCGCTCCATACAGAACCATTTTTCACGCTGTAACATAAATCTGACCCTCCAATGGGATTGGGAGGGTTATACGCGTAGTAATAAACCCTTTGTCCATCGGGTGAATAAATCGCCTCTTCGGCCGATCGCGTTGTTGAAAAAGAAACAGTATCAGGGCTTGTCCAGTGGTTGTTTTCATATTTCATGATCATGGTGCGCTTATCCGGCCAGTTTCCCAGTGCAAACAGCATTTCATCCCCGGCAGGCGAGATGGAAATGCCATATTCAGCTCTTCCTGTTAAGGATACTATTCCCGGAGCAAATACCTGGGGAATGTTACCGGGAGGTGTTTGCCCCAGGTATAAACTGTCGGGCGGGATTGTTTGGGAATGTAAAATACTCCCAAATAATAAAATCAGAATGGTTGTCAGTAATGAGATTTTCATAGTATAAAAAATTATTGGTTAATGTTTTTTTGCAGAAAAATCGATTGTTTGGTTCAGCCAATGGTTTTAGACCGGTATTTGATGCGAGTCAGATTCGTATGGTTTGGAAAGAAGAAGGATCAGGATGGTAAAAAAGTTCATGGTCATGCAAAATGATTATAAAGCGGGCAAATATAGATTGAGTCACCAGTGAAAAGAAATCAAATCGCTGAAATCGTTGAAAATTCCTGTAAGAAACATCAAAATCATGATGAATATTCATGTAATTTTATACTCATAAAAGTATCATTTGAACAAAATGCGTCTTCAATGACGCCAAACCCGGTATCCATCGCATGATGAAAGCATATTTCCTTCCGTTGGTCATGGCAATCCTTACCATTTCATTGAATGCCCGGTCATCAGTTCCTGATGTGGCAGCGCAACAGTGTCTTGCAAATTTCTCTTTCCCGGCATCCGGAAATTGCGTCGGGCAGGGTATTCCATTTACAGACCTGTCTGTTATTGGTGCTCCCGGTCCCGGATACATTATGACCTGGCAATGGGACTTCGGCGACGGCACCATCGTTGTGATCAATTACCCTTCAAGTCCAAATGTCACCCATGTGTTTACTGGTTATGCCAACTCCTACATGGTCACACTGACCATAACAGGAAGCCTTGGTTGTTCCGATTCTGAAATTAAGACAGTGAACCTCATCCCCGCCCCCATCGCTAATTTTTCGTTTCCTGCAACGGGCAACTGCCTGGGACAACCTGTTCAGTTCACAGACCTGAGCCAGACCAATGGCGGGGGACAGATTGTCAGCTTTAGCTGGAACTTCGGAGACGGTTCCTGGCCCTCCAGCCTCCAAAATCCTGTTCATGTGTATTCAAGTCATGGTACATACACTGTCACTCTTTCTGTGATAAATGTAAATGGTTGTCCGGGTTCTGTTTCAAAAGTCATTGCCATAGACCCAATGATTGTACCTAACCTGTCAGGTCCTCAAACTGTATGTGCCGGTACTGCCGGCAACATATACAACACCGAAACCGGGATGACCAATTATTTATGGACAATTTCATCAGGAGGAACCATCACCGGCGGAGGGGGAATGGCTGATCATACAATGACCGTTACTTGGAACCTGGCTGGTGCTCAGACCGTAAGTGTAAACTATACCGGACCTAACGGGTGTACAGCAGCTTCAGCCACTATTTACAATGTCATTGTTCTTCCTCAGCCAACGGCTGTCATCACAGCGAACGGACCAACAACCTTTTGTGAAGGAAACTCCGTCACACTAATGGCAAGCCTGACAAACGCTTACCTGTGGAACAATGGAGCGACAACCAGTAGTATTACTGTTCTAAATTCAGGAAACTACATTGTAACGGTTACCGATGGGAACGCCTGCTCCGGAGCATCGCCACCAACCCTGGTGACTGCTACGCCAAATCCGGTTGCCGGTGCCGGACCTGATCAATCCATCGGTTATGGAGCTTCGACTACCCTGAGCGGGACTGCTGCAAATGGTTCGGGTAATTATTCGTGGCATTGGGAACCGGCTTCGCTGCTGATAAATCCCAATGTTCAGCATCCGGTTACGGTCGGTTTATCCTCCTCTGTTCAATTTATATTAACTGTAACTGATCTGACGAATGGATGTACCGGCAATGACCAGGTCCTTGTAGCAGTGACCGGAGGACCTTTATCCGTGGATGCCACGGCCTCTCCAAACACAACCTGCCCGGGAAGTCCGGTTCAGTTGATGGCCATCGCTTCGGGGGGAACAGGAACCAATACCTATTCCTGGACATCAAACCCGGTGGGATTTACGTCACTCATCTATAACCCGGTGGTTTACCCTGTGGTACCAACCACTTTCCTCGTGGCAGTTAACGATGGTTTTGCCAATGTACTTGATTCAGTATTTGTGTCAATTCTTCCGTTACCCGGCATTCCCGAAACGCCTGCAGGACCGGATACGGCGGATCTTGGCACCATCATAAGTTCGGAATACAACACCACCGGGGGAACATCTGCAAACTCCTACAGTTGGGAAATAAACCCCGTTAGTGCAGGAACCATCAGCGGGACTGGGATTTCTGCAACGGTCAACTGGAATCCTTCTTACCAGGGCACGGCAGAGGTCAGGGTAAAATCGCTGAATTCTTGTGGAGAATCTCCCTGGACACCGGAGAAAATGACCATCGTAATCAATACCACCACCGGTATTGACTTTGTCAAAGATCAGAATTTCCCGGAAATATACCCGAATCCCACAACAGGTAAAGTTTACATCTCACTGGCAAGAAGGTCAAATATCTCCATATTCACAATCACTGGCACCATGGTTGGAAGTGTTCAGGATTTTACCTCCGGAACGCTTAACCTTGGCACATATTCCAGGGGAATATATATCCTCCGGATTGAATCACCCGGCTTTCCGGTAATTCAAAAAAAAGTAGTGTTGCTGTAGGTTTAAATGCACAATTAAAGGTGTTTCGGAATAGTCAAATTCAATACTGTTCACATTGTTTTTTTTTATAATTTTATCCGGTGAAAATAAATCCCTTCTCATCATTTTAAATCAACTTTATGTCCAAATCGAATTTCGTCAGGCATCCCTTGTCTTTTTTCCTTGGGATCGTTGCACTATTGTTATCTTTTCAGGTTCCTGCCCAGAAACCGGATGATCCGAACCTTGACCAGGTTCCGCAGTATCTGCGTGAAACTGCTCCTAACAACACCGACCTCCCCGCTTCTACGTTTATTACCATCAACAATTATGATAATTTCAATCTCGGTGTTGACTTCGGGGAAAGCAACATTGCGGAAAATCCGCTGAATCCGCCCTGGTTCTTTACGGCTTACAATACCAATACCGCCCATAATACACAAAACGGGATTGACTGGGGAACAAGCAGCCCTGCCTTTGGCGCATCCATGGCTGGCGACCCTGTTGTGGCCTACGACAGCCTCGGCAACTTGTTTTATGAAAACATGTATGGTTCCATTTCGGGTTGCAAGGTTATGGCATCAACAACAAACGGTGCAACGTGGGGGCCTTCGGTTACTGCTATTGCCGGGAATGACAAAAACTGGATGGCCTGCGACCAGACGGCCGGCCCTTATACAAACTACGTCTATACTGTGATGACCAACAATGGTTCAGGAAATTTCGCCCGGAGCATGGATCATGGTGCAACATTTACCTCCACCTTTGCTCCCACAACGCAGTCGTTGCCCGGTATGATGGTCTGTGTAGGGCCTCAGGGAACCATCCAGGGAGGCTCGGTCTATGTAGTCACCAACAGCGGAAGTTCTTTCAATTCCACCTATACCTTCTATCAGTCAAACAACGGCGGCGCCACCTTTAGTTTAAAATCGACCCAGCAGTTTTCCAATACGGTAGGCTCCCAGGTGGGCGGCAGGAACTCTGTGCAGAACATGCGTACCCGGCCTTACCCGATGATCGCAGCCGACAACAGCTTTGGGACTTACCGTGGCCGGTTTTACTGTGTATATGCATCCAATGATCCACCGGGTGACGGAAACAAACCGGATATCTGGTGCCGGTACTCCGACGACGGAGGAGCCACATGGTCTTCAGGCATCCTGGTAAATGATGATACCAGTCCTCAAACACATCACCAGTGGCACCCGGCCATCTGGAGTGACAAGGAGACTGGCAGGCTCTACGCCATGTGGATGGACACACGCAACTGCCCGACCAACGACAGCGCCCTCATTTATGCCTCCTATTCCGACAACGGCGGTGTAACCTGGGCCCAGAACCAGGCCCTGTCGAACCAGAAAATGAAAATCGACTGCCCCACCTGCGGCGGGGGCGGAACACCAAGATACCAGGGAGATTACAATGGTATCATCTCCAATAAAAAAGGCGGCATGGCAGGGTGGACGGATTTCCGTCAGGGCTCTTTTATGAGTGTGACTTCCTATTTTCCTGATTTTGCCATGGCAATCAACAATACGACCGGAAACCTTTATGTACCCAATGACAGCATCGATTTCGTCGTCAGCATTCCGGGTGTCAAACTCTATAACGATACGGTCATCGTGAGCGGCCAGATTTCACCAGTCCCCACTTCCGGCACCATCACATTTTCCTTTCCTCAGGGAAATACAATCACCTCATTCCCCGGATCTAAAATTGTTCGTGTCAAAGTGACCGGAAATGTTCCGCTGTCAAATTATCAGGCGCTTTTCTTTGCAAAAGGTCCAAACGGAACACCTGCCCATCAGCGCAATGCCACCATCACGGTGATGGCTTCCCTGGCATTATCTGTTTATGTCACAGCCAACCCCGCTGCTGTTTGCTCAGGGAGTTCCACCCAGTTACAGGCTACTGCCACCGGAGGAACAGGACCCTATACCTATGCATGGACATCCAACCCGGCGGGGTTCTCATCCAACCTGCCCAATCCACTCGCCACACCGGCCGCAAACACCTGGTACATCTGCACGGTGCATGACAATGTAAACGCCATCAAGAAGGACAGTGTTTACGTCACGATCATGCCTATACCCGCGGTACCCGGTGCCATTTCCGGCAATACATCACCGTGCATGGGCGCCACCGTTACTTACAGTATCGCCTCTGTTGCCGGTGCAACCTCCTACAACTGGACAGTCCCGTCGGGGGCTTCCATCCTTTCAGGACAAAATACCATCTCCATTTCAGTTCTCTGGGGGCTGTCTTCAGGTAACGTTGCGGTTACTGCCGGCAACAATTGCGGGAACAGCCCTGCCAGCCAACTTCCCGTAACCCTCTCACCTGTGCCCTCCACCCCTGATCCGATCAGCGGCCCGTCGGTCGTATGCACCGGCAGCTCGGTCAACTTCAGCGTTCCGGCAATAGCAGGCGTGATCAATACCTGGACCGTTCCTGCTGATGCAACCATTACTGCCGGACAAGGTACGAATGCCATAACGGTGCAATGGGGTGTCAACGCCGGTTTTGTAAGTGTTATCGCACAAATGGGAGCCTGTACAAGTTCCGCGGGCATGCTGGCGGTTAACGTGGAATACCTGCCAACACCTGCTCAGGTCATTACAGGTCCTGATACCGTTTGCCAGGGACTGGGAGGCTACCAATATAGCATTCCCCTGATATCCAATGCATCAACTTACACCTGGACATTGCCGTCCGGAGCAGTGATTTCGCAGGGACTTGGCACGAACAGCATCAATGTTGACTTCAATGGTTCAGCGATTTCCGGTGATATGAAGGTTGCCGGAAATAATATGTGCGGAACCGGCCCTGAAAGCTCAACCTATGTGAATGTGATGGTCTGCACGGGGATTAACGAAGATCAACTACAGTCACGGATTACCATGTATCCCAATCCTGTCCATGGAATTCTTACGCTATCGATTAAGGGAACTGAAAAGCAACTCAGGGTTCAGATCACAGATGTAAGCGGTCACAGCCTTTATAACGGATTGCTCGACAATTTAACGGCTGATTGCACACGCCGGATTGATGTCAGCAGATTTGCAAAGGGAATGTACCTGATTAAAATCACAAACAATTCCCGGGTCTTTACCGGAAAATTTGAAGTCAACTAAATGACTCCTGGGAATCCATATAAAAAGGGGGCAAGTTGCTCCCTTTTTTTATTTTCAGTTTTCATCCTTGTTTGCATCCTGTTACCAGAAAAACGTAAAAACAAAGGGAATAAAAACAAAAAAGTTAGCTGTAAACGGTAAATACCAATGCGAGATTTCGGCAATTAGGAATGCAAGAAATCGGTAAATAAGGATGCAGAAATCGGTAAATAAGGATGCAGAAATTCGGTAAATAAGAATGCAGGATTTCGGTCGGGAAACCATAGACTTTCTTCGGAGGGTAGTTATTCAGGTCCCAGAAATAGATATCATGTCCGTTGGTATAGAAGCAAAATGGCAATTCCCCTCCATGGGTTGATTGAATGTTATTGCAATATTTTTTGCCTGTTCCCTTCCAATTGCTGCATCCACAGAGGTCTTTTTAGCCTCCACGACTGCAAGGGGCTTCCTGTCCTTACCCAATCATAGTCAGAATACTGGTGCCCGCTGTATGGGGTTTGTGCTTCTCTTGCAAGTGTTTGGTCAACAATGATATCAAACTCCTCAGACACATGAGTCTTATCCCTGACATTCCAGCCAGGTTTTTTTAGCCTTAGGTCGATGATTTCCTGACGGGTGTGTTTTTCGGTTTTCAAATTGAATTTCTTGCAGAATTTCAATAGCGATATAAAGTTACCGCTGAAGTCACTCATAAAGTAAAGATATCGAGTTCACGAAATGCGTTTGATATTTTCAGATCAGTGTTGACTGATAAACCCTACGAGGAATTTTGGGTGATCCTGCTGAATAGGGCAAACAAAGTGCTGCAAAAAGTTCAGATCAGCGAAGGGGGTATTTCAGGTACTGTTGTTGATCCCAAAAAGATCTTCAAGATTGCGTTGGAGAACCATTCGTCGGGAATTATCCTGTGTCACAATCATCCGTCAGGGGCTACATTCCCCAGTGAAGCTGACCAGAAAATCACTAAAAAGCTGGTTAATGCCGGTTTGCTATTAGAGATCGCTGTACTTGATCACCTTATCGTAACTGATGATGGATTTTATTCATTTGTCGATGAGGGTGCATTGTAATTCTGTTTTCACTGCGACTTGTACCATCCCTGATAATAATCAAATAGTCTTATAAATCCCGCAAGCAACGCACAGAAAACCCTTCCTCCTTTCCTCTGCCACCTCTGCTTACATAGTTGTAGTTGGAACTTAGGATCCGGCTCCATACGCTTGTGCCTCCCTCTGAAGAACTCCAATAGAAGCCAGCATAGCCAATGGCGTAAAATCCAACGATGACGTGGTCGCCTCCCGGTAAGGCAGTAAATCCACTTTCATTTGTTGCCCCGGTATTGGGGGATAACCACAAACCGGTCCCGGTTTCGATTGTGCCTGAAGATTTCATTTTCCCACCTGCGACACTTTCCCCTCCAAGTAAGGTTGTAAGTGTAGTCCACTCTGCATCAGTTGGAATATGCCAGCCCTGAGGGCAAATTCCTTGCGTACCAGCAGTTGTTAGATGTTGCATCATCTCATTCCATTGGTATAGGCCACCGTATATATTGCAATTCGATTCAAGGTCGAGGAAACAGTATTTCTCAATTAGGCTGTTATTTGTTTGTTCCTGGTTACCGTTTATTCTTGTTCCGATATTCAGGTTTTCTTTGAACCAGCACTGAGCTCCTATTTGAACTGTGTTGTAGATTTGACCATCATAAGATACAGTGGGTGTATCTGTGCATGGCTGTCCCATACAGGTGGCTGTTGTCTGATTTAAGGTAACTGATATGGAGTTCCCGCAAATATTGTAAGCCCAGACATAGCGGGTGTAAACTGTATTGCACATAAGATTTGTTTCGGTCATGGTTGTGGTTGTGCCCATGTCTATTGCCCCGGTATAATTGTTTGCCGAATTCCATTTATACCCGGTAGCATCGGCAACGGTGCTCCAGTTCCAGTTGATTTGGGTTGCTGCCGGAACGTGAAAACCTACTTCCGGATAAAGAGGCACAAGGCAGGAAGGGTTGACAATTTGCCATGAACCATTGATAAACATGGCCATGGCACCGTTACCAGAGTTGCTACAATCGGTGCAATAAATGATTAGCCCATTGGCTGGGTCTATGATGGTATTCATCTGAGCATGGGTCATCCTAGGAGGAAGAAAGCCTTTATTTGTTGACTTAACATCAAGCATTGCTGAATTATCCGGTGTACTATTATCAGTACTAATACCCACTTGGGCAAACAATGTGTAACACATCATTACCTGTATAGTAATAAGTATGAAAAGTTTTTTCATGGTTCAATGGATTGATTGTGTGACAACAGGAAATATTTCATAAACGGAATAGCTCTATAAAATTACAATTTTTACGGCTAAAATCAAGCAAAAGTTAACCAACAAAGGATGTATTCACCAAATTTCAAATCAAACAAAATGATAACAGACCGTGAAAAGAAGGCGCTGTCTATTGCTAAACGCGCTTACCAGCACTTCACACATGATGCGTTGGAGATTGCCAGGAAAATCATTGCCCTGGAACGTGAAATGGCAGAAGATCAGGAAAAAAGTGTAACGATTCCTGTGACAATGCAACCAGAAACAACCGCAATGAACAATGTTTCCAGTATTGTACCGATAACTGCTGACATTCAATCCAAGCCCCCGACACCGGTAAGCAGTATCAGGTTTGCCGGGTCATTAAATTATCCCAGGATGCAAGAAAATGAACAGCCTGCAAAGAGAGATTACGAAGAAGTGCCCTATTAACCCAAGTATTCACATTTAAAAAATGACAACATGTCACAGGGAATAATTAAATCTGTAACACCGCAGATGGTAGGAGGTATACATAAGTCATGGATAAATAAATTTAATGGAAACCGGAACTATGAGGAGGTGAAGATGAAATCAATTATGTTGGGTGGATTGTCTGCCCAGTATTTCCAACGGGTGTTTTACAGACTGATGAAGGCTTCATATTATCTGGTAAAGGGTTCTCAGGTGGATTCGTTCCGCTTTGGGAACCTTTTTTTAATTTCTCAAAAAAAAAATACCATATCTGCCACAATGACAACTTACTCTGGTTGTAGGCGTATTTGTAGGCACATACCTAAAAAAAAGGCTTTCCGTTTTTGGAAAGCCTTGATTCTGTATGAGCGGTAAATGGGATTCGGACCCACGACCCTCAGCTTGGGAAGAGGGAGACACATCTCCTATATCATCAATGAATACTATATATTCCTGCGTTTAAATAAATATTTGCCATTCATTATGCCATGCGTTTTGACATTTTCAGGTATTTGGTAGAAACAATTTTACCAAAAAATGTCATTAACAAAGTAACAAAATATTTCAACACCACAATTATTCTTGAGTACCTATTCTATTCTGTTCTAAAATCAAGGTTGTAGGTTGTACCCTTGATAACTATTTGATATAATACATGTTAATTGTAAATAACCTACACTCATTTCACCTGGTAAAGTTGGTGACCTCAAGCGAAAATAAATAAAAATGCAGCCATAGTCGCTTCTGAAGTGACATTTCCACTGTTGCATTCCGACCTTCAATCCATTATATTTGCATCTTCCAAAGTATTTCTACTCGGAACAACAGCATTTTTATGGCAAACCATTCTGGTTTTCGTCTGACAAAAATCAACTCTTTAATCGCAACGATCTTTGTCTTAGGATTACCTGCCTCCCCCTTTTTCCTTCAGGCCCAGAATTACCAGCAGATTTGCTCACCGCAGACAACATACTACACAGCAGCAGATAACCTGATCAGTGCATTCAGAAGAGATTCTGCTTTTGCTTCGGGGACGACATTAGAAGATACAACCTTCTATTCATACATTACCATCCAGAATGCACCCAGCGGAACCTGTTACGATACAACAGGAGGCTCTGTGTTGGGCAGACGGATATTTAAAAGACATGATGGATGGTTTTTCTTTTTTAACAATCTAAATGACACAGTTTTCATTAACACACAAGCGCTTATCGGCCAATCGTGGAAATTTTGCGACCTTCCAGGAGGCAGTTACCTGTGGGCTACAGTAGTTTCCCAGGAGCCAGGAACAGTGTTGGGCCAGCCGGAAATTTTTAAAGTAATATCCCTTCAGGCAAAGAACAGTAGTAATACCAATATTTCCAACCCATTCAATCAAAAACAAATCAGGTTAGGCAAAAACTACGGACTTGTCACGACATACAACCTTTATCGGATGCCTGCCGACACAACTTTGCTATCACTTATTGGAAAAACCTATCTGTCGATTGGACTATCAGACATTTCATGGCAGAAAATATATGATTATGATATAGATGACGAGTTTCATTATTCGGGTTATGTTGTTACATCATATTATGCAGGAAATTGGAAAAGCCAGTATAGAGTGTTGTCTAAAACCGTTTTTGGTAATAACGATTCTGTTCATTACCTTATGGAATTTTGCCAGCATAAGGTTTGGTTCAACCCAAATAGTACGTCGGACATACACGATACAATCCTTTTAAGATATGATTGGAATTTGTTGAATAACGACACTTATCAATGGTCCCCAAAACTACTGCTACCCCATACGTTTAAACCTTACGGCTTTGAGGCAGGATTGTATTTCCAAACAACAAGTGGTTTCAACTCTCGGCATCAGATTGTTAATCAACATAGATATTACAAGGAAAATTATCCGGCTTGCTGGAATATCTCACCACTAACCCATATCATCCGTTTTGAATTTGCCGAAGGAATCGGACGTTTATTGAAATTCGAACAGGCTGGTGTTTCAGGTAGTTTCGCCCTGAGTTATGATAGTTTGGTATTCTACAAAAAGGGTGCAGAAACATGGGGAGTGCCTGTCACAACTACTTGTGACATTGTAAATATTAGACCTGCCTCGAACCACCAAACTTTTCAGGCTCACATATTCCCTAATCCTGCTGAGGGTTTATTCCTTGTTAACATAGTATTGCAGACGCCATCGGACGTTAAAATCATCCTTGTTGACCAATTGGGCCATCAAGTTTATTCGCAGTATAAAGAGGCACTCAATACGGGGAATGAGCTCATTGAAATAGCAACAGACCGGCTTTCACCCGGAATCTATTTTCTAACAATACTGGCAAGTCATACCCTCCTGACAAAAAAAATTGTTGTCAAATAGAATACTCCGCTTTACGGTTGACGGCTCGTTGCACTAAATCCCGCTTTGGCGGGATAGCCAATCAAAAATAGCAAATATTCGTATAAGACTCATGTTTAACCAATAAATTCTACAAACATGAGTCGAAAAACGATTAAAGATGAAGCCTGTGACAAGATTGCA
>CAIQUS010000242.1 GCA_903875045.1 uncultured Bacteroidales bacterium
AGCCATTCTCGGCATTGTTCTACCTTATCAATAATCTCTTGCTCAATAGATAAATCTCGTTTAAACTCGTAGCTTACCCAGCGTTCAAAGTCTTCTAAATGTGAGTAGCTTATTTTCGTTCCGTAATTCACAGCAGCGGTCCAGGTGTACAATCTGCCATAAACAGGGCCATTGGGGGGGGAGTCGTTGTATTAAAACCAGTATTTGACTTCGCTGTATGCACTAATTTGTCCTACCCCGGTCCCGTCAACAAGCGCTTTTCCATCTGAATAGTGCGTAGCATTCATATTTTCACGCAACCAGCACTGGTTGCCAATCTGAACGGTGGTGTAGGTGTTGCTGTCATAATCGGTAACAACCGGAACACCGGGGCACGGTCGTGTTACTTTTACTATCAGGGAATCGCCCTGCAAGGGAGCATGGGTAAGCGTTGCGGGGTAAATCGCCTGATGATATACAGAGAATTGAACCGTATCACCGGGGTTGAACACAAAACTGGCTGATGAAGGAGATGCTTTCACAGGCATACTCATGGAAAATCCTTTGGGAAGAGTGTTTTCAACCGTACAAAAGGTGGCGCCAGAGTTATCTTTTCCTCCAATAATTTTAAACACGGCATGAAATCCACCTCCCTCGGCCACGAGGATGCCGGAGGAAACCTGCCCGGAATGGAAGTTAACAACCGAAACCCCGGTCGGGCAATCCTGCTTAACTGTTGAAATCAGCCGGCCGGGCAGGTCGTACATTATCATTGTCACGCACGTTGGTGAAGGAACCTTCGCGATAAACCGCATCACTCCGGGGAGGTTGCTGTATGGGAAGAAGCCCCGGCCCAACCGGCTCAACTCCGCCATTCCGTAAACAATCTTGCCCTGTGAAAGGTTGATCTCGTATGTGGTAACCCCCGCAGGAAGGTCATGCATCACCACAGTACTGTGGTTGTTCAAGTTTTCCAAAAGAATTGAATCCAGCGGAACCGGCGTTCCCTGAAATTTAGCGGTGAAGGTGATGGTGACGTCCTGGGCCATGGCGTGCATGGTCAAAGTGATGAGAAGAATGAGCGACCCTATCGATATACAGACAGGAGATTGCTTTTGCGCAATTTTCATCCATGGACTTTTAAATAACGCCATATCCTGGTAATTTTATCAAATATACGGTTTTATACGAGTCAAAACATTTACCAAACATATTTATGACAATTTATTTAACATCCATTTTCTGAAATTTTCCTGTCATCTTTAAATACAATATTTTCCTCAGATATTTTTATGCTTAAAATGAATATATTCCTGAAACGGTATAACCATCTCCGGTTCCTGAGAATGTGCACACTGGTGAAATGGAAATTTGAATGATGGAAATTGGTTTTGCGCATGCTGTGTGTGAATGATGGTATTGCAGAGCATGGCTAAATTAAAAAAAAGCATGGGCTTTTTGGTATTCAGATAATACCTTTTTGAATTAATCAGCCTATCAAAACATCTACTGGTACACCTGCACTTTCAGCCCGGCCTGCCGTACTTTTTCTCCAATTCCCTCCAGTTCGGTTAAGGCAATCTTTTCGAGGTTATGTAACGGTGTTGCACGTGCAATGGGATAGATCATTACAAGCTTCGGATTGATGGCGGGTAACAGTTTTACCCATGCTTCAACCTCTTCATCCGTGGTATTGTCAACCACCTGACCTTTGAAGTTTCCGCGCAGGAACATGCTCTGGATAATGAGATTTCCCTGAAACTTTTTCAGATTTTCGATCAGTCCTGCGAAATTTACCGGCTCAACCGGATTGTTGATGAGGCTAAACAAGTGGTCAGACCCGGCATCCAGTTTGAGGATGTTGTTGTCGAGTTTCTGAAGGGCTGTAAAAATACCGGGAACATGAATCCTGCTTGCATTCGACAATACCGTAACTTTCGCATCCGGGGCATATTGGTCGCGCAGGCCAAGCGTATCGTCAACGATGCCGGCAAATTCAGGATGCAGGGTTGGTTCGCCATTCCCGGCGTAGGTAACGGCATCGGGGAGATAATGGTCGGCATGCAATTCCTTCAGCCGCTTTTCGAGGTACATGGAAACCTCCCCACGCGAAGGAAAATCGGGATGAATGGCCTGGTTTGGAGGAGTCCACCCGCATTCACAATAGATGCAGTTAAAAGAACAATATTTCGCATGGAGCGGGAGCAAATTTATTCCCAGTGACAATCCCAGCCGCCGGCTTCGCACCGGGCCAAAAATCACATCATTAAATAAAAAACCGGACATGGTAAAGGTTTATACTGCAAAATTCGGTATTTTCAATGGGATAACCTAAAAATCAAGACTTAGCTTTAGATGCCCTCCAAGACCTTCCCGAATTATTCGCATGAGTGTCGAAAGCCTGATGTCACTGGCGTTATTTTCAATTCGGGAAATATAGTTTTTGGTTGTACCACACTTGATCGCAAGTTCTTCCTGGGTCAGGTTTTGTTGTTTCCTGGCTTCCTGAATTAGTACGCCTATTTTAAAATTTTCAAATTCATCTTCATATTTATCTCTTGTGGGAGTGCCAGCTTTCCCATACTTTTTGTCCAGGTGACCATCCCAGGAAACAAGATTATTTTCTTGATTGTTCTTCATAATATTGTTGTTTTAATCGCAATGCTCTTTCAATCTCACTTTTTGGAGTTTTTTCTGTCTTCTTGTTAAACCCATTCAGAAGAATTATCAAATTACCTTTATCGAAGAAACAGAAAACACGATAAATATCAGTACCTACTTTGGTTTTTATCTCAAAAAGCCCGTCAGTTCCTTCAAGGAATTTGAAATATTTCTCTGGTATCATTCTTAATGAGCGAACCAGACCAATTACCCAGTCAATTTTGTCTTGAACCTCTGGCTTTTGAGCATTATAAAAGTCCCAAAAAACACTTCCTTAGACATAAGTTGTCCGCATGAATGATTGATTGAAATAACAAAGTTGAGTCCACTCCGAAAAGTCGTTTATTCATCAAATCACCATTAAAAAATTGTTAAACCGCAAAGAACACAAAGAAACCGCAAAGGGCCGCAGAGATAACTCGCAGATAATTATAACTTTGCGAAACTCTGCGAAAAAACT
>CAIQUS010000243.1 GCA_903875045.1 uncultured Bacteroidales bacterium
AAATTCACATCTCCAAATTCTCAAATCTCCAAATCTCCAAATTTTGAGTCCACTCCGAAAATTCGTTTATTCATCAAATCACCATTTGAAAAAATGTTAAACCGCAAAGAACACAAAGAAACCGCAAAGAGCCGCAGAGATAACTCGCAGATAATTATAACTTTGCGAAACTCAGCGAAAATACTCTGCGGCCCTCTGCGGTTAAATTATTTGTTAGCAGACTTATCGGAGTGCCCTCAATTTTAAAATTCTCAAATCTTCAAATTTTAAATGTCAAAAGAAAAACCTACTCCAAAAGAACTGGGATACAAATTTCCCGCAGAATGGGCCGAACACCGCGCCACATGGCTTAGTTACCCGCATGAGGATTCCTATTCATGGCCTGGTACGCTCGACAGGATTTTCCCGTTTTACAACCGGTTCATCAAAGAACTCTCGAAGGGAGAACAGGTTTGCATCAATGTGCGAAACAACGTACTTCGTGACCGTGTAATCCATGATTTGACATTAATTGATGTTGACTTGTCGAAAATCACTTTGCTGGTTCACCCCACCAACGATGCCTGGTGCCGCGACCATGGCCCGGCATTTCTTTTGAATCCTCTGGCAAAAGATCCAAAGGTGATTGTGAGCTGGAAATACAACGCCTGGGGAGATAAATATGACCACGACCTTGATGAACAAATACCAAAGCTGGTCGGGGAATTTTTAAACATCCCTGTATTTTATCCTGGCATAGTCATGGAAGGCGGCGCAGTTGATTTCAACGGAAAAGGGACGCTCCTCACCACCACCCAGTGCCTGTTGCATGAAAACCGCAATCCCGGATTGTTTCAGCACGAAATAGAAGAATATCTTCACAATTTCTACGGGGTGGAACAAGTGCTCTGGCTCGATGAAGGAATCGAAGGAGATGACACAAACGGCCACATCGATGATATTACCCGGTTTTTCAAAGAAGATGGCATCGTAACCATGGTAGAACCACGGCGTTCGGACGGAAACCATAAAATTCTGGAAGAAAATCTCCGGCAACTTAAATCTTTCCGCTTGTCAAATGGAAAACAGCCTGACATCGCCGAAATCTGCATGCCCAAACCTGTGGTTTATGACGGCCAGCGGTTGCCGGCATCGTATGCTAATTTTTACATTGCCAACAAATCAGTGATTGTCCCCAATTTTCAATGCAAGGAAGACGACCAGGCGATGCGGATATTGGAAGAATGCTTTCCCGACCGGAACATCATCGGCATCGATTCGGTTGAAATCATCTGGGGATTGGGATCATTTCATTGTTTGTCGCAGCAGGAACCGGTGTGAAGGGAAGGGTGACGAGATAGGATTTACGATTTACGATTTACGATTTATCACAATGGTAACAATAACGAGCACAGTTCCCAGGGTGTGCACTCATGGTTAACTTACGCTCACGGTGCTATGTCTCTTACGCAACGCAACGGGAAGCCTGACCATTTGAACTGGCCGTTAATTTCACAACCTGTACTGTTGAAACGAAGTTGAAAACCATACGAATCACTGAACAACATAAACTTCGTACTACTCCAGTAGGCGCCAGACAAGCCGCGATTATACAGCAAACCATCAGTATAGTTTAATTCCCCTGCCGCATGGAGTTTTAATGCTGAGTTGTAGGGACCGTTCCAGTTTGTCCAGCTGTTATCGGTGTTTATGTCAGTCCATTCCTGGTTGGTCGGGATTCGCCAGTTGGAGCCAAGTTCTATTCTGCAGGGGTCGTTGGCGGATGTCCAGTCAGAAACTTCATAGAAACCGGTAATCCAGGGAGTAGCGGGTACTCTTGAACTGGTGTATTGATAACCCTGTTTGCGGTTAAACTGAAAGTACCATCCTGCCGAGGCTTCCGTGTTATCTGAAACCGCTGCAGCCACCTGACTGGCACCAAGGTTTCTGGTAATCCAGCATTGGTTAAATGATCCTGGAATACCACTAACAGTGCTATAAGACAAGGTCTTATTAACCGGAGCAACACCACCTGCGATAAGGTGGTTGATCATGAAGGAAACACCGCAAAAAGGACAGGCAACGGTTGATTTTACCATGATAACCGGTGCAGACGGGCCACAGTTGTTGTAAGCCCAAACATAGCGTGTGTAAGAAGTGTTGCACCAAAGGCCGTTTTCGGTTTTTGAGAATGCATTACCCATGTCTTCAGATGTGGCATAGTTGGCTGAGCTGTTCCACCTGTATCCGGTGGCATCTGAAACAGGGTTCCAATTCCAAATGATTTGTGCCACAGTTGAGGTAAGCGTATCTGATTCCGGCACAAGAGGCACCAGACATGAATAGTTAACAATTTGCCATGCACCATTGGTATATATGACCAAATTGCCGTTTCCTGAGTTACCGCAGTCGGTGCAATAAATGATTAGTCCATTGGCCGGGTTTACAACAGCATTTAACTGGGCATGGGTCATCCGGGGAGGAAGCAATCCCTTGCTGGATGATTTTACATCGAGCATCGCCGAATTATTTGGTTCGGTGTTGTCAGCATTGATGCCAACCTGGGCTAAAAGGTAAAAAGTGGGGACAATAAAAAATAATCCCAGCAGGATTAAAAAGGTGTAAGGGTTTCTCATAAGCTTCGTGGTTAAGCAAATTTGTGTTATATTAACCAAATACGGAACGCATTTAACGTTGATATTTGAATTACTCCTAACAAAATTATGAAAATAATTTATTGAAAATCAAATGGGGGCTAAAGCCGGATAATTTGAATGATTACCAAAAACCGTTGGCTAAAGCCAAAGGCAATGGGCCCACTCGCCCACTCGCCCACTCACCCTTTTCTGATCACATGATCCGCAATCACCAGCGCTGCCATGGCTTCAACGATGGGTAATGCACGCGGCACAAAGCAAACATCATGACGGCCTTTTCCATGAAGGACAGTTTCGTCCCCCGATCTATTTACAGTGAGTTGGTCCATCATCAGTGTTGGAACCGGCTTAAATGCCACGCGAAAACAGATATCCTCCCCGTTTGAAATCCCCCCCTGGATACCTCCTGAATGGTTTGTGCGTGTTTTGATAGCACCACCATCATTGATAAACTGGTCGTTGTGTTCCGAACCTTTCATAGAAGCGCCATTGAACCCTGAACCGTATTCAAATCCCTTTACCGCGTTGATACTCAGCATTGCCCTGGCCAGGTCGGCCTGCAACTTGTCAAAAACCGGTTCGCCAAGCCCTGCCTTCACCCCGGTGATGGTACAGGATACCACACCGCCGGTGGTGTCACCGTCGGCTTTGAGTTGTTTGAGAAATGAGATTATTTCAGGGTCATGGATCCCCAATGTTGGTTCCGGGATTTCATAAGGCCCTATCTGACAAATTCCGGCCTTAATAAGAATATTATGACGTTTAAGTAACAACTTTGCAAAAGCCCCGCCAGCCACACGTGAAAGCGTTTCGCGCGCAGATGCCCGTCCACCGCCTCTCGGATCGCGGATGCCGTACTTCTGCTGATAGGTATAATCGGCATGTGACGGACGATACAAATCTTTCAGATGATCGTAATCGGACGGCCTCTGGTCATGGTTGTAAATGATGAATGCAATAGGTGCGCCTGTTGATTTTCCTTCATAAAGCCCCGAGATTACCACAAGTTTATCATCCTCTTTGCGAGGCGAAGAAAAGGGCTCAACGCCAGGCTTCCTGCGGTCAAGTTCTGATTGAATGAATTCAAGATCGATTTCAAAATTGGAAGGAAATCCATCCAGCACACCACCTACTGCAACTCCGTGCGATTCGCCAAAGGTTGTCAGAACAAGGGCTTTACCGAAGGAGTTGCCGGACATTTGAATGAAAGTTGTAAATGATGATAATGTATGCCGAGGGATAATTCAAATTACGAATTATGATTTACGATTTACGAAAAAAATCGTGATGTAATCAGGCAGAACGCATTCTATTTGCCAATCGTAAATCGTAAATCGTAAATCGTAAATCCCTAGTTTCCCTGCTGCCTCAATATCTTCATCTTGGCTTCGAGCACTTTAAGCTCGCTTTTGGCTTTGTTGATTTTGCTTTCAAACTCCTCTTTTACGACCGAAGCACTTTTTGATTTTGCAAAGAAACCGATGTTATTTTCCCATAGCGTGATCTCTTCCTTCATTTTGGTTATTTTGATGGCAAGGGATTCACGTTCTTTTCCAATAACCCTGTGTGCATTGGGGTCGTTTTTAAGGTGGTCAAACTTGGCCTGAAAATTCACAGTACTCATTTCGACTTCACTGATTTTCAATTTATCAAGATGTTCATTGACCAGGGTACGAAATTCGTTATGCAGTTTGTCCTTATCTTTCATGGGCACATGGCCGATCTCAGTCCATTCACGCTGAAAGTTTTTGAGAATCTCCAGATTGGCACTTTTGTCCTGGCCAAACTGATGTTCCTTCATGAGTGCAATCAATGCCTGTTTTTTAACCAGGTTTTCGCTTTCGCTTGCCTGAATGGTTGAGAAATAGGATTGTTTGGCATTGAAGAAGGCATCGCATGCTGAACGGAAACGCTTCCAGATTTTATCAGAATGTTTTTTGGGTACCGGGCCGATTTTTTTCCATTCGCCCTGTAACCGGATGAGTTCATTGGTGGTAGTTTTCCAATCGGTACTGGTGTTCAATGCTTCAGCTTGCATAGCCAATTCAACCTTCAGGTTATAATTGTGCATTTGCTGCTCCTTCAGTTTATCGAAATACTCTTTTTTAATTGCAAAAAAAGCATCGAGACTGGTTTTAAAGCGGGTCCAGATTTCGACATTGACTTTTTGGGGTACCGGGCCGATATTTTTCCAGATCTTAAGCAGGTCATTAATTTTATTGGTGTTCTCCTGCCAATCTTTGATAGACTCGTTGGGCAATCCTGCAACAATCTCGCATTGCTCACAAAGGGCATTTTTGGTTTCCAGGTTTTTATTCTGGTCTTCCTCTATCAGCGAGTAGTGTTCGCGCCGAAGATCATTTATTTTATCTGTCGCATTTTTAAAACGTTCCCAAATCTCCTCTTTCTTATCGGTGGGAACGGGACCAAGGTCTTTCCATTCCTCATGATATTTCTGAAGTTTTCTGAAAGATTTTATGACAGAAGTTTCAAGCAATAACTCTTCGGTTTTTTCGCACAGTGCGATTTTAGCTTCCATGTTCTTCCTGAGGTCAAGGTCTTTCAACTCCTTGTTTAATTTGACCTTTTCGAAGAATTTTTCGACCAGAAAATGGTAGTTTTGCCAAAGGTTATTGATCTCGGTACGTGGTACCATGCCGATGTCCTTCCAGCGTTCCTGGAGAACTTTAAACTCATCATACGTTTTTTTAAGCGTCTCCTCCGAGCTGATGAGTACCCTTAACCCATCAAGAATCTGGAATTTCTTCTTCAGGTTATCCTGCTTGATCTTTTCCTGCTCTTCGGAATGACGGACTTTGTTAGTCCGGTATATGGCAATTAATTCATTGAATTTAACATCCAGCTCATCGAGTTCCGGCGCAAGTTCCTCTTTGGTTACGCCTTCTTCATTGACTTGCTCATATTTTTGAAGACTTTCCTCTTTTTTCTTTTTCTGGAATGCAAATTTCAGGAGGGCAATCTTTGTTTTAACAGCATTGAAATCTGTTTCTGCCAGGGCCTTTTCAAGCTGATCAACCAACTCTGCCCGCGAAAAACCTTCGTAGTTAACATCGGCATCCAGGAGCACATGTGCCACGTTTGCTTCAGTTACCTCATCAAGATGTTCCTCAAGATGATCTTCGGGAAGTACCTCCATCAGTACTTCAGAATGTTCCATGAGGATTGCGGAAGATTCAACAGTAACAGGTGTTTCCGTTATTTCTGCGATAAGTTCTTCCTGCACATCCGCAGAGACCTCTTCATGCATCTCTGCATTGATCTCTTCAGATGCTTCTGTCACAGGTTCTTCCTGCTTTTCAGCAACTATCTCTTCAGGGCTCTCCCCAACTGGTTCATCCTGTATATCCACAGGCATTTCGATGGGTTGTTCGTCGATGGGGCTTTCGGCAGGTGCTTCAGCCTCAACATCAATTAGTTCAACAGGTAACTCGATAGTTTCCTCTGTTTTGTTGATTTCCCGGGTCTGATCTGAATCAGTGGAAGGCGAAATTTCGATGATATCCTCTGCAATATTTGCAGTGGCAGCAATCTCCTCCTGCATGCCGGTCATTTCCGGATCAGGATTCTGAGGGGTGTTTTGAGAATTTTTCATTCGTAGTTAATAAACGTTATAACATTAAATCGAGGTGTCCGACCTTTGCCGGTTAAAATGAAACAATTAGTCGGCAAAAGTACAAATTATTTCCAATTACGCGCCAATTGTGGTCGCGTAAAATAGGGTTTCACAATCCTTGTATTTTCAGGGCATTGCCCGCTTATTGAAAATGATATATCCAAAATTAAAATTGATGGTAAATAAATCCGGCATCTTGTCATAGTAATTGACACTCAAACTGATAGGACCCAACGGACTGTTGTACACCATTGCTGTTGATGCCATATATGACCGGTCTGAGAATTTCAGTCCATAGTATGCCGTGAAATCTGCCGGGTTCTCAAGAATTTCCTGGTATGGTTGAAAAACATACCCTTCGAGCCGGTATTCAACTTTTTTATACACGCGGAGCACCATTTTCAATCCGGCAGCTGCATAGTTGTTCGCTCTGAATGAAGGCAGAAAGTATGCCTGTGATTCAGGAATCGGTTGAAATGCTGAAGCATAGAGCAAACTGGAGGTGTAATTGGAAAATAACGGTTGATTCGAAAGCACGCCCTCTGCATATAATCCAAATTTCATGGGTCCCCATGATTCAAAAAAATTGTCATACACCAGATGTGCCCTGAACCAGTTGTGGTAAGCAGTCACCGGTTTTTTATTGATCGCGGTCGAACCCGGCACCATTCCCTCTCTTCCATTAATATAGGCCAAAGAAAATTTCAGCCTGGAGCCGGCATTTGAAAATTGTTTCCTGTTCAGGCTGTTCAGATCAAAACTCAGCGTGGGTGAGAAAAAATTGAATGAAGTCTGGTCGGTGGTATCAGTCCTTGTGAACACATTGTTCTGGTAGTACTTGTCGTTGGTAAATGCATAAACAATTCCCAATGAAAGTTTTCCTGCGCTGGTAACAGGTATCCCTCCGCTAATTTCACCGAAATACTCGCTTTCAATAATATAGTTTGGTGTTTTATCATCAAAGAAAAAGCTGGCATTCCTGAAATAGTTAAAGTGGTTGTACGTATAATTTATATCGATAAAGCAGGGGGTTTTAGAATTAAAGTCAATCCTTCCTCCCAATTTAGCCGAACTGTACACCTTGCCAAAATACCCATTGGCAAAAAACCGCAGGGCTTTGGTCCACAAATACTTGTATTGAATTTCGAGGAAAGCTTCGCTGTGGTTCCCCAATGAGAAATTGCCCCCAAACTGGGCACCAAATTTATTGGCTTTTTTGACATCGAGGTAGAGGTCAAAAAAACCTGTTGTGCGATTGAAACGTGCGGTTGGGAAAACACTTTTTATGAACCCTTCATCAATAAAGCGGAAGTATTCCTGACGGAGTTCATCAAGGGTGATTGTCCTGTTTCCATGCTTCAAAATCAGGCGCAGATAACCTGACTGTGCTTTATTAAGCCCGGTTATATGAATGGAGTCAAAGAGCAGCAGAGGTTTCCGGGCATTGAATTCTAAACGGCGCTTCAAGACTGTCTCTTCACTGACACTGTCCTTTACCAATTTTCTGATCTCAGCTAACCTGCGAATCGTTGCAGCATACCCGCTATCGGCAAGCTGGGTGGTTTTAGAAAAATCGAGCAGATTGATGGGCGGGATATTGGGAACGATCATCACCGAATGCGGATAAAAAATGGTATCACTCTGTCGTTCCATCAACATGGTGAGTAATTGTGATACCATGTCATCGCGGTCAGGGTTCTGATATCTCTTGGCAACGCGACTCCCAATAATCACATCGGGTTTAAAATCTAGCAACGCAACATCACAGGGAAAGTTATTGTACATGCCGCCATCGTAAACCAGTTTTTTATTGATCACAACAGGGGAAAAAACCAGAGGCAGACTCATTGAGCCACGTACTGCCGTGCTCAGGTCACCACTGCGCAGAACCATCTGGGCGGTGGTGTCAATATCGGCGACCACGCACCGGAATGGTACCATCAGATGATTAAAATCGCCACCGGCAACTGCATTTGCCTGTGAAAGCAATTGCATCATCTGAAAATCAATATCATAAGTTTTTATGAGTTGGGCGGGTAAAATGGATGTGACCTTTTTGGTAAAGTCAAAATTAGTGGTGATCCACGATGCATTCGGATCTGCTTTCCGATAATAGTACACATATTTATCGTCCATAACTCCTGCGGCCCAACGCTGAAATGCTTCGGAACTCATCAGTTTTTCAATCTCATCAGGAGAATATCCGCTGGCATACATACTTCCAACAACAGCGCCAATAGAGGTACCTACAATATAGTTGACAGGAACCTGATTCTCCTCCAATGCCCGAAGCACCCCAATGTGTGCACCGCCTTTGGCTGCACCGCCGCTGAGAACCACCGCAACACGTTGGGCAGAAACAGGAAAATAAATAGAAAATGCAAAATTGAAAATGAAGAAAACTGCAATAAACCGTTTTCGGATTGAATTTGTCATTGACAATTTACCACGTAATGTCTGATTTCTGCCTTCTACTTAATTTCCGCCAATGCCTGCTCCAGATCAGCTATGATGTCGTCGACTTCTTCAATCCCAATCGAAAGACGAACCAGTTCGTCACTGATTCCACCCTCTTTTTTCGCAGCTGCCGACAACTTGCTGTGTGTCATGGAAGCCGGATGCTGAATAAGTGTTTCAATGCCACCAAGTGATACCGCCAAAACACAAAGCTGAACGCTATCCATCAGTTTCTTGCCGGCTGCGAGGCCTCCCTTAAGGCCAAAACTCATCATGGCACCGGGTCCGCGCATCAATCGTTTGCCCAGTTCATACTGAGGGTGTGATTTTAATCCGGGATAAACAATCCAATCGACTTTGGGATGTGATTCGAGGTATTGAGCCACCTTCATGGAATTTTCCTGCGCACGGTCGATTCGGATACCCATGGTCTTCAATCCGCGGCGGGTCAGGAAAGCCTGATGAGGGTCCATGTTGCAACCCATGGTAACCATTACCGGCCGTACTTTTTTGTAATCAGCTTCCGTCTTTGTAACGATCACCCCACCAACGATATCGGCATGGCCATTGAGAAACTTGGTAAGGGAATGCAAAACAAGGTCGGCACCCAGGTCGAGCGGGTTTTGCAGATATGGACTACAAAAAGTGTTGTCGACACACACGGGGATGTTATGTGCATGCGCTATCTCGCAAATAGCCGGTATATCAGATATCCCAATGGTGGGGTTGGCCGGTGTTTCCAGATAAATTAAGGCTGTATTCGCCTGAATGGCTGCCTTTACCTGCTCAAGATCGGTGGTGTCGACGTAAGTTGATTCAACACCGAATTTAGCGAATGTCCCTTCGATGATTCCGCGTGCCGGACCATACACCGCATTATGGCTGAGAATATGTTTACCCGCACCAAGGTACGCCATATATACTGTGCTTACAGCCCCCATTCCTGAGGAACAGCCAATTCCATCAAAGCCATGCTCCAATGCGGCAATGGTCTTTTCAAGATCACGTACCGTAGGATTACCGATACGGGTATAGATGTAACCATCACTTTCGCCTGCAAAGCAGGCTGCACCATGATCAGCATCTTTAAATGAGAAGGTCGAAGTTTGATAAATCGGAGTGATCACGCTTCCTAATGGGTCTTTCTGGCCGGTTCCGTGGACGAGCGTGGAGTTAAATCCGGATGGTTTGTGTTTCATGTATGATATTTTGATTTAGGGTTGCTGCATGCAGGGACGCAATTCATTGTGTCTCTACGGACGGACAATCGTGATTTCATTCAGGATAGCGGGGTTCAGATGCCGCTTCACGGCGCACAGGGATGCTGTTTTGATCACAGCTGCCTCATATTGTTCGGGAAAATCGGCTGGCACATGGATCAGCATGATAAATTTGGCTACCATTTTAAGGGCATGGTCGTAATCGTAATCCATGGTGATCCTTATGTCAGTGGTATCAATTCCACGCTGGTCACAAAACCCCTTCACATAGATACCGGCACAGGTTCCCAGGGATGCCAGAAACAAACTAAAAGGTGTGGGTGAAGAATTTTCACCTCCGGATTGAACAGACTGATCAGTTTTTACAGTAAAGCCGTCAATAACTGCGTTTACTTTTTTATTTCCGTCGAAATATATCTCAAGTGGCATGGCTGATTGATTTTTCGCAAAGTTACGATTTTATAGCATATCCTGATGATGAGGGGTCATTCTCCCAACAACATATATTTGGCAACAGGTTTTGCAGGCAATCTTATTCAATCGCGGCAACAGCGCACAGAAAACCCGTTGGTCATAAAATTATAATTCCGTTTAAGTTCTCCATTGTTGGCATCAAGGATAAAGGTCCATGCGTTTACTGAAGCAGTATCTGAAGCAGACCAGAAATATCCCACATTCCCAAGGGAGTAATAAGTACCGTAATTGATCCTGTATCCACCAGGTAGTCCGCTGAATCCGGTGGAATTAGTTGCATCCGCGTTGGGGGAATACCATAGCCCTGAACTTTCCTCGATGGTACCAGGTGATTTCAACTTTCCGCCTGCAACTTTGTAACCACCAAGAAAATTACCCAATGTTTCCCATTCCGGCAGTGAAGGCACATGCCATCCTTCAGGGCAAAGTCCGCGATTATCATTCAGTGCATGCCAGTTGTATAGGTTTCCATAAGTTGGAACATTTATGCCAAGGTTATCATAGCAGCAAAATGCTCCTGAGGTGAGAATTTTCCATTGTGCATCAACGGTTACCTGAGGAATCGGATCGCCATTGCGATAGTGTGTAACCAGCAGGTTTTTCTTCAACCAGTATTGCATCCCGATTTTTACCACAGGATAATTGTTGCCATCAATGTCGGTAACATCATTGAAAACAGGTTTCAATGTTCTGAATTGCTGTACGTTGCCATACGATGTACCTTTACTGTTCGTGGCATAAGCCCTCACATAATAAAGAGTATCTGGAATGAGATTGTTCATCTGGCTGATAAACAGACCGGTTCCGGCTCCATCAGCTGTGTACTGGTCAGTGATTTGCGGACCGGTCAACAGGCTCCAGCATATCCCGCGAACAGTCACAGCAGCACCGCCATCAGATGTGACCGTGCCACCACAAGTGGCTTTATCGCTAAGAACAGATGTAACCCCGGCAGTGGTTACAACGGGGCTCGTCACAATGGGTTCCACCGGACTGTCGGTTTTTTTTGAACATCCGGGGTAGAAAAACAGCAATGTTCCGCCGATTATAAAAGATAAAATACATCTGTACCATGTCATGATAAAACTGTTTAATTGATTAAGCCGGGTTAACTGCAAACGGGGTAAATTGTGACTTCATAATCTCAAATTCCAAGCTCCAAATTTCAAGCTCCAGTTTTATTCTGTTTTGAGCACTCAACGAAAAGGTTTATGGCATAAAAACTTCGGTCAGGTCAACTTTCAATTCGCCGTTAAAAATATTTACCGGAATTTTATCATCGCCGGCATACATGCCAACCAACTGGTATTTCCCGTTATCGTTAAGGAAAAACACATTCACATTTTCATCAGTGGGATTCACTATCCAGTATTCTTTTACGCCATGTTCCTGATAAATTTCAAACTTGTCCTTTATATCGTATTTTGAGTTTTTAGCCGAAACAATTTCAATGATCAAATCGGGTGCACCCAAGCAACCTCTGTCATCCATCTTTGTCAGATCGCAGATTACATAAATATCAGGCTGTAAAACTGTATAAATCTGCTTATCGCTTTGTGCTTGCTTATCCATAGGAAAACGCACATCCGATGGGGCGTGATAGACTTCACATTTTTTATTTTCAAGGTAAACACCCCAAATTTTCATCATTTTTGCCGATATACGCTGATGCATTCTTGATGGAGCCGGTGTCATCAGCTTAATGAAACCATCAAATAATTCGCGTCTTACATCATCCATCCAGGTAAGGTAATCGGCGTAGGTGTATCGTTTGTTTAAATCCAGATCCAGGGGGTCCATTATCTTTAAAATATCATTTTACAAAAATAGTTTCTGAGATCAATGAAAACGGCTTTATGCATGGTAAAGATACAAACAAATTTCATAACAGGTAAAAAATGGCTGTGATCAAGTAAATTTAAGGGATCACAGAAATAATGGAATAAGTAATGATATTCTCTATATTTTTGTTGTTCAAAGTGTCCTCATCCAAAAATCAAAAAAGTAATGAAAAAACTGACCTTGACTTTTACCTTCATGCTTGTACTGGGATTACTTGCTGCCCAGGATGAAGCACGGCTGATGCGGTTTCCGGCCATTCATGGCAACCAGGTTGTATTTACTTATGCCGGTGATCTTTACACAGTTGAAAAGTCAGGCGGATTGGCAAGAAAGTTAACCAATGACGAAAATGGGTACGAAATGTTTGCCCGGTTTTCACCCGATGGAAAACAGATTGCATTTACCGGCCAATACGATGGGAATACAGAGGTATTTCTGATACCGGCTGAAGGCGGGATTCCCAAACGGCTTACCTATACAGCTACCCTGGGCCGGGATGATATTTCCGACCGGATGGGGCCCAACAATATTGTGTTGAGTTGGAGAGATAACGAGAATATCGTTTTCCGTTCACGGAAACAAACCTTCAATGATTTCAAAGGACAACTTTTTCTGGTCAATGTCAACGGTGGATTGGCCGAAGAACTACCGCTTCCGTGTGGCGGATTCTGCTCTTATTCCCCTGATCTTTCAAAACTTGCTTATAACAGGGTGTTCCGTGAATTCCGTACATGGAAATATTACAAAGGTGGTATGGCCGATGATATCTGGATCTATGATTTCAAGACAAAACAAACAGAGCAAGTCACAAGCAATATTTTCCAGGACATGTACCCGATGTGGCATGGTGACAAAATTTATTTTCTTTCTGAGCGTGAACGCCCCACCAATCTCTATTGTTATGACCTGAAAACGAAGGAAACAAAAAAACTAACCGACTTCAGGGAGTTTGATATCAAGTTCCCGTCGCTGGGCGACAATGCCATTGTATTTGAAAATGGCGGATATATTTACACGTATGATTTTGCCTCTCAGCGTACTGAAAAAATAACGATCCGGATAACGGGCGATTTTATTACCGGGCGTAACCAGCTGAAAGATGCGAGCAAATTCATCAACACCATTTCGCTGGCACCTGATGGAAAACGGATCGCCATTGGTGCCAGAGGTGATATCTGGACCATCCCGGCCAAGAGCGGTATCACGAGGAACCTTACCAATACTCCCGGCATTCACGACCGCGAAGTGGCATGGTCGCCCGATGGAAAAAACATTGCATTTATTTCCGATCGAAGTGGTGAAGACGAAATTTACATTCAAAAGCAGGATGGGTCGGCGGAACCAATACAGATAACCAAAAATGCCGACACCTATAAATATTCCGTTATCTGGTCGCCCGACAGTAAAAAATTGCTCTGGGCCGACAAATTGCTCCGGCTCCAATACGTTGACATAGATTCCAAAGCGGTAACCCTTGTGGATCAGGCAACCAATGCGGAATTCAATGAATACAACTGGTCGCCCGACAGCAGGTGGATTGTTTACACATTTCCAAGCCGACGCACATCTTCCCGTATTTTCGTTTACAATCTGACCGATAAAAATAAAACAGCAGTTACCGACACCTGGTATGATGCAGGTGGTGCAGCTTTCAGCAGCAATGGAAAATATATCGTCTTCACCTCCAACCGTGACTTCAATCCCACCTATAGCTGGACGGAATGGAACCATTCCTACTCAGATATGACGAAGGTATATATGATTACCCTTGCAAAGGATACACCTAACCCTTTTGCTCCTGAGAATGATGAAGTTGGTTCAAAAACAGAGGACCAGCCTTCCCGCGAATGCGGTGCAGCAGCAAAATCGGACAAAAAAGATGACACGAACAAGAGCCATAAGGAGCATGGCATGAAAAGTGACTCTGCTGATAACAAGAGTATTGTCGTAAAAATTGATCCGGACGGAATAATTGACCGGGTACTTGCTCTCCCGGTGGAAGCGGGGGTCTATTTTAATATCAACTGCATCGGGGAACATATTTATTACATCAAAGGTGGCCGCGGAGGCCGCCCTGGCGGGCTCATGTCATTGTGTCTGAAAGATCGCAAGGAAACGAACCTTGGGGAGTTCGGGTTTTACGAAATTTCGGCAGACAATAACAAGATGCTGGTTGGTGAACACAACAAGTATGCGGTGATCGACCTTCCCCGGGGTGGAAGAATTGAGGTGAAAGACTGGATCGACCTTTCAAACATGAAAGTGATGGTTGACCTGAAGGCTGAATGGGCCCAGATGTACCATGAATCATGGCGTCAGATGAAATATTTTCTTTATGCACCCAACATGCAGGGGGTAAACTGGGAAAATATTCAGAAGAAATATGAACCCTTGCTTGTTTACATCAACAACCGCAACGACCTGAACTACATCATCGGTGAGATGATCGGTGAGATCAGCATCGGTCATTCTTATGTAAGTGGAGGCGATAAACCATCCCCTGTGCGTATAAAAATGGGCTTGCTTGGTGCAAAAATATCACGGGATGGATCTGGTTATTACAGAATTAACCGGATATTAAAAGGTGAAAACTGGACCAATGATTCGCGTTCCCCCCTTACCGAAGTTGGTGTGGATGCCAGGGAAGGTGATTTTATCCTCGCTGTCAACGGGAAATCAACAAAAGAGATGAACGACATCAACGAAGCATTGGTCAACAAAGCCAATGTTCAGGTGGAATTAACATTGAACGCAACTCCTTCGGAAGTTGGTGCCCGCAAGGTCATTGTAGTTCCAACTGACAATGAAGCCGGATTATACTACTACAACTGGGTCCGGAACAACATCAAAAAAGTTTCGGATGCTACCAATGGAGAAGTTGGCTATATTCACATTCCCGACATGGGGGTAGAGGGGCTCAATGAGTTCGTCAAGCACTTTTATCCTCAATTGGCCAAACGCGCATTGATTATCGATGACCGTGGGAATGGCGGTGGAAATGTTTCACCGATGATCATTGAACGCCTCAACCGTGAAATGACCATGATCGGCATGTCAAGAAATACGGATGCAGCGCCAGGAAGGCTGGAAATGCAGTGGGGCCCAAAATGTATCCTCATTGATAACTATTCAGCCTCAGACGGCGACCTTTTTCCTTACCAGTTCAAGAAACTGAAAATTGGCAAGGCCATCGGAAAACGAACCTGGGGCGGCGTTGTCGGTATAAGAGGTTCACTGCCATTCATCGATGGCGGACAATTGATGAGGCCGGAATTTGCATCCTACGACACTGAGGGAAAAACCTGGATCATTGAAGGGCATGGCGTTGATCCTGACATTGAAGTTGATAACGACCCGGCAAAGGAGTATGCCGGTGATGACCAGCAGTTGACAAAAGCCATTGACCAGATGAAGGAGGAACTTAAATCGTGGCCCAAAGAGTTGCCGGCGATGCCGCCGTTTCCGGATAAGACAAAGTAGCAGGACGATTTACGATTTACGATTTACGATTTACGATTGGGGATTGCAGGATGCTGAAAGTTTTTAAGGGGCTTAACATTGATAATGTCCTTATCATTCTGATTCTGCTTATTGGCGGTTTGTTACGTTTTTATCGTCTGGCAGATATCCCGTTCACCCATGATGAGTTCAGTGCGATCATCCGCACGCAGTTTTCCTCTTTTCACGAATTGATTGAAAAAGGGGTCAGGATCGATGGCCATCCGGCCGGTGTGCAGGTATTCCTATATTATATGGTACGATTTTTCGGCGTATCAGAAGCGATTTTGAAAACCCCTTTTATTCTCATGGGTATTCTTTCAATCTGGCTGATATTCCTGATAGGCAAAGATTGGTTCAACTCAACGGTTGGCCTGGTGGCCGCCTCATTTGTGGCATTTCTGCAATTTCCGGTGATGTACAGCCAGATTGCGCGGCCTTATGCCAGTGGTTTATGTTTTGCGCTGATGATGGTCTTTTTCTGGACAAAGGTAGTTTTTCATCCGGAGAGAAAATATCTTCTGAATATCACGGGATATATCATTTCCGGGGCTCTGTGTGCCTACAACCACCATTTCAGCATGTTGTTTGCCACAATGGTGGGGATAACGGGGCTGTTTTACTGCCCCCGTTCGAAAATTTACCCGTATATCCTGGCAGGCCTGCTTGTCATCGTACTCTACCTTCCCCATCTCCCGATCCTTTGGTATCAATTGGGTGTAGGAGGGATCGAAGGATGGCTGAATAAACCCAGGTACGATTTCATCCTTGATTATGTTCAGTATATTTTTCATTTCTCAGTATATATCTACTTGCTTATCATTGTGTTGATCAGTTTGTCGCTGTATTGGTACGAAGATAAACCCCTTGTGAATAAAAAATTCATCCTCATCTCCATTATCTGGTTTTTACTCCCATACCTCACCGGTTTTTTGTATTCAAAATACCGGAGTTCAGTCTTGCAGTATTCCGTGCTGATTTTTTCATTTCCGTTTCTGCTGTTTATACTTTTCGGCTATTTCAAAACGTCGAAACCGCTTCATAAAATGATCCTGGTGGCACTTATTGGATTGCTGGTTATTCCGTCCCTCGTGCTGGAGCGACAGCACTACAGGCTCTTTTATAGCGGTGTTTACGGTGAAATTGTTGCAGAGTCGAAGCAAGTAATTGATTCTCTGGGACCTGGAAGATGTAAAGTGATCCTGGATACGAAAAGGGAGATCAATCCATACTATCTTAAAAAGCTGGATTGTCGGCAATTGCCATTCACCTATTTTGAAAACCTCAGGGGAAGGGGAGCTTTGCTGAACTATCTTGATTCCTGTAAAGAAGATTATCTCGCGTTTGGATGTCTTTCATCCACCAATTGGGAAAACTATGCCCTCATGATTGACAAATTTCCTTATCTCATTCAACATAAATCCTATTGCGGAGGTGATTTTTACCTTTTCTCAAGGGTCAAACCGGCAAAGCTAATCAGCGAGTATTTTCATGTAGTTACCAACACGTTTGAACCCAGCCTGCCGGAATGGGGCTGGGTAAATGCAAAGAAATGTATTGACTCTTTGCCCATCGGTGGGGAAAAATCATTTGTAAATGACCAGGGAATAGAATTCAGCCCGACCTACACCATTCCCCTGCGGGACATGATCCATTCGGAAAATGATGTGATCGACGTGTCTGTTGATGTGCGAACGCCTCTGGTATTTCCGGGTGCATGGCTGGTGGTGAGTGTAACCTCCGATGGCAAAGATATCAAGTGGAGTTCTGCCTCCGTAAATGATTATGTGAAACCTGGACACCAGGGCAGTGTATTCCAGTCGCTCCGGATCAGTGACATCGAACTAAGGCATCACAACCTGATGTTCCATGCCTTTCTCTGGAACCCCATGAAATCGGCCTACCTGATGGACAATTTCACTGTAAGCGTACGAAGTGGTAATCCGGTGATTTACGGGTTATACAGGAAGGTTGGGATGTGATTCAGGAACCACCATTCTGATTTGCATGCTCCCAATGCTGATGACATAATAATGGACAACACGACAGAATGTTAGGTTAAGTGGATTTGTATTTTTTGTACTTTTACAGAATAAATATGAATCTGCCCGTACAGGTGAAAAAACTCGTTTTTCTGCTTATTCTTCTTTCAGTATCACTTTCGCTATTTTCGCAAATTGATAAGGAATTTTGGTTTGTAGGTCCGGAGGCTTCTGCAAACCATGGCGACAGGCCGGTTTATATCCGGATTTCCACCATGGACGATCCGGCAAATATCAACCTGCGCATGCCGGCAAATTTAAAATTTGTTCCGTTCATAAGTTCGATTCCACCAAATTCAACCATCTCGCTTCGATTGGATTATATCGGGGGGGACTACTCCTGGCTCGACAGCATCGAAAACCGTCCTGCCGACCGGATATTGAATAAGGGGCTGTTACTTACTTCCGACAATTATGTGACTGCTTATTACGAAATCAACAATGGCAGCAATCCCGCAATTTTTCCACTGAAAGGGAAGAACGGAGTAGGAACTGAATTTTTCATCTCCGGACAAACTGATTATGCGAATCAAACGAATGACGGCAGTGAGGCTTTTGACATCGTAGCCACACAGGACACAACAACCATTACGATCACTCCCTCCATCGATATTGTCGGACATCCGGCCAATGTCCCCTTTGTGATCGTGCTCAACAAAGGTGAGACGTACTCGGCACGAACCCTCATTATCATTGCCAGCGCTTCATTGGCCGGTTCACACGTAGTTTCCGACAAACCAATTGCCATTACCATCAGCGACGACTCTATCATCACAGGGGGCTGGGATATTATCGGCGATCAGATCATTCCAATAAATTTGCTTGGTTGGCAATACATTGTCATCAAAGGCTTCGCAAGCAATGTTCCGCCAAATAACAATGACGAACGGGTATATATCACGGCAACGCAGGATGCCACCGATATCATGATGGACGGAAACCCGATTCCCATAGGGACCATCAATGCCGGTCAGCAATTAGACTATGGCATTCCGAACACAACGAATACAGCCTACATCAAAGCAACCAAACCTGTTTATGTTTATCATTTATCAGGCCATCCGAATGAAGCAGGAGCTTCGATTCTTCCACATGATTCATGCACCGGGTCACGAAAAATAGGTTTCAACCGATCAAGCGAGAGTGCTTTTGCCCTGCTTATTTTAACCCGAAGTGGAAACGAAGGTTTTTTTGTTCTAAATGGAAACACCACAACCATCAGTGCTGCTGATTTCAGTGTTGTTCCCGGCACCAGTGGGAACTGGGTTTATTACCGACAGAATAATCTGACGACAGCTCAGGTGCCAACGGGCGCTAACCTTCTGGAAAACACCAATGGAAAGTTTCACCTCGGAATACTGAACAATGTTGCATCAAGTTCCGAATATGGATATTTCTCAGATTTCAGCACCCTTTATCTGGGAGCAAATTCCAGCATGTGCCCCGGTGACAGCCTTCTCCTTGATGGTGGTCCTTACCGGACCTCTTATGAGTGGAAAAAATTAGTTGGCGGGTTATGGACGTTGGTTGGCACCAATCGCCAGTACATGGTAAAGGACAGTGGGTTTTATGCCTGTACGACCTACGGAGATTTTTGTTCCCTGAACGACACCATCCGGATTGACTACTATCCTAACGGTAC
Organism: uncultured Bacteroidales bacterium; assembly: GCA_903875045.1. Lineage (GTDB taxonomy): Bacteria > Bacteroidota > Bacteroidia > Bacteroidales > FEN-979 > CAIVAT01. Next base: position 19,446 of record CAIQUS010000243.1, read on the forward strand.
TGTGAACCTGGGAACCGACCGCACGATATGCGAGGGGACCACCACGACCTTCAATCCGGGAAACTTTGTAACCTATCAATGGAGTACCGGTGTCACAACCCCTTTACTAACCACCGGCCAGCCGGGACAGATTTGGGTGAGGGTTACCAACAACAACGGGTGCATCGGACATGACACCGTAATGGTTTATCTTGATTCTCTTCCGATGGCCAGCCATCCAATTATTGGACCAGCAACTGTTTGTCAGGGACAAAATAATCTCATTTATCACGTTGATTCTCTTCATTTTGCTACCTCGTACACATGGATTCTTCCTCCCGGAGCAACTGGTTCCAGTTCTTCCGACAGCATTACCCTGAATTTTTCTAATTCTGCTGTTTCAGGAAACCTGACCGTGCATGGGTTGAACCCTTGCGGGATCGGGCCTGATGTTGTTTTTCCGATCACAGTTGATCCATTGCCGTTGTCTGCAGGGATGATCAATGGTCCTGCAGAGGTATGTCAGGGACAGATTGGTGTACAATTTTCTGTGCCACCGATCGCAAATGCGACATCATATCTGTGGACCCTGCCCATCGGATGCACCATTGCATCAGGGTCAGGAACGCCAAGTATTTCTGTAAATGTTGCCCTGAACGCAACATCAGGTCCGGTCACAGTGACCGGACATAACAATTGCGGAGACGGTGCCACGAGCAATTCATCGTTGACTGTAAAACTATTCCCGATGCCTGCAGGGCCAATCAACGGAATTTCAACGGTATGCCAGGGTCAGCAAAATGTGGAATACAGCACTCCGGTTATTCCAGGAGCCGATACATATATCTGGACCGTACCTGCCGGAGCGGCAATTGTCGCCGGGGCTGGTTCACGTGTGGTAACTATTGCCTTTGATTCAACCTCTTTGTCAGGTAATTTAACCGTGAAAGGGCACAGTACTGATTGTGGGGATGGGATCTCCTCATCTCTGGCAATTACGGTAAACCCTATTCCTGCCCCTGCGGGAAACATCACCGGACCCAATCCGGTTTGCCAGGGTCAGAGTGGTGTTTCCTATTCAATCCCTGTAATTCCTTATGCTGCAAGCTATATCTGGACAATACCAAACGGATGTACCATCACATCCGGTATGGGGACAAATGCAATTACCACAGGCTTCAATACCATTGCAACGAGTGGCCCACTGATCGTTCATGGCCGGAACACGACTTGCGGAGATGGCCGAAGTTCATCCATAAACATTACTGTAAACCCATTACCCCTTTCAACGGGAAATATTCTGGGGGCAACACCAGTTTGCCAGGGAGAACCGAATATTCCCTATTCGGTTCAAAACTTTGACCCGCTGACTACCTCCTGGGTTTGGAATCTGGTACCATCCTCCGCAGGAATTGTTTCAGGACCTACTGCAACGATGAACATAACCTGGAACGATGCCTTCACCGGCACTGCCTCTCTTCGGGTAAATGGACAAAATGGTTGTGGTAACGGACTGATTTCGCCTGAACTCAATATAAAAATTAATTATAAACCGAACGTAAGCTACATTGATTGCGGTGATTTGTCCACCACTAAAAATGCACGTCCGATTCTATTGAATGGCGGCTATCCTCGCGGGCCCGGTGGATTGTATACCGGAACGGGAGTTTCGCAAAGTACTCCCGGGGTTTACACTTTCGACCCTGCGGTGGGTGCAATATATGGCTCTTCAGGAGGAACACCCTATACTATCAACTACCGCTATACCAATGTAAATAACTGTTTCAGGGAGGCAACGAAGGTGATAAAAGTCTATCCTTCCAATATTGCTGAACCCTGCCCCGGAACACTCACCGATGTTCGTGATGGCAATGTTTATGCTACTTTTTCCGCTGGCTCTGGCTCCTTTGCCCGATGCTGGATGGCTCAAAACCTGAATTATGGGACATTTTCAGATGCAAATCTGCCACAAACAAACAACTGCGTTGTTGAAAAATATTGTGCCAATAATTTGTTATCTCAGTGTGTCATTTCAGGTGGTTATTACCAATGGCAGGAGTTGATGAACTATCAGGAAACAGAGTCGGTGCAAGGAATTTGCCCACCAGGCTGGCATGTTCCGTCACAGCAGGACTGGATCAATCTGGAAAATTTTTACCTGGGGCCGGGAGTTGCGGGAGGTGGAATGAAGGATATGTTTGTGCCTCAAGGGTTTTATGGATTGCTATCCGGTATGTATTACATGAACAACAGTTGGAATTATATTTCGGGCAGCAACAGGGGAGCAATGTTTTGGAGTTCCACCTCCACCCTTTCAGGGGAGGTAGTGGCCACCGGAATAAATTCGTTCAATCCGAGTACATCGCTTTACCCATCAAGTAAAGGGAATGCTTTTCCTGTGCGATGTATCAGGGATTAAAGATTACCTTGCGTCAGCGTAAAAAAAAATGTTACCTTTATACGTTTATAAATGCAATTATTTGATTTAGAAATGAGATGAAATATAGTTTACATCAGTTTTTTCCGATATTTTTCTTTTTCTTTGCCATTTCCTCCTTGTCCGGCATGGCGGAAGGCTCAAAGGAGATTTATATTACCACCCACAACACCTCGCTTTTTTCTTGTAATGATGCTGTTGGACAATGCAATAACGGCGGGCCGAGAAACCGTTTTGCTTCTTATGACGGTCCCGAGCCAGACCGCTTATATTTTATCACCCTCAATCCGAGTGAAACTGTTTACATGGGTTTTAGCGGAAGCCTCAATACACCGAATAATCCAGGTGCGCATATTGTTTTTCGGATAAAAGATCTGGCGGGAAACATTGTTTATCCTGAGGCAAACCTTCCAACGGCCGGAACAGGTTTTATTCCAAATATCACAGCAGCCAGAACAGGTCCGAATCAGATCACTGCCGGAGGATATGATGCAATTAATTTTCATCCGGGCACTACAGGAACCTTTTATATTGAGTTCACCCGAAAACTGAACAGCAATGGCAATATTGACCTGGGAGGGCTGAATCTGAATCTTCTTGACATTACAATTTATGACACAGTCGCATTACTTGTAAAACCGGGAAGGCTTTATTCAAAGTCATGGCAATTCCAGGAAACGGGCGGATGTTCATCTACCACCTATATTTACTCAGTTGACAGCATTACGACCTCCTGCGCATTTAACAACATGTCGGGTGGGATATGGGTACAGTTTTGTAATCAGTGGGGATGTCAGAATACCGGAAATTTTGTGGTAGACAGGAAGTCACGGACTACACAATCATTGCTTCCTCAATTTAAAATATTTTTAAACCCGCCGGATCCGGTAATTTTTCCTGCGGCTACCACACTTGGACAGGTAATTCCACCACAACCTTACGGTATCCAGGATTGTAATACCGGGAATATCGTATTCCATGTCAATGTTGATAAACCAGGAAATGTGGAGATCGAACTTAGCTTCGGGGTACCCTATATCACACGGATATTGAATCAGTCCGTTGTGCAGGGTGAGAATTTAATCACCTGGGATGGACTTGACGGAACTCTACCAATTGGTGTTGCCGTGCCGAACAATATTCTTGTTGATTTTACTGTAAAGTATATCAATGGTTTAACCAATCTTCCCTTTTATGATGTGGAAGGAAATCCGAACGGTTTCGTGATCGGGATTGTTTCCCCCCCCGGAACGACACCGTTGGTTTACTGGGATGATACGAATATCGCTGGAGGAGGGTCAAATCTTACGGGATGCCTCAGTCCGCCCGGATGTCATACATGGTCAAGCGGCGGGCAAGGGTTTGGAAATCTGAGAACACTGAATACATGGTGGTACAATGTCAGCGCATCTACTCTTCCGATGAGTATTGTTGAATTCAGAGATCCTCAGCTACTGGTTTTTAACCAGACACTGCCCCAGAGTTATTGTGCAGGTTCAATTAATATCCCATTTTCAGTTGTTCCCGATCCCAATACCACCACATACAACTGGTCATACACAGGAGCCGGTGCGACCATTACACAAGTTAATCCCGGAGATCCTTTTGTAACAGTCTCTTTCAGCACTCTCGCAACAAGCGGCAATTTACAGGTACATGGAACTAATAACAATTGTGCGGCCACCGGTCCCACCTCATCCATCGCAATATCCATCCTGCCTTTTCCGGTTCCGGTTGTTACAGGACCTGCAACACCCTGCCTGGGGTCAGCGAACAACGTATATTCAGTTCAATCCGGAAAAACAAATTACCAGTGGCTTGTTTCCTCCGGGGGGACACCCACCGCCGGTGGGACTACCACTTCGAACACTGTGACAGTGACATGGAATACCACCGGTGCACAAACCGTATCGGTAAATTATACGGAGAACGGATGTTCTGCACCTGCCCCAATTGTTTATCCCGTTACAGTCATGCCCCTGCCTGTCCCGGTTATCACCGGCCCTTCAAGCGTTTGCGAAGGTGCTTCCGGCCAGGTTTATACCACGGAAGCCGGCCATTCCAATTACGTTTGGACAATATCTTCAGGTGCGATTATCGAATCGGGAGGAACATCCAACACCATCACCCTCACCTGGACCACTGCCGGAGTTCATACCGTTTATGTCAATTACACGGATATTCATGGGTGTACCGCCGCAGCAGCCACTGGATATCCAGTTACCGTAAATCAGTTGCCAAATGTGCTTTTCAACTACATAACACCGGCGAGTTGTTCCGGGGCACAGCTCAATATTGAGCTGTCATCGAATGTTTCCGGGGCATCTTTTGCCTGGGCAGCAACGGGAAGCTCAGGCAATGTCAATCCGCAAACCGCCTCAGGAAACGGGAATATTGCACAAATCTTTACCAACACCGGTACTGCCATTGAAAATGTAATTTTCTCAGTGACACCTACCGCCACAGGATGTTCGCCGGTTGCTCCGGTATTGTCAAACCCTGTTCCGATATACCCGGTTCCTGACCTGATCACTTCGCCGGCCACCCTCACTGTTTGCCCGAACAGCCAGGCCAATGTGACATTGAGTTCAAACGTACTGAATACAACCTTTTCCTGGACGGCAACCGGCAGCACCGGAATTACACCTGCTTTAGTTAATGGAAACGGGAATATCGCCGAAACATTTCAAAAT
>CAIQUS010000244.1 GCA_903875045.1 uncultured Bacteroidales bacterium
AAAAAGTCTCAGTGATCGTAATCCTACGTGGCCACTTGAACCCAATGCAGGCAAGTATGACAGTAAAGTAAAAAGTCTCAGTGATCGTAATCCTACGTGGCCACTTGAACCCAATGCAGGCAAGTATGACAGTAAAGTAAAAGTCTCAGTGATCGTAATCCTACGTGGCCACTTGAACACAAAGATATAAAAAATTCCATGTATACCATGGCTTTCATGAAGTTTGCTCCGGGTGCAATATGGCCAAATTATGCATGAGATCAAAAAAACATGGTTTTCCGCTCCATCAGCCAATAATCAAGTTCTTCGGGCTTTTTGCCATCAATGGTCCGCATCGCTGCCAGTGATTTGTGGGAAACCGGAAAAAAATATACCCTTGAATTTTTTGCCTCGGGCTTTTTCAGGTACTCACAAATCCTGGTCTTTAAATCAATATCCTTCGCAGGATTGGTCAACCCCAGCCATACCGAATAATTGATACGCTCGAATCCGTGTTTCTCCATCTCTTTTGCAACTTTTTGCAGGGTGCGCCCATCGGTAATGTCGTACATCACAATGAACTGGGTTTCATGATGGCTCATAGTGCTTTTATTAAAACCGACAGTTGCTGCACCTCTCTGAACAAATGGCTCTTGAGTGATGCAACACACCCGGTATATGAAATCCGGTCTTCCAATCCTGAAATAAAAAATCCGATCAGCCATCTCCGCTGAATTTTCGACAGTAGCCCCTGCTCCCGGATACCGGTGGACAACACTTTCACTTTGTTCTCCAGGATGGCGGTAATCAGCATCCGGTCAACCACCGGACGGAATGGCTCCATCATGTCAAAAACCAGGGTCGGTGCCTTATACTGGTCACAATGTACTATCCCCAGCCCCGGATCAAGCCCCGTGGAAGAAATAACAGTATCCATCTGGTTCCGGAGCATCCCGTATAAATAGTTGATGCTCGGATTAAACAAATCCGCCGCATCAGATTTTACGCGGTTCGTAAAGGTGAATGGCACCGGCAATCGTGTTCCCGCAATTTGCCAGTAACGGCTTGCGGCATACGATTCAAGGAACAGCACAGTTTTCTTCCATTCCGGGTTTGCCGGATCAAATGACTGAGTTATTTTTTTCGTTTGTAACCCAATGTCACACTTCGCCTTTTCGAAGGCCACCTGAAGTGATGGTTTTCTGTCGGCCAGAAAAGCAAGGGTTGCCACCTGTCCTTCAATCTTTTTAATGACCATCGCCATCGCCCAGGTAGCGGCTTCGGGAGCAGTTGTGAACTTGTAGTGCTTCCTTCGTAAGGTGGTAATATTGATAAACTGTGCCGCATAAGTTCGCACAACCGGAACACCACAACGGTCGCAAATAATAAAAGGTATCTCGTGCAACGCAGCAAGTTCAAGTGAAGGGGAGCTTATCCGGCATGGAGCGGTAACCAGAATACTCGTTATCTTATCCGGATGGATCATCCGCGATTCACTTTCAGCCTCAATGAAGAAACAACGGTTCTTCACGCTGAGGTTCAGTCCCCGGGTATCAAGTACGATTTGCATTTTCCAGGGTTTTAAAAATGGTCATAACCGGCATAACGCCAGCTTACACTATACTCCGTATCCTGATCAGGGCGGATGCCCTCAAAGGCGCTTTTCAGTTTCCGGTAAACCGGATGCTCCCTGCCATAAACCATTTGCAAAAATGAAAGCCGTCCCCGGATAACCTGTCCGAGTTTTTCGATCCAATCCAGTACATGATGGTCAGGATATGCGTGTGCATAAACAAATACCTTCCGGTAATTGTCAAGGTCTTTGTCAAAATCCCGGATAAAATCATCCGGCACAGTGATTTTTTTCCCGATAATCAAACCGGTTACCTCTTTGGTGTCGTTCTTGCCGAACCATTTGATCTTTCCCGGATCGGCCAAAAACCGGTGTGAATGAAGTATCTCCGTGATCTGACTGAAGTGGGTCTCACTGATCGCAAGGTTGGACGAAAACGACAAATCATCAACATACCGGGTATAAACAAACCCGCTTCGGTGTGCCCAGGCAAGTAAATCCTGGTCAAGATCAATCGTAGCAAAGTTGGACAATGGCGGAGAGGTTGGGCTTCCCATTGGCAACCGGTCGTGGAATGTGACCAGCTTTGTCACCATTTTTTCCGTGTCAGGATCAAATGAAAACATTCGGCAATTGTTAAACAGATTGGTTACTTTGACCAGGTCAACCTGGTAAAAAAAATTGTCGAGATCAATATTCAGCAGGTATTTCTTCCCAAGATGCCGTTGGGCATTGGTGAAGATATTCCGTTTATCTGCATCATTCCTGCCGGACCGGATAAAACCGTAGGCTGCATCTGTTTTGTTCTGGCTGTAAAGCCATTGAAGACTGTCGCTGATCCGGCTAAGAATAGGTTTCAGCGGGTCTTTGGGTGTTTCGATGGTGCGTTTTTCGACCTTCCCGGGTTTTGGGATCTGAAATGTCAGGTAATGCTCTTCCGGTTTTAACGTCTGAAGGTTTTGAACGTTAACCGAAAGAAACAGCGCAAGGTCGGCGATTGTTTTAACTTTTTCGATCATTTTAGAAAGGATTAGTAAAGGTGAGATTTCCGGCATAGCTGTCCCTGCAGGAAAAAAATCCCTGCAGGGCAGCCATTCCGGCACGAATGACCTGTTCCAAAAAGCCAAAATCACCCTACCAAATTATCCCCACCAAATCATCCACCAAATCATCCCACCAAATCATCTCTCCTGGCAACCCGTCCCCCCTTCTCCTTCAGGAGAAGGGGTTGGGGGATGAGGTGCAATAACCCCGGAAGTTGAGGTGCAATAAACCTTGGTTAAGGTGCAATTTTTAATTCAGCATGTCAAAGAACATTTTATCGCATATCGGCTCAAACAGCATGTCCAACCACCCGTTCCAGGATTCCGTACCCAAATGCCTTGCCATTTCCAAGTGCCAGGTAATCTGGCAATTGCAGGCAGGATGAGAATCGGAGGTTGAACGAAAGATAGTGGTGGTTTTTATAAGTCTGCCGATGTGCATTTACCTCCGGCAATGCCGATAAATTGATATCCCCTGCCGGAAAGCCAATACCCAGATACCTGAAAAGATCTTTTTCCAGATGTTTGTGTATGGCCTCCTCCAGTATGGTTATTTTCCGCATGGCTCCGGCTGTTTCATATTCCTTGTGAATTTCGGTGTTCAGCGGAAGATAATTGTGTATCAGGTAACTGACTGGATTCGGGGTGATATCTATTTCCTGATCAACCTCCCTGTACAATGTGAAGGAGACCAGCAGATGGTTGGTCACCTTCACCGGCTCATGGTACAAGGCCATAAGCCGGCTGAGGGCATAAGCGCCAGCGTTGATGCCGGTAACGAGAAACATACCGCCGGTATAATGAAAGATGATCAGGGGATAGCCGGGTTTGTTGTGACTGGTTTGTTCGTTGTGGTTGTGGAACAGGGAGGTGTCCACATCCTGGGTTTTCAGCAAGGCACTGTGGCGGTGCATCAGTCCCTTTACCGCATCGCGCACCCATTCGGCGCCGGGGGTGTAATAGGGTTCCCGGGGTTCACCCATGTTCAGGTAAGGGGTTATGCGGTAGGTGGTCATGGAAATCATCATCGGAATGGTTGTATTTAATTGTGGTCCTGTTCATTCAACAAATAACAGGCAAGTTCAAGAAAGGTAAAAACAAGTCGGGGCAGGGCATATTCCCCCGGGAAATAGGCCGTACTTCGCGGATTTTTGCGGACAACATGGTTGCCGTATTTGCTGCATGTTTTATACATGCTGATGGCCTGCGACAACAATTCAGCCGGCAGCACACGCGGATGCATGCACTCGAGGATCCTACGGGTACGGCTGCCTTGCCCGTCATCGAACTCCGAAGGTTGTTTGCCCAGTTTCAGCAAACAGCCTGCATCTGCCAGGTTTTCAAGCAACCGGCGAAGGATTGCCATATTGGTAACGATACCGGCGCGTTCTAAAGTTCCCTGGTTCTGAAGCACATCAATCAGCAACTCCTGCTGCTCCTCATCGAAATGGGTGGCAACCGCCTCAAAAACATGGACGAATCGCCGCCGGATAGCCGTTTCAGGCAAATTCTCAACAGCTTCCTTCAGCCAGCCAAACAGGAGGAGATGTTCGCTGTTTTTCAGGAAAACCCGGGCAATGCCATCCAGGTCTTCACGAAAGTCTTCCGGGTTTTCACTGCTGACGCAAAATGGAATCGTACGGTTATAATGATGTTCAATGTCCGTAAGCTGCTGCAAAGCATGAAAAACGAAATTGGAATGTGCCTCCCCCTCCTGTTTTGGTTCGAGAAAACAACGCCCGTCAAGGATCACGGCCTTCAGCCTCCGCGTCTCCTTCAATGCCTCCATCCCATCCTCGAGATTATGAAAGAAAACAATCTCAAACCCCGTATGCAAAGCCGCACCCTGCAGCTGCACACAATACGCAGGGTCGTCATCGATAAGGAGGATGCGGTGGGGGTTCATTTGATTAAATTGGAGGAGTTATCTTGGTGGTACCACACTAAACATCATTAGTTTCCCAATCTGTTCAATTCTCACCTTTATCACGTCGCCTTTAACATATCCCCTTGTTGACAGCCCTGTTAATCTGGGCTTAAAAGTAATGTCTTTTATGTCAAATTCAACAACTACGGCACTGGATAAATCAGCAATTCTGGCATCAATTACATCACCCTTTTTTAAATCCTTTTGGCTAATTCCTTGGTTTAGTTTTGTTGTTGTAGTCCCATGAGCATTCTTTACGACATTACTCGATGCAAATTGCCCATACCCTACATTGGTTTTCGCACCGATGCCAACGGTAAGAAGGATCTTTTTGAAAAGAAGTTCAATTTTATCTGCTGTAATTCCAAACAATGAAGAATGGTCATGAAGTTTGAAACTAAATTGGTAAACCACTTTGGGCAATACTTTGAGGAATTTTAGAGGTTCCGGATTTTTCAATGGGTCATCATGAGGAGCCAGGTAATCGTTAGCAAATAATTTTTCCTCATTGCCTTTATTATTTCCATTGATACTTACTGGAATTACATCGTAAAAAATATTCTTCGCTATGTCAAATAATTCCAACTCAAAGTTATGAATCATCTTATAATCAGAAAATTCCTCATTCGGTTGATAATAAGTATTAATAAAAGTGTCAGCCTTGAAATCCACTTTTTTTATCTCAGCAATGAGACTCGATATCCACTTTGCTTTTACAATTGAATTGGCATCTTTTGGAATTACACCATCCTCTATTCTTTTAATATCCGATTTGTTAAATTGCGGGAAAACGGAGCGAAGTACCCCTTTTAAACTACTGCCTGGTATGATAGGCATGCCCGTTGTATGGTCAAAGAAGAACCCAATTTTGAATGCATCGTCATCACCTTTGGCATGATGGGTATATCCTGTGCCCATCAATAACCCAGGATAGATTGTTTCCAGTGTAAAAGTATTTGTTGCCTTTGGAATCTCTATTGGAGATATTCCGGAAGACTCAATCTTTGTGTTAATTTCGATTGACTTTCTCACTTTTCCAGTGGCTTGGTCGTAATTGACTTTATAATATAAAAGTCCGTTGTTGTCTGACATAATTAATCTTTTACAAATTCATAAGTTCTCATCGCTAATTTTAATGCTACAGCAGCTTCAGCCATGTGGTTGCGAAATAGTTTGGATGAAATATCTCCATTTTGATCATTTCTAATTGACAGGCTATTATGAGTATAGGATGTCACGCCATGTGTATTTCTGCAAATGTTATAAATGGCTTCAACTACAAGCTTTTTATTTTCATCTCCCAAGAAAGCTACACAAGCGGGAGCAATTCCAGACTGTACAATACTTCCACCAAAAGCAGAAACATAACCTTTATAAGTGCTTTTTATTTTTACATCTTTTACGATTCCATTCCCATCTGTCCTTAAGAATTCAATTGCCGATTGTAATGTTTTAGTTTTAATCTTCATGTTATTTAGTTTTTTAAGTAATAACAATATGTGAAACCTGACAAACACCGTAGCCAACACTGGCATTGGCACCAATCTGTACGAGGTTTTCATTTAGATTTTTTTTGAAATCAGTAAAGTGAATATCCCCTTTTGGTACCAATACAAAGAAAAGTAGTCTGGATTCTCTGGGCAATACTTGCTCATACCAAAGATTACCGCTTTTACCATCATTGAGTTGATTCCGCGCTATAACAGGCAGTCCAAAATCGGAAACGGCTTCAACAAAAGTCTTGTCTTGCACTACTCCAGGGTGACTGCCAATAATAGGTTTAATTGTAGATAAATCCGTTGCATTAAAAGGCAATGATTTTCCTTCATCAGTTTCAATATCAACATTGCCATTGAAAAAAAACTGAACTTCGGCATTATTCTTTGCAATTGAATGAAGTGTTGTAAGTAGGTCGATTTTTTTTTCACCTAATAAACTTTGAATGTTCTGAATAGCAGCTGTACAGGTAATATTTACATAAGGCATCGTCATAGCCCTTACAGGCAAACTTAAAATATCCGCTTGCAAAAAACGATATTTCCCAGGCTGTGTTTTCTGCCTTACCTTGAGTTTTACATTCCCATCCATTGTTTCTGATTCAGTTTCCTCTGTATCAGCAACTTCGCTACTGCCTTTTTCAGAACCAAAAACATGATTGATAAAATCGGGTTTACTTTGAATGTCTTTTACGAAAAATTCCCTGAAAGCCCCTTTTAGACTGCTTGCATGTATACAGGGAAAACCTGTTGCTGCATCTCTTTGAATTAAGTTGTCAATCACTCCATAATTTTCACTTCCGCTACCCACGTGTAAATTACTTAGCGTTTTGATGCAAAAAAGTTCTTTCGTGTATTGATACTCTTGATTGTGTGTGTTCATATTTATCTATTTAAATTGTTTTGAAATAATTGTAACCAATATTTTTCCATTCAGATGCGGAATCAAAAACTTTTGCTTTTAATTCTGATTTTTTTTCAGTGTATAAAATGCCGCCTTGTTTGTACAATGAATATTCCACTGTTTTATTTGGTTTTGAGAATGACCACTTCTGTGTTCTTTGGGCATGGTTAATTGCTTTAGTAAAGCACTTGAATGGGACACTGTCAGCACAAATAAAATCTGTATCTTTTTTAAGTTCATTATTATCAGCAGTGAATAAATTTGAAAGCAACCACACTCTTTTATGCTCAGCAATAATCGGATGATTTTTAAAAAGGTCAGGAATTGTTTGAACATTGTCTTTATCGAAAGGCAGTTTTTCAATTTCCAACTGAAATGGGCTTTGTTCTTTACCCATGATTATTACATTGTTAAACTTATCCTCCAGCTCGTCCCTTTTTAATTGAACATAAAAAGCAAACTTGAAAGTGTCATTAAGCAAAAATGTGGTCTTATTCAGGTTTTTCCTTCTGTAAATTCTATTCTCCTCTTTCATTTTCTCTGTCTTAACTATATCAATATATTGATTGAAAGCGGCATAGGTGAAGCGATAATATGCTTCATCATCACTCATCTCTTTTCGATAAGCCGTTTTTGTGTTTCCGGTTTGCAGTACTTGGGTTATCACATTTTTGAATTCGATTTTATTATTTGTAACTATTCACCCCCTACAAATGTAGGGCATTAATTTGGGAGAGAGAATGCAAAGGATTCAGATTATTTTTAATCGCAGTGTCAATAATCGATCGCAGGATTGCAAAAGACTCAGCACCGTTGAAAGACTTGAACT
>CAIQUS010000245.1 GCA_903875045.1 uncultured Bacteroidales bacterium
AGAAAACGGGATAACAATCCTTTTCCTGCATTTCAAATATCCACCAGCCATAATAGGGTTAGATGTTGCAAGCCAAGGAATAATTATTTTTTTATGAACTTCTTGACCTCAACTGAATTATCACATATTAGTTTCACAAAGTAAACACCTGCAGATAAATTATTTATATCAACTTCTATCTTGTTCTCTTTTGCTGCCTGTTTTATTAATTCTTGTCCATTCATATTCAAGATTGATAAAGAGCAATCACCGGCTAATTTGTTTGTTTCAATAATTAAATAATCTAATGCTGGATTAGGATATATTTTAAAATAAACATTGTTGGGCGCATTTGTAGCTATGTTCGACCGGATTGAATTGATTGACTTATATGGGTTACATGTATTTGGACTTATAATTTCTATCTGATAATATACATTGCCATCTGGAGCATTAAAATCTGAATATTGTGTATTGCTTGCCGGCAATGTTCCTATTAATGTAAGATTTTCCCTATTCGAACCTCTATAAATTAAATAAGTAGAAACCTGAAATCCTTCATATCCTTCCCATATCAAATTCCAACCATTTCCGGCTCCTTTGTTAATTGCCAAATGCATAGTTTTATGAGGCAGACTTTTTTGTGTTTCGAAATTACATTTATCAAAAACGGATATTTCATATTTATTCGATTGAATATCAGGAAATGAATTGGTATCAACAAATGCACCGTATTCACTGGCAGTCACAGCTCCAATTTTAGTATAAACATTTGTTACTTCAGACTCTCTGTAAATATAAACTGAATCAATAGCAGAAGTTGATGGTTTATCCCAAACAACCACATTCTTGTTCGAGCTATCAACAGTAACAATGCAAATTTCAGGAGAAACTGAAATTCCATTCACTTGAACTAAAAAATCGTTTGTAGCAGAACATCCATTCCTTGTTGAAATGGTTCCTCTGTAAACTGTGCTCTGATTTGGTTGCACGATTGGATTTGCTGTAGTGGAATAATTCGAATTAGTGTCTGTTTGCCATAAATAAGTTAGTGGCGACGAACCGGTATAATTTGAATTAGCTTGTAGTGCTGTGCTATCACCACAACTAATATTCACGCTTGTTCCTACAACTGCAAGTGGCAAAACATTGACCGAAACATTTTTTGTTGCACTACACCCATCAGTTGAAACTGCAGAAACCCTATAAGCAATAGTATGATTAGGATACGCGTCAGGGGATGCTATCAAGGAATCGGTAAGACCAGAGCCTGGCCGCCATGAATAACTGAGAATCCCGGATCCAGCATAATTTGTAACAGTGCTCAATGATGCACTTCCACCGCATACAATATCTTTATCTGTAACCATTAACAGAAATGGCACAACATCTACAGTTACAGTATTTGAAGCAACACAGCCATCAGAAGTTGATATAGTGATAGTATAAGCAGTATTGCTTTTGGGGTTTGCGATAGGGTTATAAATCGTACTATCATTCAGCCCGTAACTGGGATGCCAGGCATATTCTGTACTCCCTGCACCAAAATAGTTTGAATAGGCGTTTAAAAATACAGACCCTCCACAGGTCAAGGTTTTGTTAAGGGCTGTAACTTTAAAATCATAAACATTTACTTTAGCCAAAGCGGAATCTGAACATCCGGAAGTTGAACCAGTAACAATGTATTCAGAAGTATCTGTTGGGTTTACTGTTATTGATGATGTGGTATCTCCGATACTCCATACATATTTATCAGCACCGCTTGCAGTAAGTGTTATTGAAGTTCCTTTACAAATCGTAGCAGAATTTACAGTTGTTGTTATGCCTCCGCCGCAAGTTGTTTTTAAAATAAGTCCATTCTCGCCAACAACATAAGTTGTTTTGGTGTCAACCGAAGAAATTGACATCAACCCATTTGTTGTTCCGCTATTTTGAGGTATCCAAGATGTTCCACCATTTGAGGTTTTAAAAATTGCCCCATTACTTCCTACTGTGATACCATTATTCACATCTGAAAATGCAACTGAGTACAATGTTTGACTTGTTACAATTTTAGTTTCCCAATTTATTCCCCCATCAGTTGTTTTAAGTATTTTCCCCATATCACCAACTGCATACCCTGTATTTGCATCTAAAAAATAAATTGAATGTAAGGGGGTAGAATTACCAGCTAACGATACCCAATTTGTCCCGCCATCAGTTGTTTTTATTATATTCCCATAATCGCCAACTACATACCCTATGTTTGCATCAACAAAGAAACAATGCATTACATAGATTCCGCAATTTAATTGCTTTATCCATATATCACCACCATTTGTTGTTTTAAAAATTTCGCCGCAACCGCCAACAACCCAACCAGTATCTGCATTGATAAAATAAAGCGACCTGCTGTGACTCATTATATCAATTGGTTTTTTAACCCAGGTTGTTCCTCCATCAGTGGTTTTAAGAATTGACTTATCCGCATTTGCAATATATCCAATATTGGCATCGGCAAAAAACACTGATGGGAAAAACTCTGTCGTACTTCCGCTATTTTGTTTCATCCAGCTTGTACCACCGTTGGTCGTCTTTAAAATCAGACTGAGATCTCCAACTGCAAATCCTAAATTACTGTCAACAAAAAATACTGAATATATAGTATTACCTGATATTCCACTTGTTTGTGGTGTCCATTGTGCGTTTGCACTATTTATCGAAATAAAGGCAAGTAATAAAATGCATAGTTTTTTCATAACGATTATTTTAAAAAAGGTTCTGTTTGTGTTTATTTTGGTATTACTTATAATAGGGGTAGTCCATTTATGTGAGCGGTTCAAGTGTTTAGGATATATTTCTATTGTAAATTCCACTAACAAAATAAAACTTCAACAAACGGTTACAAATGGTTACAATCGGATTATAATTGCTTAGAGGTTAGGGCAGTTCAAATGTTAGCCAAAGGTAAACAATAATAGGCCCTGTTGCTAATTTAATTGGCAAAAACATATAACTGGCAATGCCGTGCTCCTTTCTGACCCATCTTCTTTTCCGTCGCGTCCGGCCAAACGTCAAGTTTTATTGGTGCATACATCAACAAATAAAAAAATCCCTGCCACACCGTAGCAGGGATTTTTATTTCTATAATCCTCACATCCGCAATCCGCAATCCGCAGATCCCCAATCCCCAATTGGCATCTTCCTTCACCTGAGCAAATCCTGTTGAAAAAAATGAATTTCTTAAAATATCATTTCCCTGCCCCATACATTTAAAAAACAGCAATAAAAACAGAAGAGAAATTATAGATGTCTTCATTTGTTTAAATTTTAATTTATCACTGGTCAGATGCCTTCCTTGTCGGCAGACCGGCTTCCGTTATAAGAATTTTTTTTTGATTGAAAATGAAACCGCTTTCATTTACTTCATCCATCTGATCCTGTATCCCACATTAAATTCAAGAAATTCGGCAAGCATAAAGTTGTTGGCGCGTATGTTAACCCCTAACGATATGTTTTTATAAACCTCGTACCTTACTCCCAAACGCTGGTAGGTTTGGTTGAAATTGCCATAATTGCGATGCACGGCATAAATCCCTATCCC
>CAIQUS010000246.1 GCA_903875045.1 uncultured Bacteroidales bacterium
TCACCTGATCGAGGCCCTTATCGAACAGGTCCTGTGCCTCATCAGCCACAATAAAATCGTACCATGGTAACTTCTTCGCCTTATGAAGTCTTCCAAGGCATTCATTAACCACTTGCCTGATCTCTCCTTTGGATACATGGTCATAAGTGGGAAGAAGGGATTTATCCCCCAGCAGATTTGCAAGTTCCCACACAAACTGAAAATAGGGGAGTACCCGGATATTGCCGGGTGGATTATCCGTTAAAGCTTTCTCTAATTTATCCTGCATTCTGGCTGCCAGGAATTCGTTCCAGCACAGATAAAGCCCTCGTTTTTCTTTCGATTTGCATATCCGTACAATCAGATCAAGTGCATAAGTTGATTTGCCGCTTCCCGGAGGACCTTGCACCATGATGCGCTGGTTCTCATTTAATCCATGCAGAATGTGCAATCCCCTCTCCAGCCTGCGCTCCGACTCTCCCCGGTTTAACTTTGATTGTGAAAGATAAAGACGCGGATCAAACTGAGGTTTCAAAATATCCAAGAGATGTTTGATCAAGGTTTCATCGAGAGTTTCCCATTTTATTTGAAATGCAGCATTACGCTCGTCCTGCTTTTGATAAAAATCCTCTATCTGTTCCTGCAACGAATCCAGCACCATCGGAAGCAAACCCACTTCGAGGCCACGATGCCAAAGATCATTGAATTCCAAGCCTTTGCAATCAAACACGCATTCCGGAAAACAGACAAATGAGCCGACGAAAATGCTGTTTTGCCCATTGTCACGAAGGAAATCCAGAATTGCATGGGCGTTTTCTTCGGCCTGGGTGTATGGGTTCTTGACGGGTTCTGTTTGTTCATCACCTTTTAACCGGTAAAAACCATGTTCACCATGACCCATGATCCCACCCTTGACCTCAACCACACTGATACCAAGCCGGGAAAAGATCACAAAATCACATTCCCCCGACATCTGAACCCGGTGATAACGGGATGAAATGCGCAAACTGTGTAGCACATAAACCACCTCCCCATCCCTGTTTGCAGGAAGGGATAGATGCCTGTCGGCCTCACGCTCGCCGTCGTTGGTGATTTGCCAGGGACTATATTTGCGGTGGATCATGGAGCGAAGGTAGTAAATGTTACAACTGTAATAATAAAAGGGTGAAAAATGCAGCCATTAGAAAATCATTTTCACGAAATATTCTCTAATCCAAGAATTCGCCCTCAAGGTGCGCATCAATTTTTAAGGCATCGCACATTGAACGCGTCACTCTTCAACGCATCGTATCTTGAAACACTCGGATTATAATCATTGATCCCTCTTGCAGCCGCCCGGTTGGCGCTGATATTGACCGAAGTCCAGTACATCGACCCGGCATAGAACCCGCCGGAATATGCCCATGTGTTATTTTGGTAAAAAAGGCCCAGCTGGTGCGAACCAAAACCATTTACAAGCCATTTATCTTTCAGCCAGCCTCCTGCCATTCCCTGACCGAAATATTGGTTCAGCAATACGTCCCACTCCGCCAGGTCGGGTATATGCCATCCGGGAGGACAAAGGCCCCGGGTGCCGGAAATGGTTGAGTAGTTCATGAGCTCGTCCCACTGGTAGAATATCGAATATTGATCAACGAATGTTGAATTTCGAAGGTATTTTTCTGCTACGCAGTTGTCGGTTTGCGGAACTAAATCCGAAATCGTAAATCCAAATTCCAGATTCTCTGCCATCCAGCATTGGGTTCCGATCAGTACTGTCGCGTAAACCTTGTTGTCGCGGATATCGACAAGCTGGTTTCCGCAGGTAAAGGTTGATCCCGGAGTTACAAGGATGATTTTGGTCCTGGAAGCCATACAGGTATAAACATTCGAATAACTGTAGGTGATGGTTTTCAATCCTGTTCCGGCGTCCGATGGTGTAAATACCCCAGTGGTTGTATTGACTCCCGGGCCACTGAACTGGCCTCCGGCGGGCAATCCGCCTTTGAGTTGGTATGGCACGGCGCTTAAAGTCGTAACCGTATCGAAACAGGGTGTGAACGAGATCACAGGCACCGGATGTTCAATCATTACAATTGCGGGCGATGTTGCAGGGTTACCCGTCGTGCACACTTCGCTGGAGGTCATAATACAGGTGACGATGTCTCCGGCAGCGGGGATCCGTAAATATGACCCCTGGTTGGACCCTGCTGCAATTCCATTAACATACCACTGATAGCCAGGCCCGTTCCCCCCGTTGATGGGAGCAGCCAAAAAAGTCACCGTACTTCCTGCACAGAATGGATTGGATGAGGCAGCAATGGTGAGGCTGACCGGCAACAATGGGTTGACTACCATGGTCATGGGGGCACTGGTTATGGGGTTCGCAAATGTACAGGTTTCAGATGAGGTGAGTTTACAGGTTATCTCATCTCCATTTGCAGGGGTATATGTAAACGTGCTGTTGTTGCCCCCGGAAGGGATACTGTTCACATACCATTGATATAGCGGTGAACTCCCCGGGTTGACCGGGAAAGCGGTTAAGGTTACTGAGGTCCCGGCACACACCGGATTTGCTGAGGCAGTGATGGTCAAAGAAACAGGCAAATTCTGGTTCACGGTCATGCAAATCTGGTTTGAGGTGGCCGGATTTCCGGTCGGGCAACTGGTGCTTGAATTCAGACTGCAGGTGATACAGTCGCCATTTAAGGGAACATACATAAAAGAGTTGCTGTTGACCCCGGAAGGGCTGCCGTTCACATACCATTGATACAGCGGGGATCCACCCGGGTTGATCGGAAAAGCGGTGAAGGTTACGGAGGTTCCGGCACATACCGGATTTGCTGATGCTGTGATGGTGATGGAAACAGGCAAATTCTGGTTCACGGTCATGCAGACCTGGTTTGAGGTGGCCGGATTTCCCGTCGGGCAACTGTTGCTTGAATTCAGGCTGCAGATGATGCAGTCGCCATCTACTGGAATATATGTAAAAATGTTGCTGTTGCCCCCGGAAGCGATGCTGTTCACATACCATTGATACAGCGGGGAACCGCCAGGATTGACCGGAAAAGCAGTAAAAGTTACGGAGGTCCCGGCACATACCGGATTTGCTGATGCGGTGATGGTCACAGAAACAGGCAAGTTCTGGTAAACGGTCATGCAGACCTGGTTTGATGTGGCCGGATTTCCGGTCGGACAACTGGTGCTTGAATTCAGGCTGCAGGTGATGCAGTCGCCATTTACGGGAACGTACGTAAAAATGTTGCTGCTGCCCCCGGAAGGGATACCGTTCACATACCATTGATACAGCGGGGA
>CAIQUS010000247.1 GCA_903875045.1 uncultured Bacteroidales bacterium
ACCGATGAGGTAACAGAAATGCCGCGTTGTTTTTCCAGTTCCATCCAGTCAGACGTTGCGTGACGGGCTGACTTGCGCGCCCGCACCTCGCCGGCCTGCTGTATTGCGCCGCCAAACAACAGCAGTTTCTCGGTGATGGTTGTTTTGCCGGCATCGGGGTGGCTGATGATGGCGAAGGTACGACGTTTGTTTATTTCCTGCTGATTAATCGTGTTCACAGTGAAACTCCTTATGGCAATAAAAAGGCGGGGGGCGCCCGCCTGGTACGAGGGTTCATCGTGTCTCCACCGGATTATGGCCGGAAAATCAAGCGGTCCAGGCACCAATGGCCTCCGCCGGCTATCATGAGGTACAGCGCCATGCCCAATAATGAGAAGGTATACTCAAAGCCGTGCCCCTGCCCGGGGATGCACGGGGAATTCATAAAAAAACCGTGCGCCCAGTGAACCTTGTAAATTGCAACGAGCATAACCGTGCATATGCCGGTTGCAGACAAGCGCGTCAGAAAACCGGTCAGAACTCCAAAGCCGCCAACAAATTCGGCTATAATGGCCAGCAGGGTGAAAATGGGGGGAATATGCAGTTTATCTTCAAAACTCCTGAGCGTCCCCGTTAGTCCCTGGCCACCAAAAAGCCCCATCAATTTTTGAGAACCGTGGGCCATCATGATGATTCCCAGTGGCAGGCGTATCATCAGGGGCGCAATCAGATTGGTCATGTCAGTGCCGCTTCGAGCCATGGAAACGAGCCTCCATCAAAGCAGGATTATACGGAAAAAAAGTAATATATCACAAAATAGCGCGGGCCTAAAAGATGGTGTTACTTATTAGTATGCCCAATCCCGAGAGCGCTCAGGCCGGTTTTCAGGTCATGAAGCGCGGCGCTCAGCAATTTATCCAGTGTATCCTGAGCGCTGCCCACTGCGCTGAGAGTGATGTCGATTTCCGGTGACTCGCCGAGGGTTGTGGCCAAAGACTTAATATAAATGTCAGGATGATCGGACGTTACTTTGCTGAGCACCGGCTCCATCACGGACTCGTCATTACATGCAACGGTAATCGTGTGGGCTACTGAAAAGCCTCCATGGAAAGTAACATGGAGAAATTGCTGGAGAGAAGTGGAAAAGATGCCTTTCAGCTCTGACGGTACACCAGGCAAGCTTATTATAGTGGATTTGCCGGTTTGCAGGAGTACGCCCGGCGCTGTGCCTACCGGATTGTGGAGGGGTGATGCCCCCACGGGCAGCCAGGCCATTTTTTCACGGGCAGGATTTAAGCCACCAAGTGCGAGTATTCCCCGCGATGCCATGTCATCATAGCTCTCTTTTACCATTTGACATGCCTGTACATGGAGCCGGGTTTCAAGTCCGGCGCCCTGGGCCACGGCAGCAAGCGTCAAGTCGTCCGCAGTGGGGCCGAGGCCACCTGAAGTAATAATGACTTCAGTGCCTCGAAGCAGGGCAGCATGGATTTCGGCGGCAATGACGTTGCAGTTGTCACGCAGTACAGTAGCGCGCAAAACCTGGCCGCCAAGGCTGTTTATCTGCTTGCAAAGCCAGTTTGTGTTGGTGTCCAGTATGTCGCCGATGAGAATTTCATTGCCGATGATAAATAATTCTACTCCCGTTGGTTCTGACATGATTTCTCCAAAAGTGCGTCGAGTTTGATTGTGTACAGATTACACAGATAAAAGAGGTTATACAAAATATTTGATGAAATTTGGAGACAATAGTGCGCTTCAGGTAAACAACCTGCTTTCAGGTAAAAAAATACACTACGAACTTAGGTAAATAAAAAGCACACCTTTACGGGTGGTTATCATGGATAGCCAAAAAAACATCGAAATGCGGTCAGCCCATGGAGCATACCAAAAAAATAACAGTATTATTTATAAAGCCTTGATTTCAAGAATTTTGCAGCGTATTAATCTGAAAACATTGTTCCAGGCGCTTAATAGCGAACTTCGATCAGCACTGAATTGAATGGCTAGAAGGTGATGTCTCTCGTAAAACGCCATATGCTCCCACGTTAATCGAATACG
>CAIQUS010000248.1 GCA_903875045.1 uncultured Bacteroidales bacterium
AAGCCCGAGGTTATCGACGATATGACACCATAAAAGCAATTATCTATCTGCTTACCGGAAAACTCGACTTTTCTAAAATCAATCCTCATTATGTTACCCACTCAAAGTGAAAAAGAACCCATAAAACCGAGATCATACCTTAAATCAAGGAAAACATCACCGGGTCCCAGACGATATCCGGCGCCGGCTCCAATTGACAGACCCATGTCAAATCGTCTTAATTCACCTTCTTGAAACACTAAATCATTTTCACCCGCATATGGTTCCAATGAAATTGATTTCCCAGACAATCCGATGGCGAAATACGGACCGAGAACTCCGTACACAAGAATTTTATCAAAGGCGTGCGAAACGTTAATTAGAACCGGAATCGTTAAATAACTAATCCTTGTCTTCCCTTTGTAGTCTCCTTCCACAGATCCGGGAATTTTCAAGCCTTCGCCTTTCTGGATATATTGCAATTCCGCTTGCAATCCCAGAAGATCATTGAACTGATATTTTCCGGTCAAATTTACCAGGAACCCAACCAAAGGCGGCCTTGTCTTATTTTCTGAACCTGAAGATCTGTATTCCCAGTTGGAAAGCGAGGAGATGCCCATTCCAATTTTACCGCCTGCCCTGAATTTTTGTGAATAAACGGCTGGCTGAGTTGTAATAAACAGAAAAAGTATCAGATTGGCTAAAACATATATGTTTTTCATTACGAAATATTTTTTAAGTTAATTAATCATCGTTTTTCATTGATAGTAAACCTTAATCATCACTACCCCAGTTACGCTTGTTGTGAAACAATAAAGTTTCCGAGCCCTGATATACTGCAATATACCGGCACCCCCCTTTATGGTAGTAATCCCAGTCAAAGTGCATCACGGCGGAGGTGATAATCTGACCATTTTGTCCTACGGCTATAGTTATACTATGAATATCTGCTTCATCTTGAAAATAGAAATGTGTTAAGATAATTCTTTCGGTATTAGGCTCCAATTTATTCCCGGGACCAATTGTTTCCTTTTCTCCCGGGGCGCCAGACACCCACATGTGAACTTCCTGATCAGACCTATTTATCATGGTAAATTCAATATTGGCACCTCTTGGAAAAGGGCTATGATCATTGTCATCATCATCGCAACCGCTTTGAACAAATAATGCCTCAATTACTATAAAAAGAAGAATTGCGCTTGTTTTAATTTTTTTCATTTTGCCTCCATTTTTTTAGCGTTTATCAATGAAATAAATACCTGTCATTGTTATAGTAAAATTGCAGTAGAAAAAACAATTATACAATAGCCCAAACAGGTCATTTATCCTGTCTGATTTCAAGCATCCTACTATTTGGTTCTGGAATTATAGCCTTTTTGGGTCATACCCTGAATTGCATGACTATTTCGGTACCTTTGCCCACGCCGGAATGTATTTCAAACTCAATTCCCGATTCAACGGCTCTTTTTCGCATATTGACCAGTCCGTTGCCATGCGATCCTTTTCTGGTTGTTCTGGTCTCAGAAATTCCGGTACCATCATCTTTCAGGGAAATGGTACAGATATTTTTAGCTAATCCTGCGTTAAATAAAACATTTCCGGCTTCTGCATGACGTATAATATTGTGTAATCCCTCTTTCAATATTAAAAACACATCGTTTCTGATCTTTTCTTTCAGAATGACCGGAGCCTCGGGAATATCGATGGATGAGAGAAAATTTATTTTATTATCTGTAAGAATTTCAAGCATGTAATTGCTGGTTTTTGAGATAAGGCTTTGCAGGGAATCGTGGCGGGGGGAGGTCATCCAGATAATATCAGAGATGGATTGCAGCGCTGTCTGAGTGAGGCCGGCGATTTTAACTGGCAGTTTCCTGAAGTCCGCCTGCACCTGGAGCGGTTCAGTCATCCCTTTCATGGTTTCTGCATAGATCGAAATACTTCCAAGGGTTGAAGCCAGGTCATCATGAAGATCGCGCGACAACTTTTCACGCAATTCATATTTTTCTTTCCGGGTCATCCTTCGGAGCAGTATTCTGCCAATGATAAGATGCAATATTGAAAGAAACCCAAGAACGATCATGGGCGCAATGAAAAAAGAAAAGGAATGCCATTGGAAAATGAAAAACTGATTAGCTACAATGAACACCATAAAAATAAATCCACTGGCCAGCCATCGGATCAGGTCGATGTTTCGGACTCCCAGATGCAGTTTCAAATTGTAAATGGTTAATAAAACCATGATCAGTATAAATTTGATAATCTCAGGCTGATTTTCCTGATCCTTAAAAAAACGGGCAACCATTTTACCAGTTTCGGTATAAAATGCCTGTATGCCATGCTGTTCCCTTATTTCCAGAATTTTTCCGGCAACAAGGTGATCTGCCACCAGTGTGTCGGAAGATGAGGGAAATTTGATCATGGCATAATATTCTGCACCCTGTACTACACCAAAAATCAGCTCCTTCGCTGAAATGGATGCATACCCGCTTCCACCATTCAATTCACGGTAACCTACAAGCACACCCTGGCGGTTGTTATTGGAGATCTGATACAGCCAAACTTTTGCACCAATCGCATCTTTGTTTGAACGGACACCGTAAAGTTTAAGTTTAATAAAGGTTTTTTTTTCAGTAATGTTTAAAAACAGGCTGCTGTTTCCGTTAACGTAGTTTGCAACGTAAAGATCGGGATCGCCATCATTGTCTATATCACCTGCCACACATCCTGTACAATAGCCGGCCAGTTCAGCACCGTAAGCAACCGTGACGTCACTGAATTGCCGGCCATTTACATTTTTGTAGAGAACACTTTCGCCAACGTTGGAAATGTAAAGATCCTGGTAACCATCCAGGTCAAAATCGGCAAACACTGCACCATTGCTCATGTAGTTTTCGGGCAGAAAGTAATCACTGGTTTTATCAGTAAATAGCCCATGACCATCATTCAGGTATAGTTTATTCGAGGTATTACGGTTGGCGATGAAAAGATCAATAAACCCGTCGTTGTTGACATCGGCAAATGCAACTGCATTGCTCTTGGATGGGGCCGCTTTCGCAAGATCGGTGAGATGGGTCACATCGCGAAAATGAATTCTTCCCTTTTTCGATTCATTGACATAAAGTTTGTTGGAAGGATACCAGAAAGAGACACACAAATCGGGATAACCATCGTTGTTAACATCGGCAAAGGAGGCGCACATTCCCCCTCCGGTGGAACCAAGTCCAGAGGTAGCCGTAATATCGGTAAAATGGCCTGTGCCATCGTTTTCGAACAGGCGGTTGGAACCTTCTTCATTTGTAACGAACAAATCGAGGTCCTCATCCGCATCCACATCAGCAAATGCTGCGGCATTGGACCGTTTCATATTTTCACTTGCCCGGTGTGTCTGTTCTGAAACATTCCTGAAATAACCGTTTCCCCGGTTAAGCAACAACTTATTATTGCTGTTCAGATAGCAAAGATAAATATCCTGATCATTGTCATTATCAATGTCGGCTGCGGTGATGCCCAATTTGAGTTCACTCTGTTTTGTAGCGGTTTTTGTCTGAAACGCTCCGTTTGCAGATCGGGAAACGGCTTCTTCTGTAAAACCAAATGAGCCGCTTGCCAGATTTTGAGAATCAATATGATTGATGTACAATCTGTTTTGTTCATAAATACGTACCGCATAGATATCATTTTTTCCATCTCCTGTAAAATCGGCCAGGGCCACGCCATATTCATCATCTGCACTGACCCAATAGGAAATCAATTTTCGTGACGAAAAACCCTGATTACCTTCCTGATAGGCTGGAAACTTTTTTTCTCCGCAATAAAGCAGGCGCCCGTTTTCACCACAAATCCATATTTCTCCATTTCCCGTAACAACCAGGTCTGTCAGATTTTCCTTGCAAAAACTTCTGTAATGCGCTATGTGTCCATTGGTATAACCAATGATCAAACCCTTATCACCAACCATCAGAAGGGTTCCATTGCTCAGTAAATTCATTTTTTTTACATGATGAAAATTCTTGTCTTTCATTGCCAGTTGAATTCCGGATGCATTTACACGAAACAATTCCTCCCCGGCAAGGATATACCCATCCTCCATATCTGTAAAACAAAAATCGGTTACGGCTTTATCTCCAAATACTTTTTTATAAATGCCGTATTCATTCAGAAATAATTCTCCCTTTTTCGTCAAAATCCAGAATGTTAAAACTGTTTTACCAAAGATGCGGGAAATATAAAAGCGTGCCGGCGATGGCGGAAGCATTTTGAACGACCCTTTTTCATAAATGGCTATGTCAGAAATGCTTGCAAAAAATGCTTTGTTTTGCGTCAGGAAATAGATCGTAAAGATTTGGTTTGCAAATGGCGAACGGATATTTTCAACTATGTTATCATGAAAATGGTAGAGGATACAGGTATTTGTAATTTGGTTCACTGTAAACCAGATATCCGAACCTGAGGCCGCATAAATGGTGTAAATTTTTCCTTCGATGGGGAAATCAAGTTTCTTCCAGATATTGTGGTCAAGGGCATATATCTTGTCTGTAACGAAATAAACGCCCTGTTGATGATCTTTTATGATGGTTCGGATATCTGACTTTGTTCCGGAGTTGATCTTTTGGAAAGCAAAAGGCTGACAAAAACTTTGCCCGGAAATCAGTATCCCAATGATTCCTATCAGAATTGCAAAGCCACTTTGCCTGGTTGGTGTAAACACGGCGTGAAAGTTCTGCAGATGAACATTGATATAGGCTGACCTACAAATATACTTGCTTTTCTGTACCACTCAGCGGAATACGGTAAAATAACCTGTTGTATAAAAATGACTGTGGGAGAATGGTACATTTGGCTGAATAACCAGATCCGGGTTTGAATGGTTCAGACCAATTTTTCTTTGAGCGCTTTTACCACCACCTGGGCCCGGGAATGGACCTGCAGCTTGTCGTAAATGCTTTTAAGGTGGTTGCGTACGGTTTGTACGCTGATAAACAATTTATCTGCAATAAGTTCATTTGTCATACCCTGGGTGATCAGCAGCAGCAACTCCTTTTCTCGGTGAGTTAAGTTTGAAGGTGAGCCAGGTATGGCGGTCTCCGGTTTCAAAAATGCCATGATCTGTTTGGCCACCATGGGTGTGAGTGCGGCCCCGCCCTCATACACCTGCTGGATGCCATCCAGAATTTTATTGGGGTTTGATTTTTTGAGGATATACCCGTCAGCACCGCTTTTAATGGCTTCGAGGATATGGTAATCATCCTCGAGGATGGTGAGCATGATAATTTTCTGCTCAGTGCATTTCTTTTTAAATAAAGGGATGGCTTCCAACCCCGACAGTCCCGGAAGATTGATGTCCAGCAATATAACATCGCATTCAACATAGTTTTCCAGTGCATCTTCAACAGATGGGTACGCCCAAGCCAGGGTGTAGTCTGAAAAGGAAGAAATAAGGTACACCAAACTCTGCCTGAATTCTGAATGATCTTCAACAATTCCTATCGATACGGCCATCTGACTTTTTATAATGTACAAAGTAAAGACGAAAAGTAATCATTTCTATAGCCTGATCGGGTCATATTTGAAAATGAATGACGATTTCTGTTCCTTCATCTTTTTCCGAGTGTATTTTGACCTCCATTCGTGATTCACGAGCCCTTTGATGGATATTGATCAGTCCATTTCCCCGTGAGACCTGCTCAATCCGATGAGGATCAATAATTCAGACTCCGTTGTCCTTCAACAAGATGGTGCATTTTTTTTCTTCGAGCCTCGCAGCAAACTCAACCTTATCTGCTCCAGCATGAAGGATAATATTATGTAACCCTTCCTTTAATATCAGAAATATATCGTTACGGATCTTCTCAGGCAAAATAACAGGTTCATCAGGAATATCAATCAGGGAATGAAACGGTATTTTATTATCGCTCAGTATTTCAAGCATATAGTTGCTAGTTTTTGAGATAAGGCTTTGCAAGGAATCGTTTCTTGGCGAGGTCATCCAGATGATATCGGATATGGACTGGAGGGCAGATTGTGTAAGCCCGGCAATTTTTACCGGAAGCTTTTTGAATTCAACCTGTGCCGGGATGTGCTCAGTCATTCCTTTAAGCGTTTCAGCATATATGGAAATACTTCCCAGGGTTGATGCCAGGTCGTCATGGAGGTCGCGCGATAACTTTTCCCGTAATTCAAGCCTCTCTTTTTGCGCCAGCCTTCTGAGAATAATTCTGTCAATAAAAAGGTATTCAATAACCAGCAAGCCCATAACGATG
This sequence comes from uncultured Bacteroidales bacterium, assembly GCA_903875045.1. Taxonomy (GTDB): domain Bacteria; phylum Bacteroidota; class Bacteroidia; order Bacteroidales; family FEN-979; genus CAIVAT01. The sequence continues at coordinate 6,243 of CAIQUS010000248.1, forward strand.
GTCGGTGCTATAAAAAATGAAACAGAGAACCATTGAAAAAGAAAGAACTGATTGACAAAAATAAACACCAGGAAAATAAAACCGCTTATAAGCCAACCCATGTTGTCAATCGCTTTGAAGCTTTTACGTACTTTCAGGTGGTAAATAACCAGTACCAGTATGATCAGGATATATTTGAGAATTTCCGGCTGTTTTTCTTCATTTGAGAAAAAATGCACTGCGGTATTTTTACTTTCCGTATATAAAGCACGTAAACCGGTTTGCTCGCTGATTTCTATCGTTTTACCCGCAACCACGTGGTCTACCCTGAGCGTGTCGCCGGATGATGGAAATTTTATCAGCGCATAATATTCAAAACCATGTAAAATGCCAAAAATCATCTCCTTTGCAGATATAGATGCATAACCGTTTCCTCCATTCATTTCACGAAACCCTGTCAGGGTACAGCTTTTTTCATCCTTTGAAACCTGGTAAAGCCAAACTTTTGCACCTATCGCATCTTTGTTTGAACGCACTCCGTGCAGTATGAACTTAACAAAGTTTTTCTTTTCTGTTTTATTGAAAAACAGTTTGCTGTTGCCATTGATATAGTTGGCCACATAGAGGTCGGGGTCACCATCATTGTCAACATCACCCACTGCACATCCTGTACAGTAACCGCTGAGTTCGGCCCCAAAAGTAGCAGTTACATCTAAGAAGTACCGTCCGTTCATGTTTTTATACAGAATGTTTTCGCCCACATTCGTCACATATAAATCCTGGAAACCATCGAGGTCGAAATCAGCAAACACGGCACCGTTGCTCAATGTGTTTTCGGGCTGGAAATATTCATGTGTCTTATCGGTGAATATGCCTTGCCCGTTGTTCAGGTACAACTTGTTTTCGGTATTTCGGTTCGCAATAAAAAGATCAGTGTAACCATCGTTGTTTACATCAGCAAAAGCCACCGCATTGCTTTTTGACGGCAAGGCTTTGGCCAGGTCGGTGAATTGGGTAATATCGCGAAAATGAATCCTGCCATGTTTTGATTCATTCAGGAATAATTTATTGGCAGGATACCAGAAAGAGACACACAAATCAGGATAGCCATCATTGTTCACATCGGCAAATGAGGCACACATGCCCCCTCCGGTGGAACCCAGGCCCGAAGTTGCCGTGATATCTGTAAAATGGCCGGTTCCGTCGTTTTCATAAAGCCGGTTTGAGCCTTCTTCATTTGTAACAAACAAATCGAGGTCACCGTCATTTTCCAGATCAGCAAAAATTGCGGCATTGGAACGTTTCATGTTTTCGCATGCCCGGTGTTTTTGCTCTGACACATTCCTGAAATACCCGTTGCCCCGGTTTAGTAATAACTTATTGATACTGTTAAGGTAACACAAATATATATCCTGATCACCGTCATTGTCAACATCGGCAGCAGCTATTCCCAGTTTTAGTTCATTTTGTACAATATTGTTCTGTTGACCAATCACCCCGTTTGCGTTCCGCTCCACCGCTTCCTCTGTAAAGGCGACGGTGCCGGCATTATTTTTTTTTGATGCAAGATCGTTGATATACAGCCGGTTTTGCTCATAAATACGCACCGCATAAATATCAGTTTTATTGTCTCCGTTGAAGTCGGCCAAGGCAACACCATACTCATCATCGGTGCTTATCCCATAAGTGATAAGTTTGTGCGATGAAAACCCCTGGTTACTTTCGAGATAGGCAGGAAATTTGGTGTCCCCATGATAAAGCAGACGGCCTGCTTCACCACAAACCCAGATATCGCCGGATCCGGTGGCGGTGAGGTTAATCAGTTTTTCGGTGCAATGAACATCATGACCAGCTAAACGCCCGTTGGAATAACTCAACACCAACCCTTTGTCCCCAATCATCAGTACATCTCCGGATTTTAAAAGTAGAATTTTTCTTATATGCTGTAAAGCAGTATCTTTAAATACCAGTTTGATGCCTGCTCCATCCACACGGAACAACTCCGCACCTGAGAGTAAATACCCATCATTCATCCCTTCAAAACAGAAATCATTAACAGGTTTATTGCCCAATATTCGTTGGTAAATTCCATGGTCATATAGAAATAGTTCATTCACACTGGTCTTTACCCAGAAAATCGAATTGCCGCCGGTGTAAAATTTTTCAATGATATAGCGTGTAGGTAAAGGTGGAAGTATTGTAAAATTACCGTTTTGATACACAGCAATGTCGGCAGAACTGGCAAACAGGGCATAATTTTCTGAAGAAAAATAAATGGCTGATATTATATTGGAAAAGGGGGAACGGATATTTTCAGTCATCCCGTCATGAAAATGATAGAGCATGGAGGTATTTGTAACCTGCTCCGTTGTAAACCAAATACTTTCTGGAGAGACCGGGTAAAAAATAGAGATTTTTTCTTTCACGGGAAAATCGAGCCTATTCCATCTGGTGTTTTGAAGTGCAAATATTTTATCCGTCAGAAAATAAACGCCATTGGCCTTGTCCTGAATAACAGAGATGATATCAGCCTTTGTTCCGGAGTTGATTTTTTGAAAAGAGTATGATTGGCCAAAAGATTGTGTGGTGATCAGCCACAATATGACCATCTTCAGCGTCAAATAAAACATCGTCTGGTTATGCAGAAATAGCTCTGCATTTTGCCAGTTGCCTTTTGCCATTTCAATATTGTATTTAAACCGGAATGATCAACTCCACGGGGTAAAGGTACAAATTATCGCAGGTCCAGTCTGGCTCATGGTAGGGTTTTAAGACCTATTTATTACGATTTTTGATTTACGGTTTTTGATTTACGATTTACGGCAAACATTGATTGCACCACAAATAAGGTAAAGCGGGAGTTGGTACCCTGCCGGCATAATCTGGAATCGGGCAGGATTCTGGCAACAGCTGATGAAGGGGTTAAGTTGATTTTTCCTGGTTGCTGTGATCATTTAGAATAATTCGGAATAAGCATATTGACAAATTTCCTATATTTGGAGATTGCTTTCCGGTTTTTACTACCGGGAAGAGTTCATGAAAAAAGTCAAAAATAACCATTTATGAAGAATAAGCTCAATTGTGTATTGCTCGTTGATGATAATGAATCAGACAATTTTATTCATAAAAAGATTCTGGAAAAATCCGGAATAGCCAACTATATTGAAATCGCCATGAACGGGCAGGAGGCACTTGATTTCCTGACAACTACCGGTATCTGCGGGCATCAGGATGGGGTGTTTTGTCAGCCTGAATTAATTTTCCTTGATATCAATATGCCGGTCATGGACGGATGGGAATTTCTTGAAGAATATCAAAAGCTTGAGCAGTGCCAAAAAGGCAAGATTGTGTTTATCATGCTTACAACCTCCTTTAACCCTGCCGATAAAGTGAAAGCTGATACGATGAAGGATAATGTTTATTTCAAATATAAGCCATTGACCCTAGAGATGATTCATGAAATCATACAACAGCACCTTCCTGAATATCTTTGAAAAAAGCGGGAGCGATGAAACATGAAATGGTATCAGAGCAGCATATTCCCAACGTCCTGATTGTTGACGATGTTCCGGCAAACCTTAAAATATTAAGCGATATTCTTGAAAGTGAGGGATATAAGGTACGACCTGTCCTCAATGGTGTTTTGGCATTACAGGTTGCAGAAAAAGCGAAACCGGATATTATCCTGCTTGATATCATGATGCCCGACTGTGATGGGTTCGAAGTCTGTCGCCGGTTAAAAGAGAATAAAAACCTGAATGATGTCCCGATTATCTTTATCAGTGCATTAAATGAGACCAATGACATTGTCAAGGCATTAAATTCAGGAGGGGTTGATTATATCACAAAACCGTTGAAGGCGGAAGAGGTAAAAGCTAGGGTGGCCACTCACCTTAAGCTTTACTTGCAAAGCAAAGAACTTCATGAACTTACTGTGACCCTTGAACAAAGGGTTGCAGAACGAACTAAACAACTTAAAAGCAAAAACCAGGAGCTTATTTTTCATCTCAAGGAAATAGAACAATTTACTTTCGTTGCCTCACATGACCTTCAGGAGCCATTACTGACCCTGACAAACTTCACTCAGCTTTTACGTGAAGATTTTGCCGGAAAACTGGGGGAGGAAGGGGATAAATACATTGATTTTATCTATCAGTCTGCCAGCCGGATGAAAACGCTTGTCAGGAGCCTGGTCGATTACTCCCTGCTGGGAAAAGAGAGTGTGTGGAGCAAGGTTGACTTCGGTAAATTAGTGGGCGAAGTCCTTTCTGATTTATCAGTCATCATTGAAGAAACCAATGCTAAAATAACTGTTGGGGAACTTCCAGTCTTAAAAGGTTATTCAGTGGAATTGAAACTGATGCTGACAAACCTTATTGGGAATGCCATTAAATTTCACAGGAAGGAAGTATCTCCTGAAGTAACCATTTCAGCCGAACATTGCATCACAGAATGGGTCTTTTCGGTTGTGGACAATGGAATTGGCATTCAGGAAAAAGCCAAAGATAAAATATTCGGGCTGTTTAAACGAATGCATAATCGCAATGAATTTGGCGGAACGGGCATTGGCCTTGCACACTGCCGGAAAGTTGTGGAATTGCATGGCGGCAGAATTTTGGTAGAAAACAACGATGGCGCGGGGTGTACCTTCCGTTTTACGATCCCTGCAACCATTCATCCCGTTTAACAATCTTCGCACACTCCAGCTGGAGATCACATCCAGATATTTTGCCAGGGCTGCCCGACAAAAGAAGCAACGACACGGAATCTTCATGTTTTTAATAGGTGGCAAAGGCACATTCATCATCTGCTTTGGCAGAAAAATTTGAACCTGTTGCTGATGAAAAGCCTGGCTTAAAGCCAATGGATGAGCCTTTAAATTCCACAAGGTTGCCGGTTGGTAATATATTTACCGTACAGTTATTTGATACGATGAGTTCTCTGGGTGTTGTCAGGTTGATTGGTGAAGCGCCATAATTTGTGTTGCAAATCGCCATTGTTTGTACCGGAGGACCAAGCCCGACAGCGTACCAGGCTTTCCCGGTCTGGATGGCAAAAAAGGAACATTCGCCAAAAATATCGGTTGCTGCGGCTACCCAGGCATTGCGGCTGTCGGTATAATTTGAATTTTCACCCAGGTAAACAGTCAGTGCCCGATAAGCGATTCTTCCGGCATTTTCGATCCCGATACCGGCAACAGCCCATTGATATGAATTATAAATAGTTGGTCCTGTGGCAGTTGATATTGAGTCATCCGACCATCCGACACCCCCCATACTCAATAAATAATACATCCTGTTTTGGACACCATTGTTGTAATGAACACCGCATTTATCATTATAGCCAGGTTCACCAGGACCCACCGGGATGCAATTATTGGAAGCATCCCACCATAATGTACCATTGTATCTGTCGGGTTGTGCCCAATGCGATGTTCGGGGCAGCATAAAATTCCTCGCAGGCACATGAACGCCATTTTCGATTCTATCCCATCCAAGAAGCCAGTTGTTTGATAAAAGCACCTTTTTCTCAACATACTCAGCCATCACATCTGCAAATGATTCATTGAGTGCGCCAGATTCCCTCTCAGAAGCAAGGTCGGCTTCATAATGGTTAACGCCATGGGTAAATTCATGGGCTAAGATATCAAGTACCCCAAAATCATCTGTTATTGAGGCCACATCCTCACCCCGGCCTACATTGACATAGTCATCCCAAAAAGGTGGCAGATGAGGTTGAAATGAAGCATTTGAATGGCTGCCATCCGCGAAAGTGGCATCAAAATAGATATCCAGGTTTGCCCCAAAAGCATCATGCCCGTCTCTTTGCAGATGGTTCAGGTAAACATCACGGGTCTGGTCAATGCTCCATAAACAGGTGGCTGCACTGCGTTCCCTTGGGGTAAGCCATTGATTGTCGGGGCTGTTAAACAACGCATTGTTCCATGTATTGTCATCAGAAACATTGTAGGTGGAGGATCCGCAGTCATCCTCAAGATCCCAGCCACCGGTAACCGAACTATGGGTGTTTATGGTTTGGTTGCCATACCATACGGTATTTACCGTAGTCGGAGAGCAAGAAATTTCAGAAGGTTCCCATTTGAATACCTTCCCATCACCAGCATCAATATATACATAGCCCGATTTTCCCGGATCGAACGCCTCTATTAAAACCTTATAGGTGAGTTGCAATTGCAGTGTGTTGGTGTAAACATAATACAATTCAGCAGCAGGATAAAAGGTAGCTGCCTGGTTTTTTGACTTCCGCTTTAATTTATTTTCATAAGTTGTATCCTGCCAATAGTATTTTTCGGCGTTTACATAGTTGAGTGCGATGGTTATGGCGTTTTGTTCACTGATATTTTGCTGGTCGCGGACAATTGCTGAAGTATAAATTTTCCCGTTTCCGGATTGTAAAACGCCATTTTTTACCCGGATGAAAAATTCTCCCCCGATCACATCTTTTCCAAACAAGGTTTGCTGAAACCGGTAATGTGTAAAACCCAGATCATCGGTCTTGGTTTTTTTTAACCGCATGTCATAACCACCGGTGAGCCCGAATGACTTTTTGAACCTGCTGAAAACCTCAGCCGGATTTCCGGGAAGGTTATCTTTGAATTTCACCCAGCCCGATGGACTTGCACTCTTGAAAAGAGCGCCATCGGGGTTTCTTGCAAATTCGTTTTCCTCGGCATGGATAGCGTTAATTGAACAAAATAAAAAGCCGTACAGAAATATAATGGAAATTATTTTTTTCATAAAAGTCTGTATTACAAGTTTGATAATACCGCTAAGCTATTTTTTGGTATCTAATCTCGATTCGAGGTTCCTGATCTTTTTATCCTGGGCAATGATATACAGGGTAAGCTCTTCGATCTTCTCCATCATCATTTTTTGCATTTCTCCGATCTGCACACCCTCTTTTTCAATTTCCGACGCTTGGGGTAAATTTGGCAAGTGTTTGTTAATAGCAATATAGTTTTCCAGCTCGGGCAATGAAATGAGGTGATAGCTGTTGCCGAAAACATAATCGGGCCAGGAGGCTTTCATTTTTACAGTTAATTCCTCACATATTGCTTTGCCCCCGATATTGAGTAAATAACCTGTTGCGGGGAAGGTTGTTCCTATTGAGACGCGGCCATCCCTGCCAATTCTCATGCTTTCCGTAAGGGAAATAGGGAGATTTGCACCTCCATTCTCTGCATTACGATTCAGAAAATCAATGGAACCATCATCCTGGTTAAAATTGATTGCCGCTGCGTACCCGGTGGCGGCCATTGTTTTTGGGCCTTCGTTAAAATAGCAGTTGCTGTAAACCCCTGGCCAGGCGCTTACAATAGATATACCCGTCGAGTTGTCAAAGTTCCTGAACATGGCCACTGTATTGCCTTCAGAACCTTCCACATGGAGTTTGGCCAGTGGGGGCCCGGAAGTACCAATGAGTACATCGCCGGAAAGGGATACAGGATATCCGATGTATTCTGTTTTCTGCAGAATCAGGTTGCCAGGCACACCCGATATACTGTGGGATGCTTCAATGTCCAGGTTTCCGTTCGATGGCCTGATGTCACCACAAAAAGTCCCGGAATAGTAAAGTCCGATCCCGGCATGGGATCCATCACAACCGATTTGCAACCTCGAATTATTAGTGGATGGTGTCATACCCAGCGCCATTTTCCCTGTTTGACTGAAAGTAGCGATTGTCTGATAACCCGTTATGTTTCCAAAGTTACCAATGGATTGGTTGCCGTTGAAATTGCCGATATACAGGTTCCCGTTTACCGGATCCATTCCAAGAAGGGCACCATACCCCGTTTTAATTGTTTTAGGAGTGCCGTTTAAAAAATAATTAAACCCGATTTCAGGGCTGTCGGCTCCGATAGAAATACCGCATTTATCGGCCCCGAACATGGCCACCGGAGTTCCTATGCTGCCATTGATCTCCAACCGGGCATGGGCTGGATTGGTAGAACCGATACCGATATTGCTTCCATCGTTGAACAGCGTGTTATTTGCAACCCAGGCTCCAGCATTATTCCGTAAGGTCTGTCCGTTTGTCCCGGAAGGTATCGCCGATACCGATGCGGTTGTTTGGGTAGTGCCATCGGGGAACATTACTCCACCCAGTGTAGTGTGAATGATTCCTTCAACAGTAAGTTTTTGGTTTGGCGAGGTGGTACCGATCCCAACATTTGTTCCGTTGTTAAATAAAACACTGTTGCCGATCCAATTCACCCCGTCATGGCGCAAGGATTGTCCGGCTGTTCCTGCCGGGATAAAAGCGGCTGTGGTTTGGGTAGACCCGTCAGGGAACATCACTCCACCGGAGGTTGTTTGAATGGTCCCAGCTACCGAAAGCCGCTGGGTTGGTGCCGTTGTACCAATGCCGATATTGGTGCCATCATTGAATAAAGCATCGTTTGCCAGCCACCAGCCTCCGTTGCTGCGCAGGGTTTGTCCGAAGGTGCCTTGTTCGATACTCGGTGCTGCTGTAATTTGCATAGTGCCATCAGGAAATTTGTAACCTCCCCATACAGTTTCAATGGTTCCGAATACGGTCAGTTTACTGCCTGGTGACCAGGTTCCGATGCCGACATTCCCGATGGGGAAGTTGATATTCGCCCCTGAAGATTCCCACTGACTGCTTACCATCACCCAGGTGCCACCACCTGATGAAATGCCGCTCCTGTATGAATAATATTGATAGTTGTCGGTACAAAAAATGAGCAAACCATTTGCAGGGTTCACAATGGCATCGCGCTGAGCAATGGTCATACGGGGAATAAGCATCCCTTTGGTTGTCGATTTCACATCGAGCATGGCCGAGTTATCGGGTAAGGATGCATCGGTGCTAATAGACACCTGTGCAGAAAGCTGCCACGATAAAAGAAGAAATATGGCAGTGAAAATGTTTGAAAGTAGGTGCTTTTTCATGGGTGAGGATTTGGTTGTTTTTTAACTGATTGATTAATGATTTCTGATTAATGGTCTTTCGCCTTTGCATCCGGGTCACTCGGACAAATGTAATATCTGAAAAAAAGAAAGTAAAGCGGGAATTGGTAACCGGTAGGTATTTTTTGGTAGTCGGTAGGTTTTAGGCATTAGTCGGGGAATACTCCTTCCCGATAATCCTTTTATCCGGCATACGGACTCCCGTCATGGCCGGATTAATAGATTCCATCTGGTCTGCCTGAAAGCGAAAATAGGGGAGGAAAGGGATGAACCTGCTAAACGAAATCCCTGTCAATATATTCCTGGAATTTTTCTTTGTATTGATCGCTGACAGGGATGTAAACTTTGCCATCGAACACAATTCTGTTCCGCTCTATAACTGAGATCTTTTTAAGACTAACAATAAAGGATCTGTGAACCCTCATGAACCGGTTGGAGGGGAGTTGTTCTTCGATCGCCTTCATGCTCAGTTGTGTCGTTACAGGGGAACTGTTGATCAAATGAATTTTGATATACTCATGCTGGCTCTCAATATATTTAATATCATCCAGTTCGATGCGGACGAGTTTGTAATCAGATTTCACAAACAAATGACTCGCTGTTGCCCTGATGCTCTCCTTTTGGCTGTTCGCGGTTAAATCAATGAGGTTTTTCACCTTGTTGGCCGCTTTCAGGAAACTGCTGTAAGTGATGGGTTTTAATAAATAGTCTGTGGCATCTACCTGGAAACCTTCCACAGCATATTCACTGTAGGCGGTAGTAAATACGATACAGGGTTTTACCGCGAGTGATTTTACAAACTCCAGTCCGCTCAGGTCAGGCATATTGATATCAATGAATATGAGCTGGATCGCATGGTTGTTAATGATCTCCATCGCCTCGAATGCACTCCGGCATTCAGCCACCAGTTCCAGAAAAGGTGTTTTCTGAATATAGGATGATATCTTTTTTACAGCCAGTGGTTCATCATCAATGGCAATGCAGGAAATCTTCATAATGGAATTGTAAGGTTAACTTCAAATTCACTCTCTTTATCCCGGATGTTCAACTGGAAATTATCCTCATATAATAACTTTAAACTCTCTTTAATGTTATCAAGACCGATTCCCGAATATTCGCCCTGGTAATTTGCCGCAATTTTATGCTTACTGTTTTTAATCGTACATGTCAGAAACGTACTGGCAATCCGGAGTTCAAAATAAATATAGGATTTAAGCGGATAGCTCACCCCGTGTTTAAAGGCATTTTCAAGCAATGAAATAAAAAGCATCGGGGGTATTTTAGCATCAGGTATCTGTTCAGGAATGACAACAGTTACTTCCACCTCATCGGAATGGCGGAGCTGCATCAGCGAAACAAAACTGTTGATGAATTCGATCTCCTTTTTCAGCTCAATCGTGTTCTGCGCCGAATCGTAAAGCAGGTACCGCATGAGGGTGGAAAGCCGTACGACCGCATCCTGGGCCTTTTCTGTATCCATTTCAATCAGCGAGTGGATGTTATTCAGGGTATTCATGAAAAAATGCGGACTTACCTGGTGTCTTAGCAAGGCCAGGCTGGTTTTCAGCTGCTCTTTCTCGGCATCCTTTCGTAATTTTTGTTCACTCAGCCATTTGTATTCGAGTTCAAGCGCAGTGCTGCTTCCGATGATAAGCAATGCTGTAATTAAATTATTCAGTATAACTCCTAGCAGCGATGGAAGGTCGAGGGAGGGCCTTCCAGTCTGAATATCCGCGGGGGGGATCCCCATACCGGAATGCGGTGGGGGGCCTGAAAAAGGATGGATCAGCAGGTTGATCATGGCAATCACAAATATCATTACTGTCACTACCATAAGATATTGAGATCTTTTGTTGTTAAAGAGTAATTTGGGTAACAATACAAATAAATTGACAAGAAAAGCAAGCAGGAGCATGAAGAGATTTGTCCAGTCGCCGATCATTCTGTTCCAACTATTCGGGCCGATATCCTGGATATATCTTAAATAAGGGGAAATCAACACAAGTACCCAGATGACAGCGTACAGCAGGAGAAACCATTTTCTTGTTTTAAACATATCTTTTCAATTCAATTTCTGATAGGCATTAAAATAGGAAGAACTATAGATCAGGTTGAAATCTTCAGGAACAGGGTGGCCCAATGGCATGCTCATCGGGGGAGGCCCGCCCTCTCCGTGCCCTGGATTTCGTAACGATCTTCTTACAGGTGGCCCTTGTCTCTCTTCGTTTTTTTGTTGCAGAAAAATAATATTCTTATACTTTTCTAATCCCAATTTATCCATTGATCTGTCATTTCCCACTTTCACATTTAATGTCCACGCCGTCCAGAAATCAATACCATGTTGTGCAATAATAATTGTATTTTTCTTATCCTCAGGGATATATTTTTTGATATTTTGTATGTCCTGAAACGCCTGATCATCGATACATGGCCCCTTTTTCTGTGAAAATGAAATGAAGATTGACAGCGTTGTTAGCAAAATTAGTGAAATTGAAAAAAGAACGGCAGATTTTTGATTCATCCGGATTAAATACAGAATCAATAAACTCTGTGGAATAACCAGCAACACTGCAAATCTTTGAAAATACTGCAGATCATATAACGGAAAAGCAAAAATGAAGATTACAACGATGAATGAAAGCACCATGTATCCCGTGATTTTATCTGTTTTGTCTTTAAACCTCCGGAATTGAACAATACCAACTATTGCAAGGAAATACGAGCCGATCATATTCATTAACAGGGGAATGGGCATTGGCCCTTGTAATAATGCAGGGCTTTCAAAAACTACATTCCAGAAAGTAATCAATCGGAAAGCCCTGTCCGAATCGAACAAGGCGATCATTCCAAATCCAATGAAAATAGTCATTACTGAAGGAAGAACGGCTTTTTTCCGATAGATTAGAACAAGCAGGATGATTGAAAAAACCGAGCAAAAAGCAAAAACGCCAAAATGAGTAAGTGCAATCATAGCCAGTGAAATTACCACTGCGGTTAAATGCTGCTTGTCAGGATTGATTAAATATTCCTCAATAAAGAGGATAAAAAGAAAGACCATCGGAATGGCAAATGCATTCTTTTGTAAATCACCAAGAATTAAAAATGGTGTGAGAGAGAGAACGGCAAATAACAGAATGGCCAGCCCCGCGAAAAAGGAGATGTTGTGATCTTTCCGCGATACCATTTTGAACAATGGAATTGCAAGTAAAGGCAACGCAGCACTATCGACAATCTTGATCACGGAAATAATCATTTCGTTGGTGATTGTGAAACCCAATACGGAAATGACTTTCACGATAAAGGCGCAAAAATAAAAATAGAGCGGGACGTCGTTAAAACTGAGCAAACCGGTATTTAAGATATTCCTGACCTGCACAGGATAATAGCCGCCATCTACTCCTGAAATTAAGTCATGGGAGAAACTTAATTTGAGCCTTAACATAATTGCAGCAGCGGTAATTGCAATAAAAATAATGACTCTCACTGAGAATAATTTTTCAATGAAATAATCGGTCCGGGTATTTGTATTTTCTTTCAGGTTGAAAAAGATAAAAGAATTCAATCGGAAATCAGAACTGTATTTTGTAAATAAGATTCGGGAAAAATCCCAGCTGGTATGTCGTACTGATCGTCTTGCTTCTGTCGTCGTAACCCTGTGAGAATACGTTTTTATTGTTCGTTATATTTTGCATATCCAGCGAAATCGATTGCGACAGTTTTTTAGTCTTGCTGTTCAGGGTATATCCAATCTTGAAATCCAGCCTGAAATAATCCGGATAAGTGCTTGAATAGGCATATTCATCCCCTTTCAGCACCTCCCTGCCCCTGGCCTGGGATGCTGCTAAATCTACCGGGGTATAATATCGCCCGCCGGCATAGGTGACTTTCAGGTCGGCCGTAATGGCATTTCTTTTTTCCTTACCGAGTTTCCATTCTTTCCCTGCCAGGAAGTTGGCTACATATCTCCCGTTGAAAGCAGTATTTCTTTCTATTCCGTCACTGGCAGTGTATTTTGACTGGTAAAGCGAAGCCGTAAATAAGCCATAGTACCCCCGGCTAAAGAACTTCTCAACGGTAAGTTCAACGCCATAGTTTCTGCCGGTGCCGGTATTTGCCAGGCTATCTTCCAGGTCGGTTTGAAAACTTGCCCCGGTATTCAGCATGGAGTAACTGCTTGGATATGTATTGACAGGCACATTGACGAGATGCTGATAATAGGCTTCAACTTTCAAACGCCAGTCTTTGAAGGGTTGCACATCATATCCCAGGACAAAATGATGACTTTTCGTAAAACCCAGCTCCAGGTTATCATAATTGTATGAACCATCTGGAAT
>CAIQUS010000249.1 GCA_903875045.1 uncultured Bacteroidales bacterium
CACCGTTTTGAACTAAAAGGAGAATCGCTCAGAAAGAGAAAAATATGAAAATAATCCGTAAATTTGATCAGCAAATCCATCTTGGGTAAAGTGGTACACTTTGTCCCGGAATGGGTGGTACACTTTCACCGGAATAGTCATCTGGCATACGATCAAATGGGATTATGTATATTTACACCCCTTCAATAACGGAACGCAAATGTATACGGGTATAAGAGGATTTATCAATCGTTATAACCGAAAAGCACATCAGGGCATTGGCCGTATAGCTCCAATAAAATTGTTTCAGCAGGCAGCTTAAAAATTTATGAACAAAGAGAAAAGAAGCAAAAGAGAAAAACATGTTAATATCGAGAATAACTCTTCGAGTTATTGCCCGATATTAACAATAACAACAACCAATTGTTTCTTTAAAAATCAAATTAAGAAAAGGCACCTTGTTGTCTGAAGAATGGGGAGTACTATAAGATTTATTGTCAGAATTTGTTTTACCAATGGGAAATCGGCATAGTGTGATAACAAATCTCTTGATAATGCGAGGAGCTCCTTTGTTGAAATCCTTCCGTTTTCCCTGTCACAACCGAAAATGTAAAGTCTTTCCAATAATTCAAACACATCTTTACACTTTGTAGCTGCAGAATCCGGTATGGGTTCATTGTTCAGAACAGCATCGAAAATATTATCGGGAGTGTAGAAGGTAACAATTGCCGGGCCTTTGAAAACCTTACCTGCAACATCCCTTTTATCCTTCATCAAAAACCCCTTTTTTACCAATTCATCAATATCCGGCTTGAATTTCATCATTTGTACAGGGGTACAGCTAAAAATTTCGGCTAAATCGTCAAGGCCGGCCATTCCCTTTTTATAGTTGTAATCCAAAATATTTGACAAAAAAAAGGCTTGATCGGGCGTAACATGAAAGTATTCCGAAACTTTCTTTAGAGGAGTGGCTACTTTGGCAAAAAACTCATTGGAAAGTTTACAATCCTTAGACTTATCGGAGATGAAAAGAATACTCTCAAAAATAGGTTTACGTCTGCTGTTAGTTCTATCCATGGATCTTCGTGTTTCGGATCCAAAAATAGAGAGAGTAAGCGACAATTGGTGTCGTTGGAATTTAAAACTTGTGATAGCCTGAAACTGATCAGGATGATCCTTGTACTATTGGATATTAACAGGATGGTCACCCGGATATGATTCGCTCATAATATTCAACCAGGTATTTTTTACCCACGATACGGTATAATTCCGGGAACCGGTCTTTCAATTCGCCCCGTAAACATTCAAAGAGTATATCTTTTCCATGGATGAGCGGGAACAGTTCGAGCACCTGGATTTTCCGGCTGTCGGTGACCAGGCCGAAACGACAACTCAGCCAAAAACCATAACTCTTTACCTGATTCCTGGCTTTTACAAGTTCGGTTTCTTTGTTCAACTTCGATTCCCGCTTGGCCTCGGTGACCAAGAGAATTTGTTTGCCCAGGACCTGATTTCCATTATCCGAAAGGGCACAATCAACTTCGAGATTCATTGGTTTTGACCCATGGCTAGCCTGGAAAGTCATGCCGTCAAAGCGGTCGTCTTCCAGATACCCAAGCCTCGATAACAGAGGAATGACGAATTTCGTCTCTACCTCTTTTTCATTCCTGAACTCCCTTGTTGCCACCATTTCAAACCAGTTATCAGCAATCAGACCCTCAAGGGTGTCGCTTACAGGTTCCTTTGGCACATTTTTATAAGCGACCAGGGTTACCATTTCATCGAGACTCATCTCCCATTCCGAGCCAACCTTTATTAGAGAGGGGTTCACCATCATTCCTTTGTCTGCCAGCAATTCTGTAAGAAATACGGTGTTGCTTTCCTTCCGGCTCTTATAGCCGAACATTTTCAGCAATGTCCGAATTTTCAGCCGTTTTGGGGTTCCCTTTTCATTCACCTCCTGCCTGATTTTTTCAGCAGCCTGTTCCTGTTCCGTTGTTTTCATTTAGTTCGTTATCCCGGTTAATTATTTGCCAGAACTCATTAATTCTTTCCTGAAGGTTGACTTTGTAGACTTCATATAGTTACTAAAGAATTTCTCAACCACCGGTTCTTCAAGGTTTTTAAGTAAGTCTTCCCATGTGATCACAATGACGGATATTTCCTCCTGACCTGATAACTTGGCATAGTTACTTCCTGCGGCATTTACCTTTTTCTTACCGTGCTCATGCTTTGATTCTTTAATTAACAAACATTGATAGACATGCTTAAATCGGTTTGTTTTTTCTAATGTTTTGATCCGCTTATTGTTGGCAAGGATATCTTTCTCGAAATTCCAATCTTCAAGCCATTTTACCTCGATAGCGATACACAAACTTTTGTCCTCATCAACAATAAGAATATCCGCCAGCTCACCCCGATCTGCACCCTTGTTGATTAGATATTCATGAAAATCGAAGGTCACATGGGTAGTGACGGGCGATAGCTCAATCTCCGTTCCGGCGTCATTGATCCTGTTTAATGGGCTGTTCAGAATCTTACAAAAATCCTGAATTCTGCTTTCAATACCGGGAACTAATTCATTAAAATAGTATCCGGCGAAAAATTTGAAATAGAAGTTTCGCTCTTTTTCTGACTCGATGGTGGTTTCTTGAAAATCGAATAACATATGATTGTCTTAATAGTTTACGTATTTCACCCGATCATTGGATGTTGGTCATTTTAATCTTGTTCCTGATCTCAATTAATAGCGCATGAATGTAACACAAATCATTCCCGTCAGGGTCCTCTCCAAAGTGTCGATACCGCCGTTGTTCATAAAACAAACAACCCCTCAGTTCTGTCAGAGAAAGCGACCCAACAATCTTCTCATCCTGATGATACTCATCCACAATCTTATTAGCATAAGATGCAAGGTCTGGAAAGTATTTATATCCTTCGAAGGTCAGTGCAAATTCTGCAATAGTACGGTAATCAGCTTCATTGGCCGGAATATTAAAAAGGTTGAGCCCAGTGTTCTCTATATAAATATTCATCAGATCATTGTATATCCAATGCCGGATTAATTATCCTGGCAGTTTTCCAATTTAACCAGTGCTCCCGCGATCACAAACCATATGACAGTCTCAACCTTTCTCCCGGGCCAAACCCGTTCCAGCATCTCCTGGTACAAAGCCATCTGTCCGCTATAGGTCCTGGCACGCCATTCACAGCTTTCACGGTTCTTGTCTGAATCAGCATACCCTGAGAATGTTTTGTAATCGATTAACAGGATTTCTTCCGGGGTTTCGATCACCAGGTCGGCAATGCCACTTAAAATCTGGTTGCCTTTCTCGACCATCATGGGGTATTCTTTATAATACCCAGCTGACTTATACCTGCACCCTATCCATTCATTGAATTGGCGAATCGATGTTGCCAGGTCAGCTGGAGAAATGATGCCTGTAAAACCAAAATTTTCCAACAACCGTTCAATCAGTTGCAATTGTTCCGACTCCTTCATCTCCGGGTGGTGCGCACATAAAATGGCGTGGATGCAAGTACCAAAAGCGGCATCATCTCCTGTAAGATTATGGTCTACCTGCATGTGTGGGCGTAGTGCGACGTATTCACTAATGCGTGCTAAGGGGAGTTCTTCGGCAGACGAAGGTGTGATAAAGTAGTCTTGAATGGAAATTGTTCCTTTTTGTGGCGTATAGATAATCGGTGCAGCAGGATCAATAAGCATTTCATACGCCAGGTCTTCCGCTAAAAACCTACGGAAACGGAATTTTGAAGGATAACGCTTGTGCCGGATTTTCAGGACCACATTGTTTTGCAATGGCTCCTCCCCACACATATCCGAAAATCCTCCTAGAACAACTTTTTCCAGCCATGGCATCTTACCGTAATCTTTATACGGTAGGATGAGATAATCCCTGGCCCGGGTCATACCAACGTATAGGAGTCTTATTGCCTCCTCAAAACTTTGGTGATCCGCAATTGATTGCTCAGGAAGTGAAGTGAAGAGGTCAGTAAGGCCAGCATAGCCTGAGGGTTTACCATAGGGTGTAACAGTATATGGCCATGGCCAGTAACGTATTCCACGTCCAGACAGTGGAGCGTCCAGTTCCATAGTTGCATCACCGGTTATGTGCATGCCGAATACGTCGGCGTCCCGGTCTCGGTTCAATTGGTGCAATACCACCACGGGCCATTCGAGTCCTTTGGCACGGTGGTAAGTTAGTACGTTCACTGCGTATTCGTTCACGACCAACGCTTTTTCGTCTTCACCGCTATCGGCCAAGCCATTGAACCACG
>CAIQUS010000250.1 GCA_903875045.1 uncultured Bacteroidales bacterium
CCATCCCTTCGGGATTTTGTTGCAAATCAATATGGTTCACTACTACAATTATTTCATCCCTTCGGGATTTTTTAGTGAATCAATATGATTCACTACTACAATCATTTCATCCCTTCGGGATTTTGTTGTGAATTAGGGAATGACAATCCAACGATCAAAAGCCCGAAGGGCTGAAATGATTGTAGAATAATCGGTTGTGGAGTCTATCCATAAACCCCGAAGGGGTGAAATATCAAATATGATGTACCCCATTAACAAATTTTCAACCCCGAAACTTGAGATACTAATAATCTGATCCGGTTCACTTTGATTGAGACAATTCACCTGTTTTTTGAATGGTTTCAGGCTTAAAATCTTGGGAAAGCATCATTTTTTCAAAAGTAATTCGTTGAATTACAGCACCTTAAAATTTCAAAATCCATGATAACATCTCTTCCCTACTCTTTACAGGCATTTCCACTGAAAATCAGCGACTTTTTCATCCCTTTTTTATCCCCTTTTTGAGAAAATTACAACAAAACACGATCAATTCCTTACAGTATCAACACTTTCAATATCTTTTGGACCAGGTATTATACGATTTCTAAATATTCTGAAAAACGGGTTTTACCGGGGTTAACATAATGAGGATCCGTTTCGGAAAAGCCAGCTTACCTCATCATTAAACATTTTATTTAGAATTGATCTGAATAGATTTTTTGTTGTGTCTTTGCATAGAATCATTTTCCTATTCCCGTTTAACAAATGAACATGAGACGGATCGTGGTTTTATAACCATTAAAATCTGACAATCATGAAAACAGTATCCTTTTTTATCGCTTTGCTTCTCCTCGCTAACTGCGCATTGTTGGCGCAGGTGAGCATCAATACCGACAACAGTACACCAGATGTATCGGCCATGCTCGATGTGAAATCTACGATCAAAGGTTTTTTGCCTCCAAGAATGACCACAACACAGCGCAAATGCGATTATTTTACCGGTAGCCGGTCTTACCATTTACAATACCACCAAAAACTGTAATGAAACATATAATAGTTCCTCCTGGGTTACCAACACGCACTATATCGGCGAAAGCTATGGCGGAGGTATCGTGTTTTATGTTTATGACAACGGGCAGCACGGTTTAATTGCGGCAACTGCTGATCAAAGCACAGGAATCAGATGGTATGGTGGTTCTTATACAAATACACGTGCCAGAGCAGATGGTGTTGGTGCCGGATTAAAAAACACCTCAATAATTATCGCCAATCAGGGCCCGGTTGACGGGAATGTATTTGCAGCCACCGTGTGCAATGAATATTCAATAACGGTTGGTGGTGTTACATACGGCGATTGGTATTTGCCATCATTTAATTTATTGTACCTGCAAGAAAATGTCGTTGGCGGTTTTGCTAGTGACTACTATTGGAGTTCCTCCGAGTACGGTCCCAACAGTATCTACGGCGCGTATAGCCAGATCTTCCACGATGGCTTACAGGGCTTCGGCCCTAAGGCCGCCGCTTACTATGTGCGTGCTGTTCGGGCTTTTTAACAATTAATCCATTTAACCATTAAATAATAACCGCATAGCGGTCGGATTTTTTTTCAAAAATGGCACTGCATAACGACTTGCCGGCGGAGTAATTTTACACACTCGGTTTGACAAAGAACCAGTTTTTTCATACGTCATTTTTTTATCGGTTAATACCATGAGATTTTCTGTTCTTTGTGAGAATAAATGAATGAAATTACAACAATATTGGCACGCAACTATTTCTGCCCGTAACCGTTCCTGCTCATGGCTAAACCGACACTGCGGCGGTGCAACCATGTTACTGAACGATCATTTTACGGGTTATCACCGACTTGCCGTCGCTGACCCTGACCAGGTAGAGCCCCTTCCTGAAACGGGAGAGATCGAACCGGGCGGGATCCCCCTGCATTTGGTTGGCCTGCAATAACACCTCCCCGATGGCATCGGAAATTGACAGCACGGCCGGAAGCTCCAGGTTGACCGTTTCGACCGTGAACACACCATTGTTTGGATTGGGGTATATTTTCAGCCTTTGATCCTCCCGGGGGTCGTCAGGAGCTGATGTTGTTGAAGCGACAACCGAATTTTTGTATGCGCCGGAGGGTGCGGCAACACCCGGGGGAACACTGCAGTAGCTGGAATTGGGGGTGATATATGCATGGATGTTACTGCCGCTCCTGGCATAGAATCCCGGCTCAATGAGCACGGAATATCCTGCAATAAGATCGACCGTCGAACCGGTCCAAAACACCACCGGGCCCGCACTGCCGCCAACCGTCAGGGTGCCTGTGGCATCGAAGCAGGCTGATTCCCCCGCGGTGACTGAAGTATCGGTAACCAGCCGGGACGCCCGTTGACCATCTACAAAAATGGCAAGGGTCATTGATGGGATCGAGGACCATATCCCGACACCTCCCGTGTTTGTGAAAAGCATGCCTGCGCCTGTGCCGGTGTAACCACTGGACAACCCAACCGCCGAACGGCCTGTTGCCCCGGGATTGTTGTACCCGTCGACCACGACCCAGTATTTGGCCCCGATCGTCAATGGTATGTTGAGTCCCGTTTCATAAAACCAGGCACCCGTGGTTGAAGGATTTAACAGGCTGCCCTGGTAAAGGGGCGCACTCACGTTGGGATATCCCGAACCGTTATCCCCGGCAATGGCGAGAAGAACCTCCCCCCCTGCATCGATTTCCTGTAAAACAACCCCGAAATTCTTGAGTACATCCACATCGGCATAAAATGACTGCGCATAGAAATCTGACCCGGATGCACCGAGAGACGACACATAATTGAGGTTGGCCCCGTTGTTCTCATCAATGATGGCAGCATTGATCCCTTCAACATAAATGGCGATGGTCATAGAGGATATGGAAGACCAGTAACCGACACCGGCCGAATTTGAATAAAGCATCCCTTCGCCGGTATCCGTGGAAGTGCCCGACAGCCCGACAGCCGACCTCCCGGTTGCACCCTGGTTATTGTACCCGTCGATCAGCACCCAGTATTTTTGCCCCATGGTTACCGGGATGCTGAGGCCTGTTTCATAAAACCAGGCACCCGTGGTGGTTGGGTTTCTCAGCGGCCCCTGGTACAGGGGGGCGCCGACGTCAGGGGCCCCGGATCCGTTGTCGGCGACGATGGAGAGTACCAGCTGCCCTTCGGGATCAATTTCCCGGAGAACCGCGCCGAACCGTGTAATGATGTCGACGCCCGCATAAAATGATTGTGCGTAAAAATCGGAGCCGGTTGCACCGATGGATGAAACAACGTTGTTGTTCCAGCCATTGTTCTCGTCGATGGTCGCCGGTTTGATGCCCTCCACATAAATGGCAAGGGCCATGGTGGGAATCGAGGACCAGCTGCTCCCTGCCGTGTTTGAATAGAGCACTCCTTCCCCGGTCCCGGTGTAACTGTCCGAACGCCCGACACCCGACTTGCCGGTTGCCCCGGCATTGTTGTATCCGTCGATCAGGATCCAGTATTTCTGTCCAACGGTTACGTTTACACTGATGCCGGTCTCATAAAACCAGGCGCCTGAGGTTGTGGGGTTTTGCAGTGTTCCCTGGTACAGGGGAGCGGCAACATTGGGCTTCCCGGTGCCATCATCCGCTGCAATCGAAAGAATCAGTTGACCTTCCGATTCTATTTCCTGGATAACAACCCCAAACCTGGTGATGGTATTGACATGTGCATAAAATGACTGCGCGTAAAAATTGGAGCCGGTCTGGCCGATAGCTGAGAGAATAATTGAATTCCAGCTGGTATTTTCGTCCACAAACTGCGCCTTGACCATATTAAAAGGGCTCAGGGCGAGCATGACCAGTGGAACAATTGTGATGAGAACTGACTTTTTCATGGGTTCGGTTTTTAGTGGCGGGTCAACATATGGGGAATCATCGGAATCGTGCAGTGGGGGTCCAGAAAGCAATCAATACATTTCTGTAAAGTTACGATGATTCTTGCAAAAATCAGCCGGGTGTTCATTTTTTTCGACCAATCGCACCGGCTGGGTGGACAGGCTTGTGCATGATATTGATATTTTGGTTCGGTTCAAATCCACCTTGTCGCTGCTCCAGTTAGTCCATGTTGAAAATTTAATGTCGCAAAAACTTGGAATCCAAGTCGACCTTGTAACCGAAGGCGCCGTGAAAAATAGAATTTTGAAGGAAAGTATTCAGCAAGATCTTCAAATAATATTTCAATGATTAAAACGGATCAAGTTTATCTTGAACACATTCTTGAGGCCATCACAAAAATTGAGCGCTTCACTAAAGGAATTTCAAGGTTTGATTTTGACCACAATGTCATGATTCAGGATGCGATCATAAGAAATATAGAAATCATTGGAGAAGCGACAAAGAAAATCTCAAACGAATTATCACAAATTCATAAAGAAATTCCTTGGTCTGAAATGGCCGGGATGAGTATTTAACTCATTCATGATTATATGGATGTTGACCTTGATGTGGTGTGGAAAACAATTGAGGTTGATTTACCACTCCTTAAAGAGCTAATTTCTAACAGCTGATTTCAACAGGCCCTAATAAATAAGGCTTCGTTTGGTCAAGGAACGAGACCCAGGCCGGGAATCAGGTTTAATTGATAATTGGATTTTGGTAACATAAGAAAATGTGATTTATATTCATCTTGAAAGAAACTCCAATAGTTGCAGCTTTGTGCATTAAGGGGAGCCTTAGTGGACAAGCCGGCAGAAATGTCGGCTTTTTCTTTGATTACCAGTCAATTCGACAGTTGCAACTCCTGTTGCTAAATGGATCTGATAATCTACCACTTAGTGCAGATTAATTTGAAATATTGAGCTTTATCTCACCTGAAAGAACTTTTTGAATAAACTCTTTTTGTTCTTGGAAAGATTTACCTGCCAGTTCCCTGGCAATTTGTTCCTTAATTTTTCTAAAATATAAAACGGAATCAAATTTTTTCTGAATTTCTGTGTCAGTCTTCATATTTCAATAATTCTTTAGGGCTTCGTATTTCAATGGGAGGGTAACCAAGTTTCATATTGATGGCATTAAACAATCTTATTTTGTCCCAATTGACAATATGCTTAAAATTCCAACTAAGAAGAACGTCAATTCGATTCACAGTGGCAATTGCAATATGATATGCATCATCCATACTCGTAGCCCCAAGAATCTTTTCATTTACATAAAGTTCCGCAAGCTGCTTTGATTCATCGGTGAATTCCAAAATTATTAAGCTTTTCGGAGGAATGAGGTTGATCACATCTTGAACATGTTTCGGGGCAGGCAATAATTCAAGTTTACTAATCTCAGACAAATAAACTTTAAAGTCCTCATTGATAATTCTTTCAAAGAGTTTTTTTGTGTCAGCACTAAATTCGTCATCAAAATAGCCACCAACTACCGATGTGTCAATATAAACTCTTTGTTTCACCATGGCTCTCAGATTGTTGATACAAATATAGTCAATAAGACCGGAAAACCCAAATTCTTCATTACCCGTGGACATAACAAATCCTCTGCCCCCCTCTGTCGGTTTTGGTTTACCGCCTTTCTTAAAATTTCGCCGGAAATCAAATAAGGTTGATAGAAAATTTTTATAATAACCTAATAACAAAGGTGTTCACCGATAAAGAAGGAAGTCTCACAGTTGCAACTTTGAGCAGTACACTGTCGCCTGAATCGTTGATAATATCTCTTCAATTTGCTTGTGAACCTTCACGATGGGATGCCTTTGTCCTTTGCCCTTAGGGCACAGGTAATAATGATAGATTGTTTTATTACCCGACAATGAACCATAGGTACGTGCAGCCCAGTCTGTACCAATTGTCGCATAGGAGATAGGGTCTCCATTGCCGCAATCGGCAGCCTTCAGCATTTCTGCCTTCTATTCCTTGTTTTTCCGGAAAACCATTTCGATGTTGATACGTTGACTTTGATGCCACATTAACAAGATAAAGATAGGGTACTTATATCGTTTCCGAACTAAAGGTAAATTACCCTTGCTATTTGTTATTTTATGTTGTATCATTGTGATGAGATTAACACTACATCCTCTGTCTTTTCAAACCATAACAATTTCTAACACCTTAGTTTAGGTACTAAAAATCTTTACCAATGAACCTGTCAATTAAAGCTGTTGCCTGTATTAGCTGCAATTTCATGGATATAGCACCGTCTGAATAATTTTCCCATTAAGCCGCCCTCCTGAGGATTGCTTGTTGAGGGTCAAACTAATGTTTTAAGCCAGACCAAAAAGTATGAAAATATTATCATTAATGATCGTCATGCTGTTGCTTAACAGCATTCTATTGTTTTCACAAGTAGCAATTAATGCCGATGGGAGCGCTCCTGATAATTCAGCGATGCTTGATGTGAAATCAACCACAAAGGGGATGCTCATTCCCTGCATGACCCTGTCTGAACGCGATGAAATCGACAATCCGGCAACCGGTTTGCTGATCTTCTGCACCGATGATAATCAGTATTATTCCAATAAAGGAACTCCATCCATATCCAACTGGGTGATTGTGAGCAGCCAGTGGTTATTTACCGGTTCAGATATTTATTTTACCGGTGGCAGAGTTGGTTTGAGTAAAACAAATCCTAACTTCACTCTCGATGTTTTAGGGGATATCAATTTTTCCGGTACTTTGAGGAATAATGGCACAACTGTCGGTAACGGCATTTCTGCGGTCACCGCAACCGCTCCTTTAACGAGCAGCGAAGGAGCAACCCCAAATATTTCAATCTCGCAGGCCAATTCAGTTACAAACGGATTTCTTTCTTCGACAGATTGGAATACCTTTAACAATAAACAGAATACACTGACCTTTGGGAATCTCACATCAGGTGATATAGCTTTAACAGGCGGCGCCGGAGCCGTCAATGGTAGCGGAACAAGCATGACCGTTAATAAAGGAAACCTCACCGAGGAAACATCTTCTGTTCTTACTGTATCAGGAGGAACCGGGTCTGTTTTGGGAACCGGCACTTCGATACAGGTGAAGTCAGCCAACACTAGCCAGTCGGGTTACCTGAGCAGTACTGAATGGAATAGTTTCAACAACAAAGTTTCAAGTCAGTGGGTTACAAATGGTCAGGATATATCCTATAATACGGGCAAAGTCGGGATTGGCACAGCTACGCCAGCTTCATCTGCAGCCCTTGAAATTACCAGTACAAATAGCGGAGTGTTGTTTCCCCGGATGACCCTGGATCAACGTAATGCCATAACCGGTCCTGCTGAAGGACTGATGGTTTTTTGCACGGATTGTGGCGCTGGTGGCACATTGAGTTTTTATTCCAATGGCGCATGGAGGACCTATACACCTTGTGCGGCTCCGTCTCCCTCAGTGGGCTCTCATATCGTTACGCCCGGTCAGATAACCTGGAACTGGACGACCGTTGAAGGTGCTACCGGTTACAGATGGAACACTACCGATAGTTTTGGACCTGCTGTTGATATGGGAACAAGCACATCAAAAACCGAAACCGGTATTGCCTGTGACGCAATCTGCACAAGATATGTATGGGCTTATAATGCCTGTGGGGTATCTGTGTCGACAGCACTTTCCCAAACCATTCCGTCAGTTGCTCCTGCCACTCCCACTGCCGGTACCCATACCTCAATTCAAATCTCAATAGATTGGAACTGGAACACGGTTTCGGGTGCCACGGGATATAAATGGAATACTTCCAGTGATTATGGCACTGCAACCGATATGGGAGCCTCAACTACTAAAAGTGAAACAAACCTGACCTGCAACACCTCCTATAACCGGTATGTCTGGGCATATAATGGCTGTGGATATTCCTCCCCAGTAACTTTATCGTACTCAACACTCACCTGCTGCGGGCTTTATTCCATCACCGTCAGCCATGTGGCAGGAAACGTTGCGCCGGTAGCAAAAACGCTCACGTACGGCACCGTCACAGGTATACCTGGCGAACCTTCAAAATGCTGGATTACCAGTAACCTTGGCGCCGACCACCAGGCAACCTCCAAGGATGATGCTACCGAACCCTCGGCAGGCTGGTACTGGCAGTTTAACAAAAAGCAAGGGTATCGGTATACTACAGCGAGAACACCCGCCAGCACCTGGATATACCCTGTCAATGAAAACCTTGACTGGCAGGCTGTCAACGACCCCTGTGCCCTTGAACTTGGTACCGGCTGGCGTGTTCCAACTTCTGCCGAATGGATCAATGCAGATGCAGGTGGAAACTGGACTAACTGGACAGGTCCCTGGGAATCTTTGTTAAAGCTCCATGCTGCCGGTTACCTGCGCCCGGACAATGGTGCGATGGACGCTGTCGTCCGCGGTGTATATGGCGAATACTGGAGTAATACGCAGATCAGCAATACCAACGCTAATAGCTTGACTATCTATTTTGCTTACACCGTGGTGATCACTCGTCAAAAGGCTCAAGGCCATTCACTGCGCTGTATCAGAAACTATTAAATTGTTTATTGAAGGCTAAACTTTTATTTTAATCAGACAAAAAAGTTATGAAAACCTTATCATTTATTATCGTTATACTACTGATAAACAGTAGATTGCTATTATCGCAGGTTGCCATCAATACTGAGGGCGCTTCTCCCGACAATTCAGCTATGCTCGATGTGAAATCAACCACAAAGGGGATGCTCATTCCCCGCATGACCATCACTGAACGTAATGGGATAGCCAGCCCTGCAAACGGATTGCTGATCTTCTGCACCGGTGATAACCAATATTACTCCAACAAAGGAACTCCTGCCGTACCCAACTGGGTGATGGTGAGCAGCCAATGGTTTTTCAACGGTTCTGATATTTATTTTATCGGTGGCAGAGTCGGGTTAAGTAAAACAAATCCAGCCTACACACTCGATGTTCTGGGGGATATCAATTTTTCAGGTACGTTGCTAAAAAATGGCACGGCAGTCGTAACCGGCGTGTCTTCAGTCACCGCGACTACCCCTTTAACGAGTAGCGGTGGGTCAACCCCGAATATTTCGATTCCGCAAGCCAGTTCAGGTTCAAACGGGTATATCTCTTCGTCAGATTGGAATACATTTAACAACAAACAGAATGCATTGACATTCGGAAATCTCACATCCGCTGATATAACTGTAACTGGAGGTAACGGTGCTGTTATAGGCAGCGGAACAACCATGACCGTAAATAAAGGAAATCTCACCGAGGCAACTTCCTCTGTTCTTACCATAACAGGTGGAACAGGTTCTGTCCTGGGAACCGGCGCTTCGATCCAGGTAAAGTCGGCCAATTCCAGCCAGTCGGGTTACCTGAGCAATACTGACTGGAATAGTTTTAATAATAAGGTTTCGAGCCAGTGGGCTACAGCCAGTCAGGATATTTATTATAATACCGGCAAAGTAGGGATCGGCACAGCAGCACCAGTTTCATCTGCAGTTTTGGAAGTTGCCAGTACAAGCAGCGGTGTGTTGTTACCCCGCATAACGCTTGATCAACGTAATGCCATAACCAGCCCTGCCGAAGGTTTGATGGTATTTTGCACGGATTGTGGCGCTAATGGTACCCTGAGCGTTTATTCAAATGGTACATGGATGACCTATTCTCCCTGTGTGGTCCCATCTTCTACACAAGGTTCTCATATTGTATCACCCGGTCAGGTAATCTGGAACTGGACAGTGGTTGCAGGCGCTACCGGTTACAAATGGAACACAACCGCCAGTTACGGTACTGCCCTTGATATGGGATCGGCCATATCAAAGACCGAAACCGGTATTGCCTGTGGTACAAACTACACACGATATATATGGGCCTATTATGCTTGTGGGGTATCTGTTTTGACAACGCTTTCTCAAGCCATAGCAGCCATTTCCCCTGCCACCCCCTCCTCCGGCACCCATACTTCGACCGAAACCTCCATTGTTTGGAACTGGAACTCGGTAACTGATGTTACGGGATATAAATGGAATACTGAAAATAATTTTGAAACCGCAACGGATATGGTAACCGCAACCTCTAAAAATGAAACAAGCCTGACATGTGGAACGTCCTATACACGATATGTGTGGGCGTACAATGGCTGCGGATATTCCACACCAGTTACTTTAACGCAATCAACGCTTGCCTGCTGCGGGATTCCCATCACCGACAGCCGCGATGGCAAGAGTTATAATACAGTCGTGATCGGAACGCAGTGCTGGCTAGCTCAAAACCTCAACGTGGGAACAATGATCGCCGGTGCGGGTACCCAGGCCAACAATGGTATTATCGAAAAATATTGTTACAGTAATAATGAAGACAATTGCTCCATCTACGGGGGATTATATCAATGGAGTGAAACGATGAATTACACTACTTCAACCAATTCAAATCCAAGTGGCCGCGAAGGTATATGTCCATCCGGCTGGCATTTGCCATCGGATGCCGAATGGTGCCAGATGGAAACCTTTCTTGACGCAACGGTAAATTGCACCGGTACCGGATGGCTGGGTACGAATGCAGGCGGAAAAATGAAAGAAATTGGCACCAGCCATTGGTTAACCCCGAATACCGGCGCAACTAACAGTAGTGGCTTTACTGGTCTTCCGGGAGGCATGAATCAAGGTGGCTCGTACTCCACTATCGCCAACTATGGGTATTTTTGGACTACTGTCGAATGTAGCTCAACGAGTGCCTATTACCATTCACTGTACTATAATAGCGCTACAATTTATCGAACCTGCCTCAGCAACAATAAGCCATGGGGATACTCCGTCAGGTGTGTAAAGAATTGATTGCTGGCTGAGACAATTCACTTTAACAAAAGAAAGGAAAGTGTATTAAATTTGTGATCAAAAGTACTATTTTTTTATATTTTCCTAAAATTTCGTGAACACCTGAAGTGCGTATGGACCAGTCAAAATATGTGCCCTTTCCACGCCTGGAAAACTATCAGCCAGTTGCAACTTTGAGCAGTAAGGGGAGCCATATAGACAGGAGGTCAAAATCGACCTCTTGTTTTTTTTCGCCCGCTGGAAACCCTTGACAATATTGAGTAAGACTTGAACCTCTGGCTTGAAAAGGGTAGTTGCAACTCTTCCTTTTTCAATAATGAGTTTTCCGTCAAAGATGCAACTAAGTATCTTGTTTTTGGTCTTTCCATTCGCCTTCCTGTAATACTCAACGAGGTTCTCCAACATTGGTAATGTGTGCTTTACATAACGATTCTTCTTTGCCAGTTCCCCATAGTCCCCGATTACATTTCTATACAAAACATCCATTGGTTTATTCAAATATCTGGCAACAATTTCGGCAAACCCATTGTTCGATTCATCAATCAAGGTGGCATCAATCCCTCTTTGACCCAAGCCACATATCCATAATTCATTTTCTTCACTGCAAAACATCCCTGTATGGAACCCAATTAAGGAATGTCGGCGGACGAACTGGGCACTTCGGGTTGGCGGGGTGAACGATAAGCCAGGTTTTTATAATTTCAGTGATACCATAAACTGGTCATTCGGTTTCATGAGCCCATACGCCCTGGAAAAGCCAAAAGAAAGGGTAGACTTCAGGAGGCTGAATAACACGAGCTCTAAATCAAGCTGAACACCGGATGAAAAGAAATTCCGCTGAGGCCGGTCGTTCGCAATATTGGTAAAAAGTCCCATCCCAAACACCGTAAATCGGGCATAGGTAGAATAAAAACCCAGGAAGCCGAGTTTACGAAACCTGATGGGCCTGAAATCGATTTCGGTGGTTAATTTGCCATAATTGAGGGCTGATACCCCGTCAATCTGTACTCCGGGAAAACTTGACATATTACGGTACTGTTGTGCAGCGCGATAATCAACATAATTGTTCCCAAACCCACCGAAATAAAAGTATGAGTTGCTTTTATCAGAATCCCCGAAACTTTGTCCAGCCGAGGTCCGGAACCATAATGAAGTGTTGCGCAATGGAAGCAGGAATCCGACATCAAAATTGTTAATCAACTGCGGATAGAAGATATTCCTGGCAAAGCTGGTATACGAATAAACATTCCAATCGTATCCCTGTTCCGTTTCGATAGCGCCCAGTGATCTTTTCAGGTAGCTCTTGTGAAAGTTAATGGTTCCGACAAAGAGTTCAGTATAATCGGAGGCAATGTTCTGATAAAATGGCAGGGTCTCGAGGTCGCCGTAGGCAGTGAGTTTGACAAAAAAATCGGTCTTGCCGGGAGAAAGGCGGTTAAAAAGCTTGTAATATTTTCCGGATATCGAATAGCCGGCCCTGCTGAATTTTGTCGGACCGAAAAGATCATAAAAATCTGCACAATTATAATTGGCAGTGAACGACCAGTTCCAGATACTATATTCGACTGAAAGATGCACCGTTTCTTTCAAAGGAAGTGCCTGGTAAGGAGAAAAGGACCATTTCAGTGTCAGTGAATTCAGACCCATGGGATCCGTGAAGTTCATACGGTATCCGGCAGCGATATAGCTTTTGTAGCCCTGAACGATCGGGTAGGCGCTGGCCAGTTTCAGCTCTTTAACCGGCACATATTTTTTTTCAGAAACGCCAATGGAATCGAGCTTTATCCTGGAGGGTGGCTGCAGCATCCAGTTTTCGACCTCCGGGTATTTCTGATAGATCTTTTGACCAAGGTATTCAATCGCATTGACATTGGGCAACGTATCGATCTTCATCATTCCGGGCACCATTCCATCTGCTGTATACTCCAGGACCAGCATGGAATCGGCGGAAACCGGCAACGGCCTGAAAAATCCACGGGTGGCATTGGTGAGAATCTCCGGCTGGCGGGTTTCAAGCGAAATTCTGAAAACATTGGATACTCCTGTTATGTAAGAAGTTCCATACAGGTATTTTCCGTCAGGTGAAAAGACAAAATTTGCTGACGGATTATCCTTGAATTCATAGATTTCCCGGTAGTTCGTTGTTCCTTTAAGCAGATCTGTAATCCGGAACAGGACGAGTTTTTGCCTGCCCTGGATGTCCGATAAGGTAGCCGATATCATGAGCCCGTCGGGTGAAATATCCAGGTCGGAAAGATCTTTGCCAAATGGCAGCTGATAAAGGTTCTGCCATTCCTTGTAAGGCGGCATGAAACGGACCAAAATGGAGTAGCCGCTTATGCCTTGAACCCCATAAATTGCCCGGTCTTTCCTGTTAAAAACCAGGTGGCCTGCCCTCGTGTACCTGATCAGGTCGCGGGTTTTTCCTGTTTTTATGTCGATTGACTGCAATCCGCGCCATTCGTAATTATGGGTTGAGGCGAACAGGGTCTTGGTTGAGTCGTCGTATGCCAGGCTTGTAACATGATACATGGAGGGGCTGGGAACCGATTCGATTTTCTCCATTTTGCCGGTTTTAATGTCCACGCTGGTGATGTGTGCCATCTTGCCCGGATAGCTAACGGCAAGATATACCTTCCCGGCATCTTTATCGTAATAGGGCCGGGAGGCAGAGCCCAGGGGCTTGCTTACGATCTTCCGGTATCTGCTTTCCGGTGCCGCCTGCAGGATTGCCTTCATGTTTGACTTTTGAAAGTCGTGCTCCCAGACAATCCATTTATCCCATTCCTTCTGGATGGAGATCCCATAAACATGTTTAAACTGACTTGCATAGTACCTCCTGCTGGTATCGGTGCGGGAATAGAAATCCTTTAGCTTTGTCAGTCCGTATTGATAGGCGAGATAACTGACGAATCGCGTTCCATACAGGTAGGAGTTGACCCCAACCTGGAAGTCGATGGCAGTTCCCTCACTTTCCAGCCCGATCACATTATAAAAAAAACTGCTGTCGTGCACCATGGTACGGAATACCATTTCATCGTAACCACCCATTACACGGCCGACTCCGCCGCTCATCCAGGTCTCCATAAAAACAGCGATTCCTTCATGATACCATCGCGGGGAGTACCATCGCGGGGTTGTAAAATAGCTGTATGCCATCGACAATGGATCTTTATTGTCGGGCATCACCCGGCCACCGAATATTTTTTTAAAAACCCGGTCGGTTTTTGAACGCTTGTCACACATCACCTGGTGTGTAAGCTCATGGTTCATAAGCCATTGTATACGCTCGTTGGAGGGCACTACTGAATAAGTATAATTAAATGGAGCTATCCCGATATTCAGAAAATTCCAGGGAATCACAAGAGTCCCTCCATTTCCCACATCCGTGAAGTCGTTAAAGAGAATATTGGTCTTCCCCGTAGGAGTATAATCCCAAAAGTTCTTATGGAAATCAAGCGCGTTCTCAAATGAACGAACGGTATGCGGAACAAGGTAGGAGGTGTTTTTATCCAGGAAAACCAGTTTAACGTTTGGTGTCTCGTATTTGGTGATCCTGGATTTGTTCTGGGAAACCAAATTAAGGGGGAAAATGAAAACAACCAGGATGGCCAAACAGACCTGCCGGAGTAGAGGTTTAATCATAATGTCATCACCCCCCTACACAAAATGGCGTGCAAGCGTCCATCAATGCGTTTTGCAGCATTGCCTGCATAACATCGAACTGATTGATTGCATTTGCCTTATTATTGATGATCGATGCTATATCAGGCCCGGACTTTTTATCACTTGCATTTTTCAAATTTCCCTGGTCAGCCTGAAGGCATTGCGTTACAATAAGTTCCCCGCTAAGCGTTTCATCAAATGTATTCATTTGGCTGATGACTTTTTTAATATCAATCCCGGTAAACTCTCTCATTTCAGCTGTATCAACTGCCACCATCGAATTCATTACAGGTTTAAGTTCCACATCTGCCAAAAGCGCTTTCATTCCCTGATTATTGTTGTAAAATTTCTTGTCCTTGAGATAATTAAGCATTGGCTTGTCCTTGCTAAGCATGGCTGCAATCATAACATTGATGGTCAGCAAATCATAGGCGTCCTTCAAACCCTGGTGGGGCTTGTCAGGGTGACTGGACAGGTATGTTTCGACCGAACTCAGGTATTCAATTAATATTCCGTCACGATAGCGGATGCCGGTAATGGCGTTGTTGGCATTATGGAAATAACCTGCCAGGACGATATTTTCGTTATTTCCCAAAGATTCCAGCGCATGGATTATAGTCATAAGATCGACACGCGCGGAATCAAGATAGGTTTTGTACTCTGAAAGGGCGTTGACAGCGGTATAACTGGTATTTTTAAACTCCTCTTCAGATGCAGTCTTCTCAATCACTTTTTCAATATCAAGGGAGGTTTTCAGTGATTTATAATACATGTAGGAGTAGTACTTCAGGGTATATGCTGTTCTGGCTGTGTCTGATGCATATTCATTGCGCAGAATGACATCTTTTTCAGTCATATTGGCTTTCCTGTACTTGTCGACTGTGCCGAAAGTTCCTACCAGAAACTTACGCGAAGGTGCTCCTTCCGAGATCGATGCACCGATCAACAAACCGGCCAGAAGGGATCCGATAGCTATGAAGCTTGCCTGAATTACTGTAATTTTTTTCATGGTTCTGTGTTAGATTTTATGAGGATATGTTCTAAATACGACCGAACTGACAAAAAGTTGGCGCTTTAATGAACGAATTGTACCAAAATCTTTTTATAACAACGGTCTAATTTTAAGGGGCTAAGATATTAATATAAATTGAATTTTTAACTTTGTCTGATCAGGCCGGTGGAGTTGACCATCCCTGGCCGATTCTCATTGACCACACCTTGTACATTGATTGTTAAACTGTTAAGGTGGTTAGTATAACCAGCCTGTCCAGTAAGCTTTTATTATCAATTATTAGGTAAAAATATAAAACTTTTATGGTTCATTATATGCCTGAGCCAAACCCGCAAAACATGTAGTCATCCAGTTGCAAATTTGTGCATTAAGGGGAGCCCTAGTGGACAAGCCGGCAGAAATGCCGGCTTTTTCTTTTACTGGTAAGGGATTCGGCGGTTGCCACTTTTCATTCCTAATCGGTTCCTGCCACTTTTCATTTTCACTCAATTTCATTTTAAGGATTGGTTATCTGTGCTTTACATAACACTTTCCAGTTGGTTTTTTCTGTTGCGGTCAACAAATGCTATTTCATGTTAATCTTCACTTTGCCGAAATAGATCAATAAATCTGTAATTTTGGCAATAAAAAGGTGCTTTTGAGAATTCCATTGCAAAATCCGGTTCTGATCATCCTTGTTTTGCTTTCATCAGTTCTGATGGCCCAGGTGCCAAATAACTGGCAAAGCCGGGGCATGGGCGGTGGAGGAGCTGTTTATTCCCCCAGCATCAGCCCGTTCAACCATGATGAAGCTTGGCTGTCCTGCGATATGTCCGTCATTTCGCGCACTTTTAATTTCGGGGTTACCTGGCGAACAGTGGGTTTCGATACCCTGACCGGTAAGCGTAATTCGATGGTGAACTTTACCAATCACCCGGATACCATGTTTATCGAAGCGGCTGATCCCTATAGATCCAGGAATTACCCTAAGAGAAGTTCGGATGGAGGAAATACCTGGGAGATCATTCCGTCAATAAACTATTGGGGAACATATGGCTCATTCCGCCTCTATGCCAATCCAAACAATGCGAAACAATTAGTGGCCAGTTCTAACACGAATGTATGTTTTTCAAATGATTACGGCAATACCTTCTCAATCATCCACACGGCCTCAAACCAGGGCACTCCTTTCATTCACCTCGCCGGGGTGCTGTACACGAACGATACCGTTTATGTTTCAACGGATAAGGGACTTATTATCTCACCAAATTCAGGTTCATCGTGGAATTCGTTCATCCCTTACAGTTCGATAGGAATTCCCACAGGCGCCGGGGGCGAAGGGGTGGTTTCGTTCGGCGGGGCAGTTACAGGTAACCTGACCCGGTTTTTCTGCGTCACCATCAACAACGCAAATCTCACTTACAGAACAGAGCCACGGGATATACAGTACTTCAGAAAACTTTACCGGATGGACTGGCCGACAAACGCATCGTGGATCGATATCACCCCAAATTTAAAAAATGCCGACCAGTCCCTAAATGATTATAATTATGTTTACCAGGTGACCAGTAACCCTGATAATCCCGACACCCTCTATTTTACGGGGCAAACCCATTCTCCGGCCACCGCAGCCGGTGCCAGAATAGGAACCGTTTTTAAGACTACCGATGGAGGAAATACTTTTTCAAATATTTTCCTCAGGAACAATAACCCGACGAATGCCGGAATGACGACCGGCTGGGTGGGGGCTGCGAACTTCAGTCCGTGGGAACATACCTGGAACAGCCTTAACACAACGGAGGGGCTTTGCATTGATCCTAACGATGTGAACAGGCTGATGCGCACCGATTTTTCGATCGTCTGCACTTCCGAAAACGGGGGTGCTACATGGGATCAGCGGTATGTCAGTTCGGGGGAGCATCCTCCATTGACTTTGATTGACCGTCAGGACCGCTATGAATCGAATGGCTTACAGACAACGGTCTGTCACTGGGTACACTGGATGAGCCCTGCAAGAATGCTGCTCACCTATTCAGATCTCCTGTTGAACGAAAGCAATGACGGCGAAATCACATGGGGTTTCCTGTACGATTCGCTTTGGTCTCAAAAAGTCAATGATATCCATATGATCTGCCAGTCACCAACCGGCAGATTGTTCGCCCCCGAAGGGGAAGTACTTGGCAACAATGGTGACTGGAGCGATTACAGGCTTGGGCTGGCCCCGGGAAAGATCATGTTTTCGGATGATGCGGCTCACTGGCATCTGCTCAGGGATTTCGGAGCTCCGGTGAGCTGGGCATCGTTTGATCCGAATGATGCAACCGTAATGTATACCGCCGTTCAAACACCCCTCAACGGGACAATGGGGGGCATCTGGAAATGTACCGGGTTACCTGCATCACCAATGTGGACGCTGCTTCCGGCACCTCCCCGGTCAGAGAAACGACCTACTCAGATATTTGCCTTGAATAACGGAGATATACTGGCAGTCTACGGCGCCAGGGACAGTACCTCCGTTCAACCGGCCGGCTATACATTTACCGCTTCAAGCGGCGTGTTCATCAGCCATGATCAGGGCATGACCTGGACAGATCTCTGCATTGGGTACCCGGGAATGCAGAAAGACGCCCGCTATCTCACCATCGATCCGCATGATCCTTCCCAGGATACATGGTTCCTGGGAATGGGAAATTCGGGTATCGGTTCGGAGCCAGGTCTTTACCGTACAACCGACAGGGGGGTGACCTGGATGAATGTTTGGCCAGGGAAAACGGTTTACAGCGTAACAATGCATCCGGCAAAGAACGATGAAATGTATATATGTACTGCCAATGACGGACTGTTTAATGCCTTAGATGCCAGTTCAAATAATCCCAACATCTTTGCAGTGACAAGCTATCCTTTCAAAGCACCGGAAAGGGTTTTCTTCAACCCCTATGATATAAATGAAGTTTGGGTGACAAGCCTGGGCAATGGATTACGGGTCGGGACTGTTTCCCCTGTAGGAGTTGACTCTCCTGAAAATGAATACAATACCCTGGTCCTGTACCCAAATCCTTCTTCCGGGGAAATAACATTGCATTGCCAGGTCCCGTTTAAGTTGTTTGTTTTGACAGACCTCTCAGGAAGAACCCTTTACCGGATAACAAACTTGGAAGACTACAGAACACTTCATCTCAAGAACCTGTCACGGGGTGTTTATTTTTATCAGGCTGATGATGGAAATCAGAAATGGCAGGGAAAAATCATTGTAAAATGACCACCCCATTGATCCCTTCGCTTAACCTTGCCGGCTAAAACCGATTCTCATTTATAATTCCAGCTGTGGATTTCAGTCAGGATTATTTTGTTGACCATTATCTGCTATGATTGACCAACCAGATGTCACTTCAGGTCACTTCAAACCAACACTGAAAATCTTTGCTGAAAAGGCTTTTGAGCATGTGGCCAAGTTGCAATGTGCGCATTATGAAGAGCAAGAAAGGAGATCGTTTTCGACCTCCTTTTCCTTTTCAAGATTGCCAAATCATTTTCCGGTAACTTTTACGGGTGGAATCTTCCAGGTGCCATTCAGGAATTCTTCCTTTGGCCAGTAAATACGCATAGTCAGACTGAACCCTTCTTTCCCTGCTGGCAACCAATTTGATTCCTTTTCTTTACCTGGATTCATATTTTGAATATAAATATCCAGGGAGCCGTCGTTGTTATACTTTAACTTATTCCTGTCGCCAATGGCATAACGGTTAATTTGATTTGCAACCAGAAGTTCATCAGGCCCATACATGGAACAACCGGAGCTCTTGATCTCCCTCTGCCGATTTTGGCTGACCACCTCAACTTATTAACATCCAATACTTAGGGCTGGTAATTTTTTTCGGCGAAGACTGGTCAATGTAAGCGTTTCTTCCACCCAAAAAGCAAAAAGCCGATAATGAGTCTTGCTGTCTAAAAATTGAGCTGCTTCTTCTGACGCTTCTCAATTTTAAGAACGAAATACAAACTACAAAGTACAAACGAAAGTGGGAAGTACAACGTTCGAAGGATGAACAACGGCTTGCTAATCCCAAACTTTGTCATTCGTCATTCGTCATTCGTACTTAGCATTCTCTTTGGGGCTTTGTTGTCCACGCCGGTCACTTTGACCAGTCTTCACCGGGCAATATGACCGCCACTCCTTGTTGATTGACAAACGGACATGGTGGTCAACAAAAATCGGCAGAGAGGGTGGTCAGAAACTCCGATTTTTCCACAAATGCATCCTAATTTTAAAAAAAAAATTGCAATTTTGCACTCTTCTGACGCCAGAATGTGTTATAATCCAACGTAATCAGCAACATTCGTCCATCTTAGTGCATTTAACCAATGAAGATTTTAAAATTATTTCCCATCGTCATTATTTTGTGGTCGTTTTGTCTTCCATCGGGTGCCCAGGAATCCAAGGCCACCAAACCGGTTGTTAAAGGTAATCCTGCACCGCAACGAAAAGCAAGTCCTCAAAGTACGCCGGTTAAAAACATGAAGCCGGTTAAGGAACCTAAACCGGTTAAAATAGGTAAATCAATCTGGTCGCAGGAAAACCTGAATGTGACCAGTTTCCAGAACGGAGACCCCATCCCTGAGGTGAAAACAACTGAAGCGTGGAAAAAAGCCGGCGAAGATGGTGAACCAGCCTGGTGTTTTTACAACAATGATCCGGCAAACGGCCTAAAATACGGCCGGCTGTACAACTGGCATGCGGTAATGGATCCTAGGGGATTGGCCCCGTATGGCTGGCATATCCCGGCGGAATCGGAATGGGAAGAACTGATCAGTCTCCTGGGGGGGAATACTTCCGGTGGTAAAATGATGTCAACGGGAACAACCCTGTGGGAAAGCCCGAACAAGTATGCCACCAATGAAACCGGATTTACGGCACTGCCTTCAGGTACAAGGTATTATTTTGGTGATTTCAGCGGAATCCGCGAAGGTACAGGCTTCTGGACCACCACAGCCATTGACCTGAAAAGTGCTTTCAGCCATTCGCTTGATAATGGCTTTGGCATATTTGGCACGGGGTCAGTGGTCAAGGGTGGCGGCTTGGCAGTACGCCTTATAAAGAATGACTTACTAAATCCCGGCTTCAAAACGATGGCCATCGGCGACTACATCTGGATGGCACAAGACCTGAAAGCCGTTAAATTCAGAAACGGGGATGCGATCCCGGAGGTCAGAACAACAGAGGACCTGGAAGAGGCAGGCAAAACGGGCAAGCCTGCATATTATATCTTGCGGAAAGGAGCAGATGTTACCTTCTTTTACAATTGGTTCGCTGTAAATGATCCCCGGAAACTGGCCCCTGCAGGATGGCACATCTCAACACCCGGTGAGTGGACCGATTTGTTGTCGGAACTCGGTGGCGCTGCAAAAGCGGGTGAGAATATGAGAAAAGGCCGGTTTAACGCTACCGCTCCCGGCGTGGTTCAGTTCGGAACCATTATGAGTGCCGGCATGATGGCCGCATGGTGGACCCTCGAAGAAACCGGAACAGAATTTGCCTCTGCTGCCGTCGCTCCGTTTATCCTCAGCAATGAGATAAAGATGAACCCGCTGGGGAAAACATTTGGATTGCTGGTTCGCTGTGTGAGCGACAGTATTGCACAACTGCCCGGCCCCCGGCATGTGTTTGGCACCATGACCGACCAGGAGGAAACCTCTTATAAGACAATTGTTATCGGCAGGCAAACCTGGATGGCGGAAAACCTGAAGGCGACGAAACTTAACGACGGAACGGAAATACCAAATGAAACAGATCGTTACAAGTGGCAAAAGTTGTCATCCCCGGGTTATTGCTGGTTCAGAAACGACCGGGATAAATACAGGAAGCGAATGGGGGCATTGTACAACTACTTCGCGGTAGAAACCGGAAAGCTTTGTCCCAGTGGCTGGCATGTGCCTTCAAAGGATGAATGGACTGCGCTGATTGAGTTTCTTGGTCCGGAAGCAGGTGGAAAAATGAAGGTTACCGGAACGGATTACTGGCATGCCCCGAACCTGGGTGCAACCAATGAATCGGGATTTTGCGGAGTGCCGTCCAGCTATTTCTCAGATTCTTTTGGGGATGCCGATCGTGTTTCCTATTATTGGAGCAGTACTTCCGATAGCGACAGAGATGCCTATCAGAGTCTCCTGAACTGTGATTTTTCAGACCTCAAATGCACCTCCTACAAAAAGGCAAGCGGGAACAGTGTCAGATGCCTGAAGGATTAGATCAAATCACACATTCTGACCGGAGAAGCCGGGGCATCTCGGACTAACAGATCTTTGTTCAATATCCATTCATCTTGCAGCCTGGTCGGTCTTTGACCACTAAAACCCAAAACTTTCACATCGAACGAACAGGAAGCAGAATTTGAAGGAAAAGATGATCAACCGGTGATTTTGACAACCCTTTGCCTGGATACAATTTGCCCGCCTTTGCTTACGGTCAGCAGATAAACGCCATCAAACAAGTTAGCAAGATTCATCCTGGTCAGTTCCGTTTCAGGAAAGGCAACCAGTACCTCTTTGCCAGAAATATCGAACAGTCGGAGGGTGGTGTTCTGAATGTCTGCCAGTCTCACCGTCACTATATCCCTGACAGGGTTTGGCCATGCTGCCATGACAGGGACCGGTGTCTCCGGAGTTCCGGTTGCCACATCAAGATATCTTGAAACAATAAAATCCGCATGGTTGGAATTGCCAGTAAATCAGCAGGCCACGATTTTTCCATCCGGGGCAACCCCGACATTTGAATACCCTTCAATCGTATTCATGCCGGTAATCACCTTTCCCTCAGAACCGAAGGTATTGTCGGGCAATCCATCCGGTAAAAACCGAAGCACGGCAAAATTATAGTCCCCACCTACAGGGGTATTAACACGATGCCGTTGATCCCGAAAGAGGGATCAGGCGATCCGTCGGGCATGAATCTGACCAGTGCAAAATCGGCCCATGTCGTATAATTCATGGGACCGACCCCGACTCCTCCGACAAGTATTTTACCATCTGATTGAACTGCAATCGAATTGGGGTTACCGTCGAATGATTCACCCAGCGAGGTTATTACTTTCCCATTGCTGCCAAAGGACGGGTCGATCGACCCATCGGGAAGGAATCGTACTGTAATGAAATTATCGTGACCCAGGTTCACCGTGGATCCTGCAACAACGATTTTCCCGTCTGTTTGCAGCGCCATGCTCACTTCATCTGAGTAGTCATCAACACACTGGCTGGACATACCGTTGCTTATGACCATCCATGAAATAACGGCCTGGTTCTTTAAATTAACCCAAAAAATCATATTTTTGCTCTATAGATAAGTAATACGA
This sequence comes from uncultured Bacteroidales bacterium, assembly GCA_903875045.1. GTDB lineage: Bacteria > Bacteroidota > Bacteroidia > Bacteroidales > FEN-979 > CAIVAT01. Next base: position 22,755 of record CAIQUS010000250.1, read on the forward strand.
TTCCGTCTATGGATTCCCTGAGAAGATTAAAACCAGGACCTGATCACAAACCCATCATTCTTCGGTTTTAACAGTTGCAACCATAACGCTTTATAACCTTCAATAACAATAATGCATAAACAAGATGAAAAAGTTTACAAAATTGTTTTTGGCAGCCTGTTTGATTACAGGTTTTGCTTGTGCTGTAAATGCCCAAAGCGTGGGCATCAGTGCTGATGGCTCGGCGCCGGATAACTCGGCGATGCTGGATCTGAAATCTACAACCAAAGGTCTCCTGCCGCCACGAATGACAACTGCCCAGCGAAATGCCATCGCCTCTCCTGTCAGCGGATTAATGATTTATAATACCGACGAAAAAAATATTAATGTTTTTAACGGCGAATCATGGGCTTTACTAAGTCCGGTTGTTTGCGGGCAAACCTTCAGCGACTCCCGCGATGGCAAAATTTACGCAACTGTGCAAATTGGCACTCAATGCTGGATGGCGCAAAACTTGAATGTGGGAACAAGGATAAATGGTTCCGTAACACAGACTAACAACAGCCCAATTCCAATTATCGAAAAATACTGTTACAACAACAATGAAGCTAATTGCAATGTTTATGGAGGCCTTTACCAGTGGGATGAAATGATGCAATATTCCACAAATCCCGGAATACAAGGCATTTGCCCTCCATACTGGCATTTGCCGACTGATGCTGAATGGTGCACGCTGGCTATCTTCCTTGATGCCTCTGTAAATTGTTCGATAGAGGGTAATTTGGGTACCAATGCTGGTGGAAAAATAAAAGAAGCCGGAACAACTCATTGGAATTCTCCCAATACCGGAGCTACCAACAGCAGCGGATTTACGGCATTACCCGGTGGTTTCTGTCCCTCCGGTGATTTTTTCTCATACCTTGGTTCCGAGGGCCACTTCTGGACCTCCACCGTCTATTCGGCTTCGAATGCCTGGTACCGCCTGCTCGCAGCCGATAAAGCTACCATAAACCGCAGCAAACCTCTCAGGGGCTATGGTCTTTCTGTGCGGTGCATCATGGATTAGTACTAAATCTCAATATTAAGATCAGAATGAGAAATTTTACAAAATTGTTTTTGGCAGCTTTCCTGCTCACAGGCCTCGCTTTTAGTTTACATGCCCAGGGTGTGGGGGTAAATGCTGATGGCTCGGTACCAAATAATTCAGCTTTGCTGGATGTAAAGTCTGACGCTAAAGGATTTTTACCCCCCAGAATGAATACCATACAGCGGAATGCTATAACCGCTCCGGCTGAAGGATTGATTATTTACAACACAGATGAAGAAACAATTAATTTTTATAATGGCACCAGATGGCGTTTGTTGAGTCAGGTCGTTTGTGGGCAAAGATTCAGGGACCCGCGCGACGGCAAAATTTACCCGACTGTACAAATAGGCACCCAATGCTGGATGGCGAAAAACCTGAATATAGGGACAAGGGTAAATGGTTCACAAGGACAGACGAACAACAGCCCAACCCCGGTTATCGAAAAATACTGCCACGAAAACAATGAAGCCGACTGCGAGGTTTATGGAGGCCTTTACCAATGGGATGAAATGATGCAATATTCCACAGTTCCCGGTGTGCAGGGTATTTGCCCCACAGGATGGCATTTGCCCACCAATGCTGAATGGACAACATTAATAACTTTTCTGGGCGGTGAAATGGTTGCAGGAGGAAAAATGAAAGAATCCGGAACAGCTCATTGGGCAGCCAGCAATACAGGCGCAACGAACAGCAGCGGATTCACAGGTCTTCCGGGTGGTTCCCGCGAAACGAATGGAGAATTCAGCATCCTCGGCTGGGACGGGAACTTCTGGAGTTCTTCCCAGAACTCGGCTGCAACACTTACCTGTCTCAGCAGCGTCATAGGCATGTTTTTCAACGAAAAGGCCTCTGGTCTTTCAGTTCGCTGTATCAGGGATTAGGGTAATTGTCTGTTTTGATATTTCCGGACACGCCGTTGCTTATGACCATCCCGGTCAAAATAATTGGTTATTTCCCCGCAGCATTGCTTCGCTGGAGCCTGACAAGCATTACATCGTGGGGCCCGAGGATTCCCTTCAGGTTCTCTTTTGTGGTTCCGGTCACCTGGTGTTTCCAGAGATCCCTTACGATAAATGAATCATCAATGGTATAGACCTTTTTGATGGTTGTCTTCAAATCCTGGTCAAACGACACAGGCTCTTTGCCGCGGTTGATCAGGCAGAAGGCAAAATCACCGCCGTCCAGGGGCTTGAACCAGATCTCCAGGTCGCCGTACTTCATCCACCGGATGGCAGAGATCCCAAGTTTATCCTGGTCAACTGAGATCACCTCCGGGTTGGTCAGGATGGCAATGGTCTCCTTCGACATGTTCCTCACATCGTTACCGGCCATCAGGGGCGAGGAGAACATGGCCCACATGCTCAGGTGCAGGCGCTCTTCCGGGAGTGTAAGCACGCCGTTGCCCACCTCGAGCATATCGGCATCATTCCAATGACCCGGTCCGGTATAATTGCCGATATCGGCCATCAGGTCGATGATCTGCACGACACCAAGCCCGCCCCAGTAATTTTTACAGTCGAAGCAGTTGATGATGTCTTCGGTTGCACGCCACAGGTGACCGATGTCCTTTCCCCACTCCCAGGGCTTATTTGTCCCCCATTCGCAAATGCTGTACACCATTGGTCTTCCTGCCTTGTACAGGGCATCCCGCATGGTCGTGTAGGAGGCTTCGGCGTTCTGCTTGCCGTGGGCACACCAGTCGTATTTCAGGTAATCGACTCCCCAGCAGGCATAGGTCCTTGCATCCTGGAACTCATAGCCCCTGCTTCCGGGCCTTCCCTGGCAGGTTGCGGTTCCCGCGTCGGAATAAATACCGAACTTCAGTCCCTTTGAATGGATATATTCTCCGAGTTTCTTCATTCCCGAAGGAAAACGTTTCGGATCGGCCAGGACGGTCCCGTTCGAATCCCTGCCCGTCTGCCAGCAGTCATCGATCACCAGGAAGTCGTATCCTGCATCCCTGAGCCCGCTGCTGACCATTGCATCCGCCACCTCCCGGATGATCGTTTCGTCGATCCCGCATCCGAATTTATTCCAGCTGTTCCAGCCCATCGGCGGAGTTGCCGCAAGGTTTCCGAATTTCTGGCCGTAGATGGCCTGGAGGGAAATCATCACCAGGATCATGCCTGTAATCAGTACTTTTTTCATGGAGTGTTGCTTTTTTTAAAAATGACCGTTGCAGATTCACCGTCCCTGAGCACTTTATCAAGAATGATTTTACCTGTCTTTTTAACAAGGACCCTTCTTTTACCATCATGGGAAGTTACCTCAAGATCGAATTTTGTTCCATATCCTGAAATATTCCTGATGCGCATATTTTTCCATCCTTCCGGCAGGTGCGGGTCAACTGTGAAGGAATTGAGTCCGGTCGGGCGGATTCCGAACAGGCCTTCAGTATAAACCCGGCAGTACAGTCCGCTTTCGGCAGACAAGTGACGCTGGTTGCCCTCGGGCCAGGCTTCAACAGGATAGGGAACGTGATCTCCAAGCAGCCTTCGGTTTGAATAATATTGCAGGTATTCGAGGCCACGTTTTGTATCCCCGGCTGCGAGTGCGCCACGGAGGGCATAGAGCGTAGAGCGGTCCCAGAAAGTCTTGTCCCCGGCCTGGGAGGCCAAACCGTCGGCAGTCCACAGTTCCGGGGAAAAAAGTGCATCAATGGTGCCTTGCTTTCGATCGAAGATATTAACGGTAAGCGGGATGCATATCCAGGACCTCAGCTTGTCATTGCCTTCATAGTAACGGTATGTGTGAAATCCCACGAGATCGGCCCCAAAGTATCCTTCGATGTTTTCCCTGAGCATTTCCGCCTCTTTCTAATAGGCCTGAACAATTTCAGGTTCTTTCCCCATGGATTTGCCTAGATACACGGCGGAGATCAGGGCGTCATAATACAGGGATGAGGTGCAGAGATTGGCTTCTCCGGAAGGAAACCTCCCTTCCAGTTCATCCGAGTTGGATGTAACAACCCCCCGGGCATTCAGATGTCGCCGGTTGTATTCGAGGCACCATGCTATAAGGGGCCAGAGTTCTTCAGCGATAACAGGATCTCCCTGAGAAAGTGCAAACCGGGAAGCTCCATAGGCGATCATGGCCGCATCACCCCTGTCTCCGGCCCCATTCCAAATGTCGGTTCCTTCAGCAATAATCGAACTGGGAATGGGATTGTAAGCGTCATTCATGAATCGCGCGAAATGCCGGTATGCATTCAATGCGGATTCGATTCCGTATTTATATCCAAGGTAGGGGAAGAATGGATTGATGTATTCAGCCTGATCATTGGCCCAGATCGCGGCATAATAACTTAGTCCCCCTGGCCCGTGCATGGGTCCGCCCCTGGTCTGGAAAATACTTTCGGCCGCCCGGATCTTGGCGAAGGAAAAAGCAGTATTTAAAATCAGATCGGGGGTTTCAAGCACCAGGTTGTCCGAAAATTCTGAAATCAGGGTATTTCGTTTTACCAGTTCATTTTCAACATCGGCCACGATGATGTCCTGGCCTTCTTTCAATGCAGTGAAATAAAGGTAAAACCGGGCTGTTTCTCCTGGCTTAAGCTGGAACACTCCATGATTCACCGACCCGGTAACAATACGATAGCTTCCGTCGACCCCTGCATCAGGATCGGTTGTGTTCATTACCTTAACTTCCGGGATCTCCAATGTCACCATTTTTTGCCCGATATTTTTCAGTTCATATTTTTCACAGAATGTCGGGAGGGTGGTCGACGGATATAGTGTTCTGGCAAGGTCTATTTTCCCGTCAAATGTGCTTTTTACAGTGATTTTTCCATCCAGGACAACTTCATAAACCTTTTCGTGCAGCAGCAATTTTTTATTGACAAACAGCAGGGTGACCGGGTCAAGGTTAAAAGAACGGATTAAACTGGCATGTGTATTATTTGGTATGGTCCGCAGCAATGGCCAAACCATATCCCTTCTTAGGAAAAAAGAGCTGTCGGTATTTACACCATAACTAATCACGGCAGAGATCTGCTGGCCACTCAATTCAATATGATCAGTGTGCGGGAGGCGATTATCAATCGTCCATTTTATGGCGTGGGTGTCTGACGGAACCCAGCGGTTCTGCTGTCCTGACACGCAAAGGGACAAAAGCAGCGGTAAAAAAACAATGATCTTTTTCAATGGCATATTAGAATAGAAAGGTTATGTTTTGTATGAACGACGTAAGTATGGGTAGTTCATTTGATAGTTTTACTGCAAACTTAATTAAAAGCTTTTCCAAATTTGCAATTGAACTTGTCTTGACCCCTGTAAGTTGGATATTTTTATCTGAAATGTCCGGAAATTGTCTTTACCAATACCGGAAAACTCAAAAAAAACGATTGCTTTAATGGACAAAACAAAGCGTTTTAACACCTTCCACCGAATATAGTTGACCACCTTTATTAGCAATCAATTAAATGAGATGGTCAGGCTTTTTCAGCGAAGGCTGGTCAAGGCCAGTGTTTTTTCCAATCAAACTCCTCCTGATAATAATCAGGCAATTCCTGCGTTTTTTTTACTAAATTTTTTCTATCGGCGATATATTACTTTTTCCTGACATTTTATTAACCAAAACTCCAAATCATGAAAAAGTTATCATTCTTGATGATGGCCGTTCTGATTACCGGCCTGAGTTCGTGTCACAAAGACGCGACCAATAACATCCAACGCGAAGATCATTTAACATTTTTCCCTCTTCTCCCCGGGAATTATTGGATCTACCAGAATTATGAGATTGACTCAATCGGGAAGGCCACTCCTACTAACGACTGGGACAGTTCCTATATTTCAGGCGATACGATGATCCGGGGCAACATGTACTTTGCGATGCATGAAAAACCGGTTTTGTATATGCCGGAACAATCGGTCTCATACCTTAGAGATTCTTCGGGATATATTGTCGATCACACGGGGAAGATACGTTTCGCAGAGAATAATTTCTCGGACACCCTTTATGAAGACACCTCAAACCTCGTCCTCTTCCACGGATACGCGGCCATGTGGGCAAAGGATTCAACCGTAACGGTCCCGTGCGGCTCATTCATCACAAGGAGCGTACGCATGTCGGTTGTTCCCACCCGGAACAATGATCCGTACCCGACCAGATATTCCTATGATATCTATGGAAAGAATATCGGACGTATCAAGTTCCATACTTTCTTTTACGCCAGCAACAAGCATTTTGAAACACGGCTTGTGAGAGGCAAAGTCGTAATTGAAACCCATGATTAGGATTCCAGACTGATTTTTTTCATTTAAAAAGCCGGAATTCAGAGCCTGGTGAGAGCAGAATCATTTCCTCCCTGCCCACGTTACTTTATGGATTATAAGAACCCAGATAAGGCAGGTTGAAATGATGTTACATTCCAAACATAATCAAATGCAGGAACATTTTTTACCTGGGGAAGAACTATGAAAATTTGTTTGGACCCCTGACAAATTAGACATTTTAGATAAAAATATCTAAGCAAATATTTTTAGAAATAACGGAATGCTCAATCAATGAACGCTTTAAGGCTGTAAAAAGGAAGTAAGATAGTTGCAACTTTGAGCATTAAGGGGAGCCCAAGGGGCCAAGCCGGTATTCCTGCCGGCTTGTTTTTTTTCCCTTCCAGATCGTTTGATATCCAATCAATTAATCCAAACACATGGTTTATTTCTTTGGTTCGACAAGTTCCATTATCGAATTTTAACTTTTCAGAAAACATTAAACCAATGAACTGGGGTGGTTGGTTTGCTTATAATCTGTAACTTCTGTAACTCCTTCGGAATTAGGGAATCCGGTTTATTTAAGTATTTTCGCCAAATCATTCTTTCCAAACCCCGGATATTCAGAGGTTTTCCTTCCCAAATACTTAATACTTCATTCAAATTAATATTTCCTTATGAGAAACCGGTGTACATTTTATTCCTGTTCCTTCTTTCAGGGATGGGTATTTTTGCGCAAGTAGGTATAAATGTCGACAACACTCCTCCTGATCCTTCTGCAGGGTTGGATGTAAAATTCAGTAATAAGGGCGTTCTTTTACCCCGGATGACCCGTGCGGAGCGCAACGCAATCGGCGATGCTGCAGAAGGATTGATGGTCTATTGCACCAATTGTGGCACGCATGGTGCATTAAGTATCTTCACAAATAAATTATGGATGACCTTTTCTCCTTGTGTGATCGAATCGCCTGTCGCCGGTACGCACATTATGTCGGAAGGACAAATTGTCTGGAACTGGTCTCCAGTTGCAGGGGCTCTCGGGTACAAATGGAATTTCTCTTCTGATTACGAAACTGCATCTGACATTGGTGTCACGTATTCATTCACCGAAACAGGCACTGTTTGCAATAGAAAATACAGGCGATACATCTGGGCATATACCAGTTGTGGTGAATCTGCAGTTACATCCCTGAGTACTACCGTACCTGTTAGTGTTCCTGCAACTCCTGTTGCTGCAACGCATGTTTCCACCCAATCCTCCATTTTATGGAAATGGCACCCTGTAACCGGCTCTACCGGATATAAATGGAGCTCCACGAACAACGTAACCACTGCAGTTGACATAGGAACTGATACAACGAAATACGAAAGTGCCCTGACATGTGGTGTGGAATATGAAAGATTTGCCTGGGCATACAATGGTTGCGGCTATTCTGTACCAGTTACGTTATTGCAATCAACACTTTATTGGTGCACTTGTGGAGATCTTTTAACAATTAACCATGTAGAAGGCTCCGTCGCACCAGTTACCAAAACCGTCACCTACGGCACTGTTGCCAACCTGCCCGGTGAACTTTCCAGGTGCTGGATTACCAGCAACCTCGGTTCCGACCACCAGGCATCTGCCGTGAACGATGCTTCAGAAGCATCAGCAGGCTGGTATTGGCAGTTTAATCTTAAACAGGGGTACAAACACGATGGCTCAACCATAACCCCCCAGACCAGTTGGATAGACGCTATTACTGAAAGTCTTGATTGGCAGACAGTGAATGATCCATGTTCAATAGAGCTTGGTGCAGGATGGCGAATTCCAACTCACACGGAATGGTCAAATCTCAATGGATATTACGGTTGGATAAATTGGGATGGGCCATGGGGTTCAACCTTAAAAATCCATGCTGCCGGGCACCTTGAAAGCAGTGATGGCTCACTCTTAAATTGCGGTATAAAAGGCACATATTGGAGCACTACACAGTTTAGTGCAAATTCCGGTTGGAACCTGAACTTTTCTCAAAGCATTAGTGCCATGTACTATGACAGTAAGGCGTTCGGCATGCCACTCCGTTGCCTCAGGGAATAGGGTTGGACAGGCCGGAGTATCTGACCCTGCGCCGGTTTTGGCTGACCACCTCAACTTATTAATATTCAATACTTAATGCTGGTCAATTTATTTCGGCGAAGACTGGTCAGGGGAAGCGTTTTTTCCACTCTGTTCCAAACTATCTGCCAAATCCAAATCCGATCTTCAGCCCCAAGCTGATTGCCGGGTATACCGTAGTTTTTCGGAATGAAACCGGAGAACCGTCCTTGTTGTAAGATAACAAATCCTCCTTATCAGTATCCCAGTACCCATACAGATTATAATGATTGCTCTTTACCTTTATTCCAACCCCGGTGTAAAGATCTAATATAAAACCACCGAAATTCTTCATGGTTCCAATACGGAATATGACCCCATAAACCTGGTAATGATTATCGCCATACGGATAACACTTTTCCTTATTCCCGTAAACGGAGGCGGGAAATGAAACATCCGTACACACCATGTCCTTGAAGATCATCCAAGGTAAGATGTAAAATCCCGGATGATTTTGGTTAAGCCGGTATATTTTAGGGCCGGCCTCAAAGGAAAATCCCTGCCCAGGCAAAAATAATGTTAATCCGAAAAACGGATTACCAATGTCCGAATGTTGATGGCTCTCAAGTGGGTACTGGTAACCGAATTCCATTTCCAGGGATATTTTCCGGGATATTTTCCGTTCATAGGAAACGGCAAAATCAACAAACAGCAGTCTTGCAAGATTCAGCTTGATAAAATTGCCGCGTTCTGTATCGGTGCGGGCCAGGTTCTTCTCAGAAGATCCCAGGGTAGGTCCAGCCGGGTTGTAAAGACCCTTTTCCTGTGTAAAGGCAGAAAAGGGCAGTGTGGCGAGTAAAAATATCAGAACTCCTTGCATTTGGGTTTTGTTATACTATAAACGGGATAAAAACGTACATTTCTAAAAATCCAAATTCCAAGTTTCAAACCCCAAATTCCAAGAAAGAAAACTCACGAAAGTTACTGTTTTAATAAACTGTAAAAGCTGGGATTTGGGATTTGAGGCTTGGAATTTGAGACTTGGAATTTGCGATCAGATTGTCATAATATACACCTTTTGCATTATAACTGGTTCCTATTGTGATTTCTAATGTGCCCTGGTGTGCCTGTTGTGGTAAAAAAACTTCAATAGATCACCAAATCGTTTTCAACAGTCAGGACATGAGAGTCCCCGACAGTGAATTTAGCCCCGGACAATATTTCCAGTGTTCCTGTAACCGTCATATCACTATTCAGTGTTACATTTTTAGGTTTCTGATTGCTGATGATCAGGTTTCGGATGGTGTTTGGAAGCGAAGTCGGAAGAAAATTGGTAAGCTGGTCCATTGTTCCATTGAACTCAAAATCCGCATTGGAATCCAGCATGAGCGGACCGGTTCCCTTTAAATTCCCTGCAACACCGTCAGGGTGCCCGATAACAAGGATTCCCATTGGCAGGAGATTGAAAGAACCAGTCCCTGAAATCACATGATCATTCAGAATAAAACGCTGATTTACAACTATTCCGGACTGTACGAAAAGATCACCATCCAGGGTCACGCCAGATGGGTTTGAAACCGTAAGCCTGCCGATTTGCAACACGCTGGAGGGAATTATAAACCCCGGTTGAGAACCGCCAAATGACAACCTGGAGGAGAGGCTGGTTTTAAAATTCAATGGATTACCTGCAATAGGATTCCCATTAAAGTTCATGGTCCGGCCCAATCCGACCAGGAAATCGCCGTCCGACAGGATCAGTGTCCCATTTATGGTACATACGCCATTCAATGTCACCCCCGGAGAACGGTTGATCGTAAGGTCGTTGAGTTCAACCGAGGGTAATTGACCTGGTGAAGAGCCAGGCCCAAAAATAAGATTTGAGTTCACACCTCCCTGAAGGGAGCCCGACAGACCAATAAAAGTTCCGTTAAGCGTAAATGTATGGTTGCCAAGATAAAAACTGCCAAAATCCAACATCATATCTCCACCGATTTGCCTGTTGGCATGAAGAGTGACACCTGCTATATTTTGTATCTGAACATGATACGGTCCTTCTGTTTCCGGAAATTCTCCATCGGAAGTAGTTTGTGGTGTGAATCCATTGTAACGCAACCTGGCTGTCGGTCCATACAGATGAAACCCATTCCTGCTGATCGTGCCGTTTATCAGTGTAAAGGTGTCAAAAATATCAATGTTGCCAGTTAGACTGATGCCATTGGACCTGTTGAGATAAAAATTCTGAAGTGAAATAGGGTTCAACGTCAATTGGCTCCCGCTGCCGCCCACTGCCATGGATGAAGATGGCCCTCCTTCAAGGATTCCACCGGAATAATTGAGGGTGCCATTGAGCGTTAACATCCTCCCATTGATGCTGCATGTACCTGCATTCAGTGACAGGTTATTCTCTATCACCACATCCCCGGTAAAAGAAAGAGAAGCCGGTCTTGACATGGTCAGGCTTTGGAGGGTAATTGAGGGGAGAGACAGGCCGGGGGAGGTCCCAATGATAACCAGCCCTGAGGTTGCACCACCTGTGAAACTGCCGCCAGATAGCGTAAGTGACCCATTAAGGGTAAGCGTGTTCGATCCGATGGATAAGGAGCCTGAAGCGAGCGTGAGATTGTTTTCAACCCGAACATCACCATTCATCAGTATACCAGCGCTCCGGTTTATTTCCAGGAACCCTACCGTTATGGCTGGCAGAGAAGCAGATGCGGGTGAAGGTCCGAAAATCAGTGTGGATTGAATTGTACCGGAAATGTTTCCACCTACCGACTGATCGATTATTCCATTGATTGTAAGTGTATTACTTTCGATGTACAGATTACCCGGCATGAGGAACAACGTACCTGAAACTGCGACATTGCCTCCCAGGAAAATACCCTGAGGACGGTTGATGGTGAGGTTGTTTAGCATCACAGCCGGAAGTGTTGTGGCAGCTCCGGTCCCCCCAAAAATGATATTTGACGATGATCCTCCTGCCAGTATCCCATACCCATCGATTAATGCATTCAGGGTAAGGGTATTACTTCCGATAGAAAGAATGCCGTTGGTAAGGAAAAGATTATCAGCCAGAATTCTGCTGAAATTCAGGTTCAGGGTGCTTCCTCCCGTTTTATCCACTTCAAGTGCCGGTGGTCCGCTCACAGCCGGGAACTCTTCTGCCCCGGTTGTTTGATTGCTGCTGCCATTGTACTTCAGCCTGCTTCCAGCCATGTATGAGAGTGCTTTGCCCAAGAGCTGTGTCACAACTCCGTTGGTTATTGTTGCTGTTCCCCAGATAGTTACATTGCCAATCAACCTTAAACCACTTGCCCTGACCAGCTGTAGGTTGTTCAGGGCGACATCAGGCAGGTCGAGCGCAGTTAATGACGTTCCTCCTGCAATCAGGTTTGATGAACTGCCGCCACTAAGGCATCCTGATGTCTTCACGAGAGTTCCGTTTAGTGAAAGAGTATGAGTACCTATATTAAAAGATCCGTCAGCGAGGGTAAGCGTTCCCCAAATGGTCTTATCAGCATCCATGGTTACACCGGATGGGTTGTTGATGGTGACAGAAAATGGAGCTGCGGAAAAAGGCCACTCTTTTATCGTTGTAATTTGTGTTGAACTGCCTTGGTATTCCAGCAAACCGGTAGAACCATAAGCGACAGTTCCGGATGAAATTGAACTATTGCCTAAACCGCTGCTGCACAGTATCAGTGTGCCGTTGATGCTGATGGAACCATTTGTCAGGGAGAGACTGGTTGCCGATGATGTTGAGCCAATCATGAGTTTCCCGTTCAGCGGGGATGGTATCCCGTTACCAGTCGACTGGGAACCAGTTCTGAAAAAATGGTAATTGGCCGCAAAACTATAATAGCGGCTTGTTGTCTGGATGCTGCCCGATGCCCCTGAACTGCTGATACCGTTTGCATTTGAAGTACGAATGGTGGATGAGCTGCCAACAGAAAACAGCCCAAGGCTGCCATCAACAATACTATTGCCCATATCCAGTGTAGTACCTGCACCAATCTCAAAATCGATATTGTTCTCAAAGGTTCCACCTGTTTTGGTATAAGTCTGGATTCCCTGTTTAACAAAAGTGATTTTTGCAGTATATCCGGAAGAATTCATTTCGGTGATCTTACCACCTGACATGGAGAAATTTCCGGACAGGTTAATGTATGCCAAGCTACTCCCTCCTCCCAAATTCAAGGTACCTCCCTGTTGATCCCAGTTTCCAGTGATCGTCAGCGTATAATCGGCCGTTTCGCCAAGTTTGAGTTTCCCGCTGGCCCCGGTGTTTATCATCAGAAAATCGCCACCTATGGTCTGAAGGTTCCCGGCGCAATTGGTTTCAGCAGTTTGTGATGGACAGTTCCATTTAAAGTGGTAAAAAGACTGATCCAGATTTGTGATGCTTGCTGAAGAGGTAACACCTGTAATCTCACAAGCGGAACCGGTATTCCATGTGGCATCAGGCAATGCTCCTCCATCCTTGTTGTGCTGATAAAGTGCATCCGTGTTAAAGATGAATTCAGCAGCAATACCCGAAATTGTACCCTGGTTTACAACTGTTCCGTTGATGGTGACAGGGTTGTAGATGGCCATGTCGGTGCCGCTTCCGTCATTGACAGTCAGGGTAACACCACTGTTGACTGTCAGCGTACCATGCATGTGAGTCTGATCAATGGTTACATTGGCAGTGACTGTGACAGCATGACCAGCAAGGACATCAATCTGTTCATTTGAAAATGTGGGAGTAAAGGTCGCAGCGACCCATGTTGAGCCATTATAATACTCCCAGATGGTTACCTGGTTCCAGTTTCCGCTTGCTTTGGTCCGGAAATCGCCGATGATGGCAGAAGAGGCGGGGGCGGTTGCCAAAAGAATCATGAACAGAAACAGGAAGAAAATGGTTTGGGGTTTCATTTTTTCCTCCTTCTTTTTTGTGATGATCACAAATATAAGAAAATTAAGGGTGAAAGTCAAGCCTTTTCACCTGGGAAGTCAGATACTTAAGCAGTTTTAGCGGAGGATTATAATTTCCTCATTACCCCATTGAAATTCAACTGTTTTTTCCCTGGTTGATTTTAACTTCAACGAAGAATCCTCCCCATTAACCTTAACAGTGAGTTGGTCGTCAAATCCATGAAGAACAAGGCGAATGGTCGTAAATTTAGCGGCATATTCTCCGTCCTGACTGCTGACATTTAGTGTGGTACAACGTGAAGTACGATTAGCAAGCCGTTGTTCGTCCTTCGAACTATGTACTTCCCACTTTCGTTTGTACTTTGCAGGTTGTATTTCGTGCTTAAAATGGGCGTTGGTGCGGTAAAAGTGACAATTATGAATTTTATGTCATTCAAATTCAATTACTTGGAAAATATCAACGCACTAAAATTGAGAAGTGTCAGAAGTCAGGGGGCGTAATATATGAAACGATGGGTGGAAGTGCTACAGAATCATCATTTTCCTGATGACCCGTTGTCCGTTGCTGACGATCTCAACAAAGTAGATCCCGGGTCCGGACAATGAAGGGATATGAAGAGTCATGATCTGCCCTGATCCTGAGAGCATGATCTTTTCGCTGTACAAGAGAATGCCACTGGTTGAATAGACCGAACAGCTGGCCGTTCCTGCTTCTATCGCACTGAACGAAACTTTTACTTCGCCCTGATTGCCGGGGTTCGGGTAAATGACGGCCTTAAGCGGCGAGCCATCCGTTGAACCGCCCGGCTTCTGACCTTCAATTGAAAATGACCCTGTCGGGGACCAAACGATTTCTCCTGTGCTGGTAAAGCCCCTCACTCTCCAGAAATATGTTTTTCCCGGCTTCGGTGTAAATCCCACAGGGTCGAGCGATCTCGTATCTCCGACACTCTTCGAGTAAAGAATACCCGAAGGGCTGCAACTGGCAGATTGATAAACAAATATGGTATATTCTGATAATTCGTCGCCTTCAGTGTCCCAGACGAACAGAAACCCTGATTGCCGGGATACATCCTGATTACGGGGGGATAACAACCTGATCTTTGAACTCACATCATTGACGATATAGGCAATATACCAGGGTTTCATCCCATTCAGGCTGTCATAAAAATACCACTGCTGTTGCTCCCAATTGCCGAAACTATTGCTTGAATCATGTTTTAAATAATAAACATCCATTGCAAGGTAGCTAATCCGGGGTCCCATCCCGGCATCCTCAAGGTTTTTGAGGGAAGGAGCAATTTCGAACTCTGTTGTTGTCTCACATTCTGTTGATGTGCTGTAAGAGAAATCATACGACTGATTTAATGAAAGCTTAAACACGGACGGAATTTCCACTCCGATGCTGGCTTCCTGGGAAAAACCATTGGTATAGGTGTATTTGGAAGAAACATCAATTTCGCTGCTATATGTTCCATCATCCCCCGCACTCGGGCTGGTCCATGTCATGGTTGTCAATGGAGACACATTATAAAAAGCTGACTGGTTCTTGATTTGAGAACGTGTGCTACCATTATTCCATTCCTGCATCGAAGGGTCATTCGGTTGATTAATGCCAAACGGGAATTCGTGAATAGAGACATTCACATTTTTAAGCGCCATGCCTGTTGTTCGGAACATATACTGCAATGTGTTTGGGATGGGATATGTGCTTTGTTTATCCCACCAGGGATAAACGTTAAACTGGTAACGGGTAATCTCGGGAACAGAGTAGAGGAAGACACCGGTGTCCTGTGCCGTTTCGGTAAGATTGAATCCCTTTTCGAGCGAATATGTCACCTTGTTGCTTTGCTTGAACTCACTTGTGTATGCCCCGAAATATTTAAGTCCCAATGAGCCTATAAGGTGTTTTTCGTCCTCCTTGCCTAATTTTTCAAAACTGGCACCCACTGACCATTGGTCATCGTAGGTTACTGTCGTGTTCCAAGCCTGGGACGTTGTAAATGTCAGCGATAATTCGGTTGGGTGATAGCCTGCATACGCCAGTGAATCCCATTTATGCCAATCCATCGAACAGGGAGGAGCGCCATCAACAATGCCAATAAGGGTCCATAGCCCCTTGATATAAGGATATTTCTTCAGATCACCCAGATCGTTGCTGGAAACTGTTTTGGTATTGTCACTCAGGAATTTGTCAGACAAAAACTCGGCAGCATTCAGATGGGCTTTTTTATCCGGGTAAAAGAAACCGATTCTTGACTGGAACGCATCATTTCCCTCAAGGTTCGACCAGTCTTTTGGGATCAGTTCAGTTCCACAGGCTATATCCAGAATATTTGAACCGTTTAGAACGCTGCGGTCCGGTACCGGACAGGGATAGTTACCGAGCGTTACCGACCCCTGGTTCATTACGGTGAGTTGGTTCGTTGGCGTAATGTAGGACTCCTTGTAATACATGTGGTATTTGCCGTCGGAGGATGTTGTTGACGGGATCATCAAATACGAAATCCTGTCGGTTTTGTCGGGGTTCGCTTCACTGGTTTTTTGCCCCTTTAGCGAACCGGAAGTTAAGGCAACCGCTCCAATTTCGATGCTATTGTAGGATGTGATATCAAGTGGTTCATAATTGAACACATACCCTGTCAGACTTTTTGTATAGGTCAGTAAGCCTATATAGTTTTGCGACGTTCCGGGGTTGTAAGTATCAAGAATAAAGGATACACGCTTGAGAGAATCAATACGTTTGATGAAGCCTCCGAATCTCGGAGTGCGTGGGATATCGCTCAGGTAGTAGTTGGGTCCTTCTATGAATTTGCCCGAAACGGAGTCGTACGCATATTGCTGTATGCACCATTGGTGATAAAAATAGCTATATGTATTCTGGTTAAGTCCGATAAAGAACAACAGGGAATCAAGCTGAAACGCTCCATATTTCTTCACATCCGGGGTGGCTTGCTGCATATCATAATAAACCCGGTTGGTGTTATGTACCCTGTCAAGCTGGGCAAAACACTCATAACTTGTCTCTTGGTTATGATCCAGAATATGATGGAAATGCCACAATAGCGCGTTAAATTCGAAAAAGAAGTTTTTTCCGAGTAAAAATTTGTACTTCCAGGAGAGCGATTCATTTGGATAACCAAAGTTGCTAATGTTGTTCTTTTTCGAAGGAGAAAATAGCAAGGCTGTTAATGGGGTTGTATTATAATGCGCCTGATTGAAAGTGTAAAAAGCGGGAGTTAAAGCTTGTGTATACCCACCCGGTTGCTGTTCTTCATCCCAGTCCATAATTCCGGTAAAAAGTGTGTCCTGGTAATTGTAAAATGCGACACCGTTGGCACACCAGGTTGACTTACTATCCTCCCAGACAGAATCCGGAAGGATATCAAGTGATTGTGCTATGGTCATCAGGGGGGTCAGTGCGAGGAAAACAAGTAAATATTTTTTCATGTGATTGAAGTTTTTGATATGTATTGCATTTATGTCAAAACAGGTATTTGATGCCTGGAGTGATCACGATATCCTTCCCGATCCCGCAGTATAGGTTTGCTTCCAGGAGAGAGATGATCTTCCATTCGATTTTAAGGCTGGCGTCGACAAAGGATTTATTGTAAAACACAGAGCATGTCTCCGTATTATAGGTACTTCCATCATCGGTGTTGGTCATTTTTATGTTGTATTCCCGGTAATTATATGCCAGGTAAAAGCCTGGCCCGGCAGAAAAATTAAACCGTCCGGTACGGTAACCGGCCATAATGTTCACACGTGCCATAACGGTCTGTGATGTCACCTTCCGATCATCAGAAAAATTCAGCAGAGGCCCGTTCAATTTGTCATCGATCCGGGTTGTGGCCCCCTGGGTGAAGGTCAGAAGAGGAGTTGCATTCAAACCCCAATGTTGATTGAAAGCATAGCCAAACCTGAATTCAAAACCCGCACATATCCTCGAAAACGGGGAAGTCAACACCAGGTCGTTGACATCCCTTTCCCTGTCGTAAGTTGTGTACTTTGTTCGTGCAAGCCCCAGGATGAGCTTGCCATCGATGTGCCATTTTGATGAGGGCCGGTTGAACAGGTCCATCCCGGCTTCAACCGCTAAAACCTGGTCTTCGCTGGTGAATCGGGTATTCGAATTAATGGAGCTTAGGTCATTACTTGAAAGGGTGTCGGCTCCGTAGTCAAGCCCCTGCCAAACAGAATGCTCAATGCAACTGTACAATTTCATGTCGGTGTGCACATAGGAATAGCTGAATCCGACCCAGAACCTGTGCTGATTGGTATTGACAGGTTCACCTTGCTGTTTTTCCTGACCGGTGGCTGTATTAAGCGTCACAGTCAATAGCCATAAAAGTAAAAATAAGTGTTTCATCGTGTTGGAGTTGGTTGAAGTAGTAAAACAAATCCGATGTCGAAAATATTTGAAAGTTCATCCCTGGAAAGGGAGAGGGAGTATGATAGTATCGAAGGTAAAAATAGTCAATATATCTCATCCCTTCTCATTTATTTATGAAACCTGTTTTGAGTTCTCGTTCCTGATATGAAAACAAGGAGGACAAAACAGAGCGTTTTAACACCTTCCGCCGAATTAAGTTGACCTCCTCCTTATGCTATTAGCAATCAATTAAATGAGATGGTCAGGCTTTTTCAGCGAAGGCTGGTCAAAGCGAGTGTTTTTCCCAATTAAACTCCTGCTGATAATAATCAGGAATTTCCTGCGTTTTTTTCAATAAATTTTTTCTATCGGGGATATCTTACTTTTTCTTGACATTTTATAACCAAAACTCCAAATCATGAAAAAGTTATCATTGTTGATGATGGCCGTATTGAAACCCATGATTAGGATTCCTGGCTGATATAGTTCATTTTAAAAAGCCGGAATTCAGAGCCTGACGAGATTCGGTAGCATCAGAAACCACTGTGGCCTGTTGTGCGGTGCCAAGGTTTCGGGTAATCTGCCGATGGGGTCTGTTTTTGCATTCTTAAACACATAGAAAGTTTTAACCATTTTTCACGGCGCGAACCCAATATTTAGTTTCCTTCGCATCACGGTAATCACCAACAAAAGGCTCACCAGTATAAAAGTCAACGCACCAAGCACTTTTTTCATCTTTGGTAGAGCTAATATATATACTGTGTTTATCACGATACGCCCCATCAGCGTCTGGCTTTTGCTTTTGGTTTTTAAAACCCCCGATTGCGTCTCTATTCTCATCGATCATTAATAACTCTTCCTTTGTTGGCAGCCTCCATCCTCGCCCTAAACCTTGACAAGCGTTAACGGCTTCATTAAAAGTCAATGATTTCGGAAAATCTTTTGAAGCAACAGAAAACAGATTACCTGTTATTGGATTTTGTAACTTATAATTCTCTCTCTGGGATGGTTCAATTTTGTTTTTCTCATTCTCTTTGTCTCTTTGCTTAACTTGCTCATCAATCATTTTCATCAATTTCTCTGTTGTTGACAAACCGCGCTTTAAAATTTCTTGCGTCTCTTTTGATAATTTGCCTGCCTTTTCATCAACGATCTCTTTATCAATATCCAACCACTGTATTCCATTCTTTGCAGTTCCTTCGGTTTCTTTTTTTGCTATTTCTGAGAGTTTTGCATTTAATTCTGCTTCTTTTCTTGCTATTTCTAATTCTTTACGCTTTAATTCTTCTAATTTTTCGTCATACTCATTACAAAAATCAGTTTCTGGATTTGATATTTTTTCCTCTTGAGTCATTCCACTTAATATACAAACATCTATTCGCATTGAAATATGACCTTGCCAAGAAGTGGGGACAAATTTTAAATAACGGCCTTTAACTGGTGTCGGCAAGTTGGAAATCACTACAGTTTCCTGGTCTTTTGACCCGTCAAGATTCTCAATTGTATTCCAGTTTTTCAAATCATTGCTGATTTGCAAATTATATTTTGTTACCCATTGAGCTTGATTAAACCTACCCTGAATAGCCACAGCCACAATATTTTCTTCTTTACCCAAATCCACTCCAAGCCATTGTTCGTTGTCGTTTTTCTTTGAGGACCAATTTGCCATTCCCTCCCTGGAGTTTAATCTGGCTAATTTGGCAGAATGCTTGCTGTTAAACTCCGATGAAGCAAATAACTGAACATCATCAAGGTCTTGAATTATCCATTTCTTTTCCATAAGAGATTATTTTAGGGGTAGTTGGTTCATGTACTTTTCCTGTAAAGCACATCGGTAATTTCTTTACGGAAAAAAAATCCATTACAAGAGTATTATTTAACCCTGTAGCTGATTCTATAAAATCATTTCCGTAAAGATTTAATAAGTCTTTCGTCAACCTTTCTCAATTCTGCTATTTTTTCTTATTTCCTCCAAGTTTAGTCCGTTTATCCGCTTTTCCTGCTTTTGTCACGGTTTTTGTGGTGTTTTTTGATCCACTAACACTTTTTGTTACTGATTTTGCCATAAGAGGTTTTTTCAAGTTGTACATTGCCTACTTCCTTTTTGTCGGCGTTTCGGCTTTCTCCGGATTCCACAACAGGGAGACTTTACAAAAAGGGGTCATCTTTGTATTTCTTTCATTTAAGCCAAGATAAACCGATTATTTTATTCCTGTCTTCAGTTTTGGTGGATAACGATATTTTTTTTCCAATTATTACGATAAAAGGTGGTCAGATTACTAGGGCAAAGGTTGGTCAATTTGCGCGTTATTCATCCATGTCAAATATATAAAATATTTTAATTGATTGATCACAATTGTACCAGTAGATTCGAATAATACAGTTTGACCCGACCCCGAAGGGGTCAAATACTGGTAGTATAAATGTCCCCGCAAGGCATTCACGACCCTGTAGGGGTCGAATTTTCGAATCAATGATGCATAGTCAAACATGGTTTGAAACAGACCAGGCTGCCTGGCACAATTCCATCGCTTATGTTCCGCAGGATTCGGTGTTCACCAATTCGTCCCTGCGCGAAAATCTAACCATGGGGAACGAACGGATTTCAGATGACCGGATATGGCAAACGCTCGATCGGGTCAATGCCGGCGGGTTCGTTCATGAACTCGTCGCGGTCCTGGATACAGCGATGAGTAACAATGCACAGCAATTCTCAGGAGGTGAACGTCAACGATTGGCCATAGCAAGGGCCCTGTTGCGGGAACCCACACTTTTACTCCTTGATGAGATCACAAACGCACTTGATTTAAAAAATGAACAGAAAATAATCGACATTCTGCTTAATCTAAAAGCAGAGATCACAATCATTATCATTACCCACAAAAAAGATTTGGTTCAATATTTTGATACGATCGTTGATGTAAAGACATTGCATATTCAATAGCTGATTCAACCGGTGTTTGACCGAATGGTGGACAAAACGGATCATCTGACTGGTCAAAGCAAGCGGTTTTTCCATCCCTGGCGATCGAATTGAAAATATAATCATTATTCAAATAAAGAGTCCACTCCGAAAAGTCGTTTATTCATCAAATCACCATTTAAAAAAATGTTAAACCGCAAAGAACACAAAGAAACCGCAAAGAGCCGCAGAGATAACTCGCAGATAATTATAACTTTGCGGAACTCTGCGAAAAAACTCTGCGGCC
>CAIQUS010000251.1 GCA_903875045.1 uncultured Bacteroidales bacterium
CAATCAACAAAATACGGTTGATATCGTCTAGATGGCGAATAAAAACAGGACAACAAGCCTGAAAATTGTTAATAACCCTTGGATTTAAAAAACAGGGGGTGAATAGTTACAATTATTTGTTAGCAGACTTATCGGAGTGCCCTCATAATTTAATGTTACTGTTCCGTCATGCTGTAATTTTCTGTGCAAAGTTATTACAAAATATATCTTGCAGACTTTTGAATTACCGCTATTGGTAAGGTTTGCCTGATCTTTATAGAAACGATATTATTTCACCCTTTCAGGGTTCAGCAACCCAACCCCGTCAACCAATCTAAAATATTGCCACCCCTTCCGGGGTTTAGTTTTCCCTTGCTGACCCGGGAGAAATAACGCTAAACAATGGAACCTCGCCAGATATTCTCCTCATCCAGCCCTGAAAGGGTGAAATTATCAGTAAAAAGGTGAACTGGCCGACCATTCCCTCGCCTCTATGCCCGATGAATGCTGGAAGGATTTCCCGAAGGAGTTTTTGAATCTTTACAGGGTGCAGTGTCACAGTTTCAGCATTGTCCATTGACCTGATAAACTTCTCCAGCTTCTGATATGAATGCCATCAGTCCGTTGCATTTCCAGTTCACCGGTATAAATTAATTCCGCCTGTGTTTCGCCACTAAGTTTCATCCAGTAATGCAGGTTTTTATAAAATTCGGAATGAAGTGTTTTTCCTGCCTTGATCTCTATCGGAAACAGCCTGGTGGCTTCTTCGGCAACGAGGTCAATTTCGTGACCGGTTTTATCCCGCCAGAAATAAAGATTCACCTCTTTTCCACGGTGCGTAAGTTGTTTGATCAATTCTGTCACAATCAGACATTCGAATAAGGAACCTCGCAGCGGATGGTTTTCAAGCTGCCCGGTGGTGGTAATTCCAAGTAAAGTACAGGCAAGACCTGTATCGTAGAAGTATAATTTGGGACGTTTGACAATGATCTTGTTAAAATTCCGGTAATGAGGACGGAGCAGATAGATAATAAAGCTGCTTTCGAGAATTCCAATCCATGACTGGATCGTTTTAACATCAACACCGGTTTCAATAGATAATGATGAATAATTCAATTCCTGCCCGGTACGACCGGAAAGCAACCGCATAAATTTTTCAAAAACCAACAAATCCGCTATGTTCTTTATCTGTCTGACGTCACGCTCAAGGTAAGTCCTTATATAATTGGGCATCCAGTCAGTAACCGGAATGCCCATATCATACAAGGGTGGGTAAAATCCCCGGAGGATCATTTTGTTTTCATCGGGAATTTCATAAAAACCCGTCAATTCTTCAAGGTTGAAAGGCAGTAGCCGCAAATAGGCAACTCTGCCGGCAAGGCTTTGTGAAATGTTTTCCTGTAGCAGAAAGTTGTTGGAACCAGTAAGGATAAATTTTCCCCGCCCGGTTGAATTATCAAGAATTTCCTGGAGGTAGGAGAAAATGTGTGGCACACGCTGTACTTCATCAAAAATTGCTCCATCAGCGTATTTTAATAAAAAACCACGCGGGTCGTCTGTGGCCAGCATCCGGATATCCGGATTTTCAAAGTTAATGTAAGGCAGGTTCTTAAACAGACTTTTTACAAGGGTTGTCTTCCCTGATTGTCGCGGCCCGATAACGGCAACGGCTTTGAACAGGGAAGCCAGTTCCTGAAGTTTAGTTGATGCAATACGTGGTATCATGAGGCAAATATATGGAAAAATATGGAATCCGATTCCATGTTTTTCCACTTTTTCACCTGAAGGGTAATTAATCTTCTCTTTTAAGTATTTTCCGATCTGCTGTTATTTTTATAACAATTTATTTTAAACCGGTGCCATCATACCGGTTTTTTTTGTACATTGCACTGGAATATAACCACCTGGTTAGAAACTACCCGACACTGCTCCAAACACTCTGTACTATGTTTTTTAAACATAAACCCCAGAACAATAAAGGAAAAACTATTTTTAAAAAGTATGTTAAATTCCGGTCATCGATTTATGGCCGGGTTGTTTTGATCATCACCATTTTATCTGTATTTCTGTTTGTCTCATTCAGTCTCATTTTCAGGTCGGTAAATGAGGAGTATCTGAATACGGTGATCCGCCAGAACGGCAACAACATTGGTTCCATCGTGGAGGGCGCCCTGTACCATTCCATGCTGGAGAACGATAAGAGTTCACTGCAATACACGCTGGATGTGATCAACACCCTGCCGGGCATCGATGAAGTGAATATGTACGACAGCGACGATGACCTGGTCTATTCCTCCATTGCCTCTGACACCAACAACAACCACAGCAACCCGAATTGCGTGAGTTGCCACAACAACATCCGGTCAATGTTTCCCGACAAGGGGAAGTCTTATAAAATTCTCGATGTCGACAGCGATTGCAAGATGATCCGGAACGACAACACCGGCCGCCATCTGCTGATCAAATCGCCCATCATGAATGAGAAATCGTGTTACATGAGCTCCTGTCACGCGCACAAGGCAACCGATACCCTGCTGGGTTCCCTGGTCATCAAACTTCCGTTGAAAGACCTGGATGCAGCAGTTACCAAATCCTCCACCGAGTTTTTTCTCCTTGCCATTTTCATCACCATATCGTTGTTCCTGTTTTTAATATTTTTCACCAGGAAACGTATCAAAGACCCGTTGAACGACCTCATCAAAGTATCCATTGCGGTGGCTAACGGCGATAAAAGCATGCGGGTTGAAATCACCCCCAATCAGCTGGATGATATGCGGATGGTTTCAAGGGCTTTCAACGACATGCTTGACAACCTGCAGTCGGCCACCGATGAATTGGAAAACTGGTCGCAGCAGCTCGAATATAAAGTCCAGAAAAAATCGGAGGAGCTCGGGGCGGCCCAAAATGAGCTGATGCATGTGGAACGTTTGGCCTCGCTTGGAAAATTGTCCTCCTCCGTGGCACATGAAATAAACAACCCCCTCTCGGGAATCCTCATTTACACAAAACTGCTGTCGAAGCAATTAAGTAACCCCGACTTGAATGTTGCCAAAAAAGATTCCATGCTCAAACATTTGAAAATGATTGAGAATGAAACAAAGCGTTGCGGCGACATTGTAAAAGGGCTGCTCGATTTTTCACGTAAAGACCAGGATGATTTTGAACCAAAGCATCTGCATGAAATTCTGCAGGACACTTATGACCTGATGACCCACCCGATCAAAATTGCCAACATCCGTTTTATATCAGACTTTTCGGCCAGGTCCGATGTAATCAATTGCAGCCCAAACCAGATTAAACAGGCCTGCATCGCCCTGCTTGTCAACGCATCGGAGGCGGTACTTGAAAATGGTGAAATATCGATCAAAACGAAAAACCAGGACGAAGACACCGTCACCTTTGAAATTTCCGATAACGGGCTGGGCATTGCGGCGGAAGACATCCCCCATATTTTTGAACCCTTCTTTTCAACAAAGCAGGATGCGAGCGGCATCGGACTTGGGCTGGCCATCGTTCACGGGATCATACAAAATCATAAAGGAAAAATACACGTTAAATCTGAACTGGGAACCGGGACAACCATCTCTATCACCATCCCTCTGATCAGAAATTAAAAGAGCATACATCATGGCGAAAAAGATCTCCATATTAATCGTTGACGATGAAGAATCTGTAAGAGATTCGTTGTACAGTTGGTTCATCGAAGACGGATATCGCGTTGAATGCGCCGAAAATGCCCGGAAAGCACTGACAATTCTTGAATCGGACCAGTTTGACATCGTTCTGGCCGATATCAAAATGCCCGGAATGGACGGATTGGAAATGCTCCGCAGAATTAAAGCACATAAAAAGGATTCGATTGTGATCGTGATGACCGCCTTTGCCACGGTTGACACGGCCGTAAAGGCACTGAAAGACGGCGCGTTCGATTACATTACCAAACCCTTCGACCCCGACGATTTAACCCATCTCATAAGAAATGCCACGAAACAGATTTCTTTGGTGGATGAAAATGAAACCTTGAAGAAAAAAGTTGTCTCCCTTGAGAATGTGGAAGACCTTATCGGAACAAGCGAAGCGATGAAAAATGTGTTGCGGGAGGTGGAAAGTGTGGCACAAACCAACTCTTCGGTGATCATTACCGGGGAAAGCGGCACCGGCAAAGAGCTTGTTGCCAGGGCGATCCATGCCAACTCCCCGCGTAAGTTTTTTCCTTTTGTCAGTGTCCATTGCGGTGCGTTGACCGAAAGTTTGCTCGAAAGCGAATTGTTCGGTCACGAAAAAGGGGCCTTCACCGGTGCCATGTATAACAGAAAAGGCAGGTTTGAAATGGCCGACAGCGGGTCGATCTTCCTGGATGAAATTGCCACCATTTCGAATAAAATGCAGGTGGAACTGCTGCGGGTACTGGAATCGAAAACATTTATCAGAGTTGGCGGGAATAAAGAGATCACCTCCGATTTCAGGGTGATCTGCGCCACCAACAAGGATTTGAAAGGCCTGGTTGAAAAAGGAACCTTCAGGGAAGATCTTTTTTACCGGCTCAATGTGGTGAATATTCACATACCGCCTTTGCGTGAACGCATGGCGGACATTCCGCTGCTTGTGGACTATTTTATCCAAAAGTACTGCACTTCGATGAACAAACCTCCTGTGGCCATTGATCCGGGGGCTTTGAAACGTTTGCAGGAGTTCAGCTTTCCCGGGAACATCCGGGAACTGGAAAACATGATTGAACGGGCCATTGTGGTAGGCGATGGCCGGAAAATAGGCCTGAAGGATCTTCCGCTGGAGAAGACTATTGTAAACAGTTCTGCCGAAAGCCTGGACGATTTTGAAAGAGCATTCATCCTGCAGATCCTCATCAAATACAGTTGGAACATTTCCCGCACAGCAAAAGCATTAAAAGTTGACCGGGTAACTCTTTACAATAAAATAAAGAAATACGATTTAAAACCCGCAGATCAACAATAGCACATAATGAGTCTGCAAAACATCACCTTGATCTCTTTTGGGTATTTCGAGAAAGATATTCTTGAGAAGATTGCCGAAGTTGTCAAACTCGAATTCCGCTCCTCCCTGAACCTGAAAGAAGGGCACATTGATTTAAGCGAATATTATGACCCGGGACGGCGACAGTACAACGGGAATAAGCTGTTGAAGCATGTTGATGGATTGCCCCTGGCCGAATCGGGCAAATCCCTCGGATTGTTCAGCGTAGATCTTTTTATCCCGATCCTGACCTATATTTTCGGACAAGCCTTTTTAGGCGGACGCAGCGGGATTGCATCGCTTTACCGCTTAAACAATACAAGTTACGGGATGAAGACAGACAGTAAATTGTTGCAAACCCGCTTTACCAAGGAGGTTATCCACGAACTTGGCCATACCTTCGGGCTCATCCATTGCAACCAACCAACCTGCGTCATGCGGTCAAGTACTTACGTGGAAGATATTGACCAGAAAGGTCATTCGCTTTGCCACCATTGCCGTAAAGAGATCGGGTTGGTTTGATGCCCGGAATGGCAACGGGAATCATCCCTGAGAGCCTATTCATAAATAAATTGAAACCGACAAGCCATAAAACCAGCCGTTGAATTGGGAAATCCACTAAATTAGCGACCCAAAATGAAATTTATGGATAAGCGGATCAAGCCCCGGTCACCTTCAAACCCCAAAAAGCGCCCCAATGTTGAAAAATCACCGGAAAAGAGACCCGTTCGTAAAGCATCTGTCACAGACAACCCGGTATTTCTGCTCATCGTAATTCTCACCCTTACATTTATCGTATTTCTGCCGGTATTCACCAGCGATTTTTTAACAACCTGGGATGATAAATCATACATCATCGACAACATGATGATCCGGTCGATCACCTTTCAGTCGCTCCGCGAAATGTTCACATCTCAAATCGGGGGTACCTACGTTCCTTTGCCGTTGCTTTCCTATGCCATCGAATATAAGTTGTTCGGACTGTCATCACTTGCTTTCCATTCAACCAACCTGTTGATACATCTTTTCTGTACGATGTTTGTCTTCATGATCCTCAGGAAATTGGGTCTCAAGCCACTCTTTGCCGCCATAGGAGCCCTCATTTTCGGTATTCATCCGATGGGCGTTGAATCCGTTGCCTGGGTTACAGAGCGCAAAGATTTGCTTTACACCTTCTTTTACCTGGCTTCCATCATCGCTTACCTGGAGTATTTGAAAAAAGATCAGAAGCCATACCTTTATTTGTTATTAAGCCTGGGCCTTTTCCTGCTCGCACTTTTTTCTAAAATACAGGCTGTTTCCCTCCCGCTCGTACTTCTTGCGATCGATTTTTATAAAAAACGGCCCATCAGGCCAAATCTGGTGGTTGAGAAAATCCCGTTTTTCATCCTTTCCCTGATTTTTGGGGTTGCCGGCATTTTTATCCTGAAGAATATTGGTGCGCTCAGGATCAACGAAATATTCACCTTTACCGAGCGGCTGTTTTTTGGTCTCTACACCTTCAACGCCTACCTCATCAAGTTTATCGTTCCGGTCGGATTGAGTGCGTTGTACCCCAACCCGATAAAAACAGGCGAAACGCTGCCCATCCTTTATTACCTCAGTCCGGTGATGATCGGACTTCTGGCATTTGCAACGTGGAAATGTTATCCCAGGTGGCGTGAAATCGTTTTTGGCATCCTGTTTTTCACCCTCAGCGTTTTCTTTCTGCTTCAGATTTTCGGGGCGGGACAAGGATTCATGGCCGACCGCTATACCAAAATTCCTTATGTGGGGCTTGTTTTCATCGTTGCCATGCTCGCACAGAATTATCTTGAAAAACATCGTGAGCGGAAAACATTGGTCCTTTCATTGGTCTCCGTCATCCTCATCCTGTTCATGGTTCTCTCCTTTCAACGCACAAAGGTTTGGAAAAACGGGGATACCCTCTGGTCGGACGTTATCGAAAAATATCCGGAAAAATCTGCGCGTCCTTATGCCTGCCGCGGAATCTATTACAAAGAAATAAACGAACAGGAAAAAGCGCTGAAAGACTTTTCAAAAGATCTTGAACTCGATCCGGGCGATGTGGAGATATTGCAATTCAGGGGAAACATCTATTTCAACAAGGGAAAAGATGATTCGGCTTATGCAGATTATAACAGGGCCGTGAAAATCAGGCAGGACAATGCCCTGACCTTTGCCAACCTCGGTGCAATTTATGTGCGTCGCAACCAAAATGATTCAGCATTGTACAACCTCTCCAAAGCCATTTCCATGGACAGTACCCAATCCACACCTTATGCCAACCGGGCAGTGGTGTATGGCTCCCTGGGAAAACCTTTAGAATCCATCGCCGATTTCAAGCAGTACCTGAAATCAAAACCGGATGATGAACGTGTGTTGTTCAGTGTCGCGATGATTTACTTTAACATGGGCAATATGAAGGAATGTATTGTATGGCTGAACAAAACCATTGCCATCAAACCCGATTTTGCCAATTACCGCTGGTTGAGGTCAATGGCATTAAAACAGACCGGTAATAAAACGGAGGCCCTTAAAGATGCTTTGAAGGCAAAGGAACTTGGACAAGCAGTTCCGGATGATTATCTCCAGTCACTTAAGTAAATAAATCGGGTTTTATGAAAAAGCTGCAGGTAGCAAAGAACGCAAAACATAAACCAGCGCCTCCCAAAAAAGAAGTTTTTACCAATAAGACAAGTTTGAGGAAGGACCCTTCGCTGTACTACGGTATTTTTGCGATTATTTTTGCCTGCATCGTATTTTACGGGAACACCCTGAATCTGAAATATGCTTATGATGACCTGATGGTGATTACCGGCAACCAGTTCACGAAACAAGGATTTCAAGGCATTGGCAGCATTCTTACCACAGATTTTTTTACCGGGTTCTTCGGCAAAGACCAGAGCATGGTTTCGGGTGGCAGGTACCGGCCGCTATCGCTGGTGACTTTTGCCATTGAATACCAGATTTTCGGAGAAAATCCGATGATCAGCCATTTCATCAATGTATTACTTTTCACTTTTATCTGCATACTGCTGCTGATCCTGCTCAGAAAATTCGCCTCCTCGACGGGTTTTGGGAATGATCAGGATCCGTGGTATTTATCGGCACCACTCCTGATCAGTCTCCTCTTCGTTGCTCACCCCGTTCATACCGAAGTGGTGGCAAATATTAAAAGCCGGGATGAGATCCTTGCTTTTTTGTTTTGCCTTCTTACCCTTTATTTTTCGTTGAAATTTCTCGAGAAGCAGAAACTTCAAATGGCCCTGTTGAGTGGCCTGACGTTTTTTTTAGCCCTCCTCGCCAAAGAAAACTCGGTGACCTTTATAATTATCCAGCCAATCACATTCTATTTCTTCACCCGGAATAAAACAAAAACCAACCTGGCAACGGTCATTCCACTGATCATTTCAACGGTCATTTTTCTGCTTATCCGCCAGGCGGTTATCGGCCATTCGACCAACCCTCTTGAGAATGACCTGATGAACAATCCGTTCGTTGAAATGACCCTGCCCCAAAAATATGCCACCATCCTCTATACACTTGGCCTGTACATCAAACTGCTTATTTTTCCTCATCCCCTTACCTCCGACTATTATCCTTACCATATCCCGGTTATACATCCGGGCGACTGGCAGGCGATCGTACCACTGGTCATTTATTTACTTATGATTGCCTATATTTTCCTGAAAATCCGGAAAAAAACGCTGGCTGCCTATTGCTTTCTCTATTTCCTTGTAACCATTTCCATTGTTTCGAACCTTGTATTTCCCATCGGGGCCTTCATGAGTGAGCGTTTCCTCTTTATGCCATCGCTGGGGTTCTGCATTTTGCTCGGCGCCGGGATCATTTGGATGGGCAACCGCATCCCTGCCGGCAGCCAGATCAGCCATTTGAATAAAAAACTGCTGGTAACCGGTCTTGTAACCATCATCCTGACATTGTATGCCTGGAAGACCATCAGCCGCAATGCCGACTGGTATGATAGTTATACTTTGTTTACCACAGATGTTCAGGTGTCGGGAAACAGTGCAAAGGGCAACGAAGTTGCCGGTGAATACATCATGCAAAAAGCGATGCAGATCCAGGACAAAGCCACGAAAGACAGCTTGCTGCAGCGCTCTATTGTATACCAGCAAAAGGCGATCAGTATTTATCCGAAGCAAATCATTGCGCTCATTAACCTTGCTGCTGCCTATTATGAATACAACAAAGATTACGACACCATACTGGTTGTGTACAAAACGATTCTAAGATACCTTCCGGACAATGCCCAGATCTACACCTTTTTTAACAGCATCATGGGCAAATACGACAACATTGACCACAAAATCAGGTTATATGAGGATTTGCTTCAGATAAACCAGCAAAGGTGGGATGTCAATATTAACCTGGGAAGCCTTTACCTCGGCGGAAAACATGATGCCGCGAAAGCTTTGCCATATCTGGAAAAGGCCGCCAGCGTTAAACCCGACGATTTTGATGCACAAAATTTCCTGGGTTCCGCCTATGGATATCTTAAACGGTGGGAGGAGGCCAGGCTTCATTTTGAACGGGCAAACCGCATTAAGCCAGGCGATAAAGAGCTTAATAAAAACCTCGCCATTGTGTACCAGAATCTTGGGGATGCGGAAAACGCCCGTCAGGCGATGATACGGGCAAACAAATGAAAGAAACTATGACCACAGTCAAACAGAAAAAATCCGTGAAAAATGCACAGCCGGGGGTCACCAGGAAGGTGAACCCTGCAGTAAATCCTGTTCCGGCAGGTAAGTACCCATGGATCATCCTGGTGATCCTGATTGTTACATTTATTGCCTATATACCTTCGCTCCAGAACGACCTGCTCAAAACCTGGGACGACCAGGCATATATTACCCAGAATGAGCTCATCAAAAACCTCACGCCTGCCGGTATTGCAAAAATATTCAGGGAGGATCGCGGGTTGTATGCAAACTACCATCCTGTCACAACTTTATCCCTGGCGTTCAACCATTCCATTTCAGGAACCAGCCCCCTGGGATATCACCTGACAAACCTTTTTATCCACCTGTTGAACACCCTGCTGGTTTTTCTTTTCATTTTACTGCTGCCAGGCAAAAGAGTTGTTGCAGCGGCTGTTGTTGCGTTGCTGTTTGGCATCCATCCCATGCATGTGGAATCGGTTGCCTGGATTTCGGAACGGAAGGATGTTTTGTACACCCTGTTTTTTCTCGCATCACTGATATCATACCTCTACTACCTTCAGCGGAACAACGATTGGAAATGGTATCTGCTGGCGCTTGTGCTGTTTGTTTTCTCCATGCTCTCAAAGGCCATGGCAGCGCCTCTCCCGCTGGTGTTATTGCTGATCGATTATCTGACTGCCCGTAAATGGAATGCAAAGGTCTTTCTGGAGAAGATACCGTTCTTCCTTCTTGCGATCGGACTCGGAATGCTGGCGATGAAAATACAGGCTGAAGGAAACGCCACCAGCAGCGATCTCTTTTCTTTATCCAGCCGTACACTGCATGCCGCTTACGGTTTTGTGGTTTATATTGCCAAAATACTGGTCCCTGCAGGTCTTTCAGCGTTTTACCCCTACCCTTATCCTTTGGTAAATTCAGCATGGGTACTCAACACTACCCCGTCTATTCTATTCATAACACTGATGCTTTCGATCGTTCTCTGGGTCCTGTTCATTCTTCTGTTCGTTAAACGGGGGAATAAAGCACAAATGTTCATCTTCGGCTTTCTTTTTTATGCTGCCACAATTGCCATGGTCCTGCAATTTATTCCTGTTGGCCGGGCAATCATGGCCGACCGGTATTCATACCTCTCCTCGATCGGGATCTTCATCCTGATCGGATTCCTTGCAGATCAGTTTTACACACAGAAAAAATACCGGATGGTCGTAATGGCCATGGTCCTGGTTTATTCCGGGGTTTTGGCGGTCATCACCTTCGACCGCACCAAAGTATGGAAAAACGATGAAACCCTGTGGACCGATGTCATGGAAAAATATCCAAACGACAACCGGATCATGCTGCCCGTTGCAAACAGGGCAAACTATTTTTATCAGGAAAAAAGGATGCCTGAAGCGTTGAGTGACTATCTGCTTGCCACATCCATCAACCCCAATGACGATGTTGTATTGGAAAAAATCGGCCGCATCTACGGCAAGGAGATGAACAAGATGGATTCGGCCATGTTTTATTTTCTGAAGGCGTACGAAAAAAACAATAAAAACTATGACGTACTTACCGACCTGGGCATTGTTTGCGGTATGCGGGGCGATCTGAAAAACTCATTGGCTTATTCACTTGAGGCGCTGAAGATCAACCCAAACGACCCGGCTCTTTGTTATAATATCGGGATCACCTACCAGAATCTCGGAGAAACGGAAAAAGCAAAAGAGTTCCTTGACAAATCCGCTAAAATCAATGCCTTAGCAGGAGATTCTACCAGTAAAAAATAACAAACCTGATTTTACAGGATAGAACTACTTTTCGGATTGAACTCAATATTGCAACCTTTTGCCAAAAATAATTGGCTGGTTCGAAATTCTGTCATAATATTGCGTAACCTTTTGCTTATTCATCGGTACAAAGGATAATACATTAAATTTTCGCTTATTTACTACCGTTTATGGTCAGGCTACTGAAATATACCGGATTCGTTTTATTCCTGTCTCTCTTTTTTTCATTGGCTTCGGTTTGCCAGACACAGGGTGTGCTTGGCAAACGGTTTATCGACAACTGGTCGGTGGGCGTAGGTGGCGGGCCCAATATCTTTTTCGGCGATTTGAAGGTGCATCAGTTCTGGCCTGCAACAAGCAACATGAGCGAATGGAAGTTTGGCGGAACATTTACCATCACCAGGCAATTGAGCCATGTTTTTGCCATTCGCGGGCAATTTCTTTACAGCGAAATCTCCGGGACCAAAAGAATCAGCGGCGACGGAAATCCTTACAACCAATATTTCAACGGGAATATTCTTGAAGGCAACATCAATACGACCATCAACTTCTCCAACCTGTTTTCCACACGCTATAAACCCAAACGCAAATTTTTTATCTACGGCACCATCGGCCTGGGGACTTCAAGCTGGAACTCGAATGTAAAGGATCTCAGCACCGGTGCATTTCTGAGGACAAGTGACAGCCTGGGAAACTGGACAACCGTATTGATGGGAATGGCTGGTATCGGTGCTTATGTGAATCTGGGCGATAAGATCAATCTCGGCATAGAATGGACACTTCATGGTGTCAATTCCGACAAGCTGGATGTAACCCGTGGTGGTTTCAAATACGATGCCTACTCGATGCTTTCGGTTAACATTACTTACAATTTCAATAAACGCAACCCCGGAAAGGAACCTGATACCAACCAGAATAAAATTTTTGTTCCTGTTTATATTCAACCTCAGAAAACCGAACCAAAACCAGCCCGCCCCGATACACTTGTGGTGTTGGCTGAAAATGACACGACGCTTACCGATACCATTACGGATGGCTTTGACTTTCCTGCGGGGGAGGATGCTGAGGATATTCCGGCAAATCTGAGGGGCCCGGGAATAACCTTTGGCGTACAGATTTTCGCCTTGAGAAATGACAAATACACCGCCCTGGAGGTTCGTGAAAAATACTCCATTGATCAGGAAGTTTACAAAGACATTTCCGATGGCTGGTACGCTTTTTCCGTTGGTTCCTTTACGAACTACGAGGAAGCTAAAACTCTGAAAAGCCAGATGAGGAAGCAGGGGTTCAAAGGTGCCTTCATTACCCGTTACGACAACGGAGTCAGAGTTCAGGCACATGGCAGAAAATGATCTGAAACCCCGTATCCTTCTTATTACACCGCCCTTCAGTCAGGTTAATACTCCCTATCCGGCAACGGCCTTTTTAAAAGGTTTTCTTCAATCCCGTGATATTCCCTCCCGTCAGGCCGACATTGGCATCGAAGTAATCAGCCTGCTCTTCTCTGAACAGGGACTGAAAGAGCTTTACAGCGAAGTGGACCACAGCCCCCGAACCCTTTCGGCCAATGCAAAACGCATGGCCAAAATGCGCAACGACTACATCCGTACGATCGGTTCAGTAATGGATTTTCTCAGGGGGGGTAACCCCGAACTGGCTCACCTGATCGGTGGCCGCAAATGGCTTCCGGAAGCGTCACGGTTCAGAAACATCACCGATCTCCATCACGATTTCGGACACCTTGGAATTCTCGACCGGGCCAAATATCTTGCCACATTGTACCTCGAAGACCTTTGCGACCTGATCGTTGAAGCGGTTGATCCACATTTCGGGTTTAGCCGCTATGCCGAAAGGCTGGCACGATGCGCCTCAACCTTTGATGATCTGGAAGCCGAACTTAGCCATCAGCAACCCGAACGGTTCCTCGACCGGATCATGACCGGCCTCCTCCGACAAAAAATCGAAGATTACAACCCAACGGTGATCGCCCTGACGGTTCCATTTCCCGGAAATCTTTACAGTGCCCTGAAATGCGGTCAATGGATCAAAAAACATCATCCGGACATTCGCATTGCGATGGGGGGCGGGTTTGTCAATACCGAACTGCGTTCGTTGTCCGATCCCCGGGTATTCAACTATGTCGATTTTATCACCCTTGATGACGGTGAGATACCTTTGCTCAATCTGATGGAACATCTCGGGGGAACACGAAAAGAGGAAGATCTGAAGCGGACATTTGCCTTATCAGCTGGAATTGTTGTTTTCTTCAATGGATCAACCGACAAGGATGTATCCCAAAAAGATGCCGGTACGCCTGATTATTCTGACCTGCCCCTTGATAAATACCTTTCAGTGATCGAAGTGGCCAACCCGATGCACCGCCTGTGGGGTGATGGCCGCTGGAACAAGCTGATGCTGGCCCACGGATGTTACTGGGCTAAATGCACCTTTTGCGATGTAACGCTCGATTACATCAAACGGTATGAACCCAATAAGCCTTCTTTGATCTGCGACCGGATGGAAGCAATCGTGGCCCAAACCAAAAGCCATGGGTTTCATTTTACCGATGAAGCTGCGCCGCCTGCACTGTTGCGCGACCTCGCACAGGAGATCCTGCGGCGCAACCTCACGGTGGTATGGTGGACAAACATCCGGTTTGAGACAAACTTCACCCACGACCTGTGCCTTCTTCTTAAAAAATCAGGGTGTATCGCGGTTTCCGGCGGGCTGGAGGTTGCCTCCGACCGTATCCTGAAGATGATCAACAAGGGAGTCACCGTAGCACAGGTGGCACAGGTTGCCGACAATTTCACCCGGGCCGGGATACTGGTGCATGCTTACCTGATGTACGGTTTCCCCACTCAAACAGCACAGGAAACCATCGATTCGCTCGAAGTGGTGAGGCAACTCTTCCAGCATGGGATTGTCCGGTCAGGTTTCTGGCACCAGTTCGCCATGACCGCACACAGCCCGGTTGGCCTCAACCCGGAACTATTCGGGGTGGGAAAAGCCGACCAGCCAACTGGCTCCTTCGCCAACAACGATCTCATCCCGATCGACCTGAAAGGCTGCGACCACGAATCTTTCAGTGCAGGATTGAAAAAATCGCTCTACAATTACATGCACGGCATTTGTTTCGATTTTCCGTTGCAGGAATGGTTCGATTTCAGAATCCCACGGGCTACGGTTCCAAGGGGTTACATCAGGAATATTTTGTCACAAAACCACCCGGGAAAGCACCATTAATACCAGTTTTGTTGTATATTTACCTCATTGTATTCCCTGACTTTCCGGATGTTACTAACCTAAATTCATCTTTATGAAAAGCATTACAAGAAATTTTCAGTTGCTGATAGTGGTTATACTATCAATATTTGTTTTTGCAGTTCAAGTCAATGGCCAGACAGTATTGTTTACTGAGAACTTCGAAACGGCTGCCATTGGTCAGACTCCTCCGACAGGCTGGGGGGTGGACCTCGTTTCAGGAACCAATGCTACGTTTTTCCAATCAGCCGGGACATGGCCAGTTTGTACGCCCGCTTCCGGAACCCGTATGGTAGAATTTCAATCATTTAATTACAGTAATGGCACCGAAAATCGCCTGAAAATGACTACGCCTGTCTCAACAGTTGGTTTTGCCGATGTAACTGTCGATTTTGCCTGGCTTACTGATCCCGGCTATTTAGGTGTTCTGGACGGTGTGAGTTTACAGTATTCAACAAATGGTATAGACTGGACAACCGTGTCAACAGTCAACCGTTTTGCAGCTACCCAGGCATGGACGACTCAAACGGTTAGTTTAGGGTCAGGAGCAGGTGGCCAGGCGACCTTATACATCGCTTTCGATTTTATTTCAGGTTTCGGGAACAACTGCCACCTTGACCTCCTGCATATCAAGGCAAACCAGATTTTGACCATAGGCAGCGGTACCGTCAGTTGCAACTATCCTTACACAACCTATTGGAGGGCTGGCAGAACACAACTTCTCTATACGGCTGCCCAGCTAACAGCCGCCGGAGCAACGCCCGGGACAATAACAAGCCTGGGTTTCGACGTGTATTCGTACAGCTCACAAACCATGCAAAGTTTCAACATTAAAATGATGAATACATCGCTGGTAACATTGTCTGGTTGGGTTACCGGGTTGCAGAATTGTTACACCGGCACATATTCTGTTCCCGGAACTGGCTGGCAAATGATCACACTTCAGACTCCCTTTTACTGGGATGGCACCAACGTTATCCTCGAAATTTGCTATGGCGACAATGCAAGTTATACAAGTTATTCTTATGTAAATGGAACTACTGCCCCTGACGGGCAGATCAAATCCTACTGCCTGGATAATTACACAGGATGCAACTATGTTGGCCCATCGGCTATTGGAAATACCGGTTTACCAAACCTGCGGTTTATCCTACAACCGGCTTTTGGCACCCTGACGGGCACCGCTACCAGCTGCTACAACGGATTTCCGTTGGCGGGCGTTGGTGTGACCTGCGGATCCTCATTCACCACCACCAGTGCAGACGGCAGTTATACGCTGGGGTTTGTCCCTGTTGGAACCTACACAGTATCCTACACCCTGACGGGATATCAGCCTGGAAGCAACTCCGGGACGGTGATTTCCAACGGCGGAACAACCACCAAAAACATTTGTCTCAACCCTACCCCGGCTTACCTGGTCGGGTTAGTGACAAGCGCCACCACCGGAAACCCGATCATCGGGGCAAAAATAACAGTCGGAACGGCTTCCGCCTATTCTACCGGTCCAAGCGGCGTCTATTCCGTGAACATTTATCCGGTTGGAGCATTCAGCGCTTCCTGTAATAAAGCCGGGTTTGAGGGTTCAACAGCAGGTCCGCTCACCTTTACTCAGGGCAATTTGGTCACTCAAAATTTTGCACTGCTTGAAAACGTCAACCCTCCGAACGGTGTGACGGCAACCATGAATGCAGGTCAAACAGCCGTAAACCTCACCTGGAATATCCCCAACGGGAATTATGAGTCGCTTTATGACGACGGGATTCAGGAAGCTTTCCAGATATGGACATTTGCCGGGAGTTACAATGCCGTTAGATTCACCCCGGTCGGATACCCATGCACCTTGAACGGTGGAATGATCAACATCGGTACCCAGGCGAACTATCCGGTTGGAAGTAATCCCCTGGTTCCGTTCCAATTCCTGATTTATGATGCTTCAGGAGGAGGCGGAACTCCAGGTGTGCAGATCGCAGGTCCCTTTGATTTTACGCCAACTGCGTTCGGCTGGAATACTTTCACCTTATCAATCCCGGTAACTATTGCCTCAGGAAGTTTTTATATCGTCCAGAAACAGGGTGGAGACAACCCCAATGCAGCCGGCATAGCCATTGATGCCACCAGCAACCAGCTCCGGAGTTACATGCAGAATGTGCCATCGCCCACCTGGATAACGGCTTCCGGAAACTTCCTGATGCGTGCCCTGATATATGGCCCCGGCGGACCAGCCCCACTGATGATGCTGAAGCCAGAAGGCGATCCGGAAACTCTTCCTGATCCGGAGGGGAACACCGATAACGCCAATGTGGTTACCGGATACCAGGTTTGGCGACTCTTGCAGGGACAGGAAGGCACCCAGGCGGCATGGACCTCGGTTGGCACCCCGGCGGCAACAAGTTTGGTTGACAACGCCTGGCCTGCTCTTCCATGCAATCCTTACCGGTGGGCCGTAAAAACGCAGTATACCGGGAACAGATGGTCAAATGTTGCTTTTTCTAATGTTATCGGTAAATGCTGGACCAGCACCATGACCGTCAACGCAGGGTTGTCATGTCCCGGCGCATCACCGGCCTACACAAAAGTAAGGTTACAGAATACGGTTTATGTTGATACGGTGTACGAGTCAACCCTCGACAACAGCGGAAGCTGTATTTTCCCGATGGTTTGGAAGGGGACCTATTCGCTTACAGTTTCAAAGTTTGGATATACGACAAATACCCAGTCGCTCACCATCATGAGCAACACAACGATAAACGTGACCCTGCTCGACAGCAAAGCACCTCCTTCCGGCCTCCTGGTCAATAACCAAAACCTGGTTGCCACCTGGAGCCCGCCGAACCTGGATGTACCACTTTTTACCGAGAACTGGCTTTCCGGCAGTTTTGCAGCCAACAACTGGACAACCTCCGGAGGAACCAACTGGCAGGTTTCAGGGGCAACAGGGAATCCTTTGCCTTGTGTGACTTTCAGTTATTTGCCGGTTGTTACCAGCTATAACCAATACCTGACAAGCAAAACGATTACCGGCCAGCATTCACCGGTAATGACCCTGAAATATGACTTAGCCCTCATCAATTGGGCAACGCTCAATACCAACCATTTATCGGTTGAAATCTGGAATGGCGCCTCCTGGGATGTTCTCAAATCCTATTCCAATACCGGCTCCATTACCTGGACAAGTGAATCAGTTGACATTTCTGCATACACCCACAACACTTTCCAGTTCAGATTTCATGCATACGGATCAAACAGCGATGATATCAATAGCTGGTTCCTCGACAATATTTCTGTTGTTGCCTCCGGGGTCCGTCCCGATCCATGCCTGCAGGGTTACGGCTTCTATGTCAACTCGGGCCTGGTGGGATTACTCAGTGACACAACCTTCGCGATTCCACCCGTGATCGGGGCTTACGGGCAAACCCTGCTGTGCTGCGTCACGGCACAATACGGGAGCGGCGCCTCGACACAGGTGTGCTCCACAATCACCTCTCATTTCCTTTGTCAGCCTACGGGTCTGAATATTACCGATGACGGAGCCGATGCCTATCTTACCTGGGTAAAACCATTGTGTTCCGGTGTTGCAGGACTCCTGGGATACAGAATATATCGCAGCCCGGGAGGTTCAGGTGGTCCCTGGTCGTTAATCAAATATGTGCCCGGAGAAAACACCCTGAATACGAGTGATTTATCTCTGACACCAGGGGAATATTGGTATCGGGTAACTGCTTATTATGATATCTCCTCCTACGGATTCCCGGGTACGTATGACGAATCATACTTTGCCGGGCCGGAACCAGCGTATATTATGTTTATCCCTGATAACAGGATCCTCCGAAATAAAACCATCGTCAACGGCATAACAGCGTGTTATGATGCCACCCAGGTGATCACCGTTGCGGGAAGCAACACCACCTATACCGTTCAGAACGGAGGGGCGGTTACCATGATCGCCGGTCAGAAAATAATTTATCTGCCTACCACCACAGTTCAGTCGGGAGGATACCTGCATGGCTCCATCACCAGCATTGGCGCGTACTGCACATTCAAGGGACCTTCTCTGGTTTCAGTCACGGAGACGGAGCCAAATAACTCTTCCAATGAAAAAACCGCATTGTTCAAAATCTATCCAAACCCGACCAGCGATAATTTTACGATTGAACCGGATGACTCATTTATCTCTGATCAGGGCAGGGTGGAAATTTATGATGTGATGGGTGAAAAAATCGTGGAAAAGAGTTTATCGTCAGAAAAGAAACATGTATTATCACTTTCAAAAATGCCTCCTGGCGTATATTTTATCCGGTTGACGGGGAATGGGGTCGCCGGGAGTGCGAAGATTATCCGGCAATAACCGCCTCACCCCCCTGACCCCCTCTCCCCGGGGAGAGAGGGAGACACCAGATGGGATTAGTTCTCTTTTTCAATGATTTGCATGGCGATTTTTATTCCATCGGCTGCGCTGGAAACAATTCCCCCGGCGTAGCCGCTTCCTTCGCCTGCGAGAAAAAGGTTTTCAAATCCGGTACACAATCCGTTCTTTTCGCGCAATACCTGGATTGGCGAAGAGGTTTTACTTTCCAATCCAAGGAGGATCCCGTTGCTGTAGCCACGCAAGCGATGGTCAAAGTCCTTCAGCCCTTCACGCAAGGCATTCGTCACCACAGCGGGAAGCATGTTCCATAACGGCGCCGGCTTCAGTCCAAGGGGATAACTTGTTTCAGGAATTGATGCAGGTTCTGATCCCCTGATAAAATCGCTGATGGTACAGAAAGGGGCACTGTAACCTCCCGCAAAATCGTAAAAAGAGTGTTCAAGATCCTCCAGCCATTGAAGGGCCTCGAATGCGGTTACCTCCCGCCCGGCCAGCTGGTCGGGATGAACACCGGCCACGCACCCGGCATTGGCGAACTGTCCGTTTCGGCGGTAGCTGCTCATCCCGTTCACAATGTTGAGGTGGCTGTAGGTGGCGGCAGGGACCACCATTCCCCCCGGGCACATACAGAATGAATACACCGCATGTTTTCCATCGGCCTCAGAGGTGAGCCTGTACTCCGCAGCTTTGACCCCGGAAAGTTTTTCAATGCCCCACTGCGAACGGTTGATCTCCTCCTGACGATGTTCGGCACGGCATCCGATGGCGAAATTCTTGGTACGGAACTGAACTCCCCGGGCCATCATCATCCGGTAGGTTTCATAAGCTGAATGGCCGGGTGCCATGATAAAATAATCGCCTGCCAGCGATTCACCTCCGGCAATGGCTTCAACGACACGGCCGGAGGATACCGCCAAATCATCGAGTAAGGTTTCAAACCGGATCTCCCCACCTATCTGTCTGAAATGGTCGCGCAGGTTTTTAACCACCACCCTGAGATTGTCGCTTCCGACATGCGGATAGGCCATGTAACCTATTTCGCCAGGGGCACCAGCATCGATATAACTGGAAATGAAAAAATTACGTTCCCTCGAAATATGTTTTGACCTTGAGGTAAGCTTTCCATCGGAAAAAGTTCCGGCCCCCCCTTCGCCGAAAGCATAATTGGCCACCGGGTTGAACTGCCCGTTTTTTTCAAACGACAGGATGCCCTGTGCCCGTTTTGCCACATCTGCGCCACGCTCAAGAAGGATAGTGTCGAACCCGGCTTTCTGAAGCACCAAAGCGGCAAAAAAACCAGCCGGTCCGCTGCCGGTGATGATCACCCGCTTGTTTCTCGCTTTATAGGGAATATCAAGCGGCTCCATCTGTTCTTCATCAGGCCCCTTCAGGGATTTGCTGTGCACGGCAATCCGCAGCAGCCAGTGAATGCTGTTCTTCTTCCGCGCATCCAGGCTTTTGTTTTCGATTTGCCAGGTAAATTCGGTCAGCCGGAGTTCTTTTGAAATCCGCTGCCGGAGCTCACCATCCGAGTAGCCTGTCGGAGCTTTGATCTCAATGATTTTAAATCCCATGGATGTTGTTTCTTTGATGGCAAAGTTGAGGAAAAACTGCTTACGATCAGTCATGTATACTTTTTCCCGTATTTTCTCCGTTATAAAGTCTGTTCAGAACATTCGCATGCCATTTCATTTACGCTTTCTTCTCTGCCTCTTACTATTGCAATCCTTCGCCTTTGGTCAGCCGAACGGTGGTTTCAGACAAACCGCGGTCGACCATCTCAGAAAAGGCGAGTATATCGAAGCCCTCGAATACCTGAACCTGGCCATTCAGCAGGAGCCTGCGGTGCCAGAGCTTTACTTTCTCAGAGGTTATGCCAAATATGGCCTCGATGATTTCATTGGCGCCGAACAGGACTATTCTCATTCCATTGATTTGTCACCCTACCTGCCAGATGTTTATACCAACCGGGCCATCGTGCGCAGCCAGTTGCAGAATTACAGGGGTTCACTCGATGATTTTGACAAGGCACTGGAGATGGATGGCACCAATGGGGAAATTTGGTTTCACCGGGCCCGTACAAACCTCATCCTGAAAAAAACCTATTCCTGTATTGTTGACTGCAACAAAGCCATACAGCTTCATTGTCAGGGCGAATCAGTTTACATCCTCCGGGCAAGCGCCGAACAGGAGATCAAGCGCTTCACCGAAGCCATTGAAGACCTCGATATGGCCAGAAAGATCAATCCGAAAAACGGGTATGTTTTTTCACAAAGGGGGTTGGTTTGGACTGAAATGAACCAGATTGATTCGGCCATGACAGACTTTACCCGGGCCATCGCCCTGGATTCAACCAACACCTTTGCCCTGTTCAACCGGGCCCTGGCGTTGCTGAAAAAAAACGACCGGGTGACCGCACTGAAAGATCTCAACACGGTGATCCGGCTTTCGCCCTATAACTCTTATGCCTATTATAACCGCGCCATCGTACTGATAGGCCTCGATGAAAAACGCGGGGCTATCCGTGATTTTACCATCGTAAGCAAACTCGATCCGAAAAACATCACCAGTTATTACTACCGCAGCAAGCTGAAATCCGATCTTGGCGACTATGACGGTGCACTGGAAGATCTGAACAAAACCATTGCCTTACTGCCCGATTACACCGAAGCATGGTACGACCGTTATGAGGTGAAACTTAAACTGAAAGACACGAAGGGTGCCCAGTCCGATTACAGGCAGGCCCTTGAACTGACCCGGAAAAACCGGCTGGATCCCGACAGTCTGAAAGCCGATCGAAAAGATTATCTGAAGAGTCTGGTTAAACTGAGTGGTGATTTTGAGGAGATGAACACGATGAACAGCAAACTACAGAACCAGTCGGTGGATATTCAGTTAAAACCTTTGTTCAACCTCTTTTTGTGGAAGGTGGATTTCGATAAAGTCCGGCTTTGTGATGTGTATAAAAAAGAGCACTATTACACCAACATTCTTACCCTGACAAACGAAACCGGTCTCATCAACGATTCGTTGCTGCGTGCCGAAGTAACCCGGCAAACCCAGTGCATTGATTCATCGGGGGCAACACCTGAACTTTATTTTCGCCGGGCCATCTCATATTTTCAGTTGCGAATGTACGACCACGCCCTTGAGGACCTCAACCATGTTGTCGCCATCGATTCGGGCTACATTGCAGCATGGTTCAGCCGGGCCAATGCGCGGTATGAACTGATCCAGGTAATCAATTCCCGGGAGGATTACCAGCAGGATCTCATCATGGGAAAAACAGATCCCAGGCCGCAAAATCCGGGGTTATCTGCCAACCTCGAACACACATACGAAGCAGTGATCCATGATCTTGACAAAGTGTTAACGCTGGACCCTGAATTTTCATTTGCATGGTATAACAGAGGTTATATAAACAGCCGGATGGGAAACTACCGTGATGCCATTGACGATTTCTCGAAAGCCATTGCCCTCCGAAACGATTTTGCAGAAGCATTTTACAACCGCGGTCTGATAAGTATCCTGTTAAGCGAAAACCACCCCGGATGCCTTGACCTTTCCCGTGCCGGCGAACTTGGGATTACTGATGCGTATAAGGTGATGAAGAGGTATTGTTATAAATAAGAAAATACCTACCTTTGTACTCCACAGGGACGTTAGCTCAGTCGGTTCAGAGCGCATGCTTCACACGTATGAGGTCACTGGTTCGAATCCAGTACGTCCCACTAATAAAATCAAGGGTTTTGGAAGGTTGCTTTCAGGGCCCTTTTTTATTTGCCATGAAATTTGCCATGAAACAAGGATCAGCCAGGGGTACAACTGAAGGTTATTGGAACGTGATTCCAAAGATAAAATCGCTCTCTTTCGGTACAATATGAAAGCTGAAGGAAAAGAGACGGCCTAGATCCCGGCCGATACGTTTACGAAACCCTCAATAATCAATTGCTTTTTCATTTTACAACTATTGCCTTACAGGGATCGCCGGATTTAAGCTATACTTATTGCGGGAAATTTTGATAAATTTTACTACGGTGCAAAAATCGAATAAAAATAACTGTTTGACCTTCAAAAACAAATCCGATACGATAGTCGCCAAGTTTTATGCGATACGCGACCCTGCATCCTTTTAGTTTTTTACAATTCGGTATATCAGAAAGTTTACTAACGTTCTGTATGTCTTCAATGCAGGAACCAATAGAGTTAAGAAGCTTTTTATTAGTAACATCAGATGTGTCTCTCTCGAAGGATTTATCAATTAAAACCTTCATTTTTTCATTTTTTTTATGAAACTTTCAGTGTTGACATATTCATTTGTGCGGCCCTTGTTTATCGCATTCAACATCCCGATATCTTCTTTTTCGTCTTCGGTAAGGTATTTTACCGTGATACCAATTTTTTTAGCCAAATCTGTGAGTAATTTAAGATTTGCTTTTGAATCGCTGCGTAAAACAACTGTTTGCATGTTAATTGACTTTAGTTTATTGCTACAAAATTACAAGAATTATGGGCATATTTCATAATAATCTAAGGCAGGTTCTTTTTGCCTCTGCATTTCCGAGCATAAAAAAACTCACCATGCCCCAGCGCAAAAAATGGTATCTGTTTGGCAATGGCTTTTCCTTTGACGATTGCAACGAAGTGTTTCATGTCGAGCAAATACTTGGTAATTCTGAGAATTACCGGCACGAGAGGAATGGAACTTCGTCTCAGTCTGTTTTAGTGATTTCGTCATACTGTAATTCATAAGTTTTGCCAGCTGAATCGTCAACTTTTACCAGACATGTTTTATCGTCCTTCAATGCGTAAATTTCACCTTTTAGGTATTTTGTTCCTTTGGTAATAGATTTTACTTTCCATGTAACAATGTCACCCACCTTAAAGCCTTTGAAGCTCTGTTTTTCCGGAGTTCCCCACACATCACCTTCTACAGCAATATATTTATCTTGTTACTAATCAGTCGCATTTATAATCGGCAATGACATTCAAAGCAGGCAACACCTTTTGCCCATTTTTAATGGCAGTGTCAATAATGGATCTCAGG
This sequence comes from uncultured Bacteroidales bacterium, assembly GCA_903875045.1. Lineage (GTDB taxonomy): Bacteria > Bacteroidota > Bacteroidia > Bacteroidales > FEN-979 > CAIVAT01. The sequence continues at coordinate 24,109 of CAIQUS010000251.1, forward strand.
ATGGCAAAGTTTTCAGCAGCATTAAACACCTTGAACTGCCC
>CAIQUS010000252.1 GCA_903875045.1 uncultured Bacteroidales bacterium
TGGAAAACCGCTTTTTCTTTGTTACTGCACCGGCAAAGAAACAGCTTGGCAAAAAGAAAACCGGATGAAAACGGGGTGCTTTTGAAAAAAGCAACCAAAAGCCCACACACTATACTCAAAATTCTCTGCAAAGGTAACCTCATGAAAATATCATGTCACTAAAGGCGGCTCACCTGGTCATCTGATCATGGCTTCGGGGTGAGCCTCCCGTTGGGTTCATTCAGATTGAAAAACCAATCTGACCTGAACCTTTGTTCCAGAATTTTCATTCCGGTATTTGGTAAGGCAGAAATTTTTCTAAACCGGCGAGCCAGATGCCAAAATAAGTCCTCGGGGCACGGGGCAACAAACATGTCAAAGTTATCAGAAGTATTAAAGCCTACAAACGGAAAATCACAGCCAGGACAGGTTATGGTTGTAAGGCCAAGTTTCTCTTCTTTTGAGCCGGAAACGGTCGAAGAAATTGCACCGGTTGAAGTTCCTGAACCTGTTGCAGAAGTGAAGCCGGAGCCGGTAGTCGAAGTGAAGTCGGAACCGGTGAAAGTTGTCAAGCCGGAATTAACCCTCCTGGAGAAAATCCTCAAGGTTGAAAATCTCCAGCTCATCATCGAAAAAAGGGCAAAGTTGGTGCAAACCCGCTCTGAACTTGAACGCTTCCAGATTTCATCCAACGATTTCAACTGTTCAATGCGGCTGAATGACTCAGATGGGAACGTTTTCACCACCAGCTTCACCCCCGGAGTTAAAAAGGTGATTGATTTTCTAAAGTCCTCATTCGATGGGAGCATTTCAGAAGCTGAAGACAAGATCAACTTCTGATGATTCGGGAGTTCCACCCTGGGGGGCGGAACTCCCGTTTTTTATGGTCGTAAAGGGGAAATTCTCGAAAATAGTTATTAATCATTACATTATTTGACAAAACCTTGGTTATTGTATTAATGAAGGTCTGATATGATTTTAATAGTGGAAATTGAAAATAACATTCAGAGAGATAAACTGGTAAATGATGAACTGTTGAAAAATAACTGGAAAGTTTTGCGCTTCTGGGGCAGGGATATCCAAAAGAATATCGACTTTTGCTTACACTGAAAATCGTAATGTATTTGCTAAATAGCTATGAAAGACGGTCAACGACTTTGGACAAGAGAAGAACTTATCCTCGCCATCAATTTGTATTGTAAAATTCCATTCGGCAAACTTCACAGAACCAATCCGGAGATACTTAAATTATCGCAACTTATTGGTAGAACAGCAAGTTCAGTAACATATAAATTAGTTAATTTCGCAAGTTTAGACCCAAGTTTAAAAGCACGGGGAATCAAAGGAGCCTCAAATGCAAGTAATTTAGATAAGAAAATTTGGAATGAATTTTATAGCAATTGGGAAATCCTGCCATATGAAAGTGAAAAACTTAAAGCGTCTATATACCATACATCCATTGAAAAAGAAAATTTGATTAATGAACTAGATTTACCTCGAGAAGGCAAAGTTCGCGACCAAATTGTTAAAGCCCGGGTTAATCAATATTTTTTCAGACAAAGTATTCTTGCTTCATATAATTTTACCTGCTGTATCACTGGTATTAAGCAATCTGAACTCCTAATAGCAAGCCACATCAGACCTTGGGGTTTGGATGAAAAAAATCGTTTGAATCCAAGAAATGGAATTGCAATCAATGCACTTCATGATAAGGCTTTTGAAAATGGACTTTTGACAATAACACCAAATTTTCAAATAAATATTTCATCAATTTTGCTAAAACAAACAAACAACGAAATTGTAAATAATTATTTCATCAAATACCATGGTAGTAATATGATACTTCCATCCCGATTTTTACCAGATACGGAATTTTTACATTATCATAATCAGGAACGATTCAAACCTTAATTCATGGAAAATATTAAACTTCTTCAAACAGTTTCCGATATATCATACATAGCTGGTTATTCCAATCATTATTCCGGTAATTCAAGGTTTGATATCGCACAATACATTGCCTGGGCAAAAGAGTTTGAAAATATCCACCAAAATACAAATTGGGATTTTGATGATTATATGCTTTTGATAGAAGCATTTGCAAATAGAAAAATCCAAGAATTTTCCGTTTATTTCAAATAATCTTCCTAAAAAAACCTTTAAAACCAATGGTCATCAGTAATTTGAAACCCATCTTTCAAAATACAATAAAAAAAATATCATAAAACATTGCAGGATCCCGAATTTGTTGTATATTTGCATCAACAGTACCCGTTTTGCATACCATAAGAACTGCAGGCGGGTCATTTTTTTTATATCCCTATGGCAAATAAGCCCGCATACACAATTGATGATCAAATTCAACTACTCAAATCACGGGGATTGCAATTCCTGGATGAAACACAAGCTATTCATTGGCTCAAAAACATAAGCTACTACAGGCTTAAAGGCTATTGGTGGGATATGCAGGCCGATAGCGTAAACCACCTGTTCAATCCTAATTCATATTTCGAAGATGTCATAGACCGCTATAACTTCGACCGTCAATTGCGCATCATCCTTTTCGATTCTATCGAACATATTGAAATTGCATTGCGTGCCAAAATGATTTACCACTTATCATTGGCCCACGGTGGATTGTGGTACTTAAACAATTCTCTGTTTACAGACACGACAAAATATTGTCAACAACTGGTTGATTTAAAATCAGAATTTAACCGAAGTCAGGAAAAATTTATCAAAGATCAAAAAACACGTTACCCTGGTACCGATGCCGATGCTTGGAAAATAATTGAAGTAGCTTCATTTGGTACAATATCAAAATTTTATAAGAACTTACATCATCAGTTACCAGAGAAATCAATCATTTCAAAAGAAATGGGTCTGAATTTGCACAGTGAATTGTCAAGCTGGTTGGAGTCGATTGCATACCTGCGCAACATCATTGCACACCATTCACGTCTCTGGAGCCGAAACATGGTCAAAACACCTATTGTACATCTGAATAATCCAGCTGGCTTATGGTTTTCTCAAAGCCTTCAGCCAGTGCAAATAAAAAAGCCATTTCTAATAATTTCCTGTCTGATTTACTTATGCAATGTCATTAACCCCAGCCATCAAATAAAATTAAAACTTATAGAACTATTTACCAGCAATCCCAATATTCCTATCTATAAACTTGGTTTCTTGAACGATTGGAAGGCAGAACCTATTTGGAGATAATTGGAAAAGCAGGAAAATAAAACCCCAAAATAATTACGCGCTGAATTCCAAACCCTCACCAACCTTTTCGCGAATTCAGAAGCAGATTTAAACTCCCCGACTTTAGCTTACCCGATCCTCCCGCAATGTTTCCCGTGGCCTGGTAAATCCTGTCCTTTATTAAAATCCCCCGCGATCTTAATATTGCGGCATGACAACCGGATTTATCCAGCTTAGCGAAGTCCTCGAAAACATGAAGCAGTTTGACGAAACGGGCAAACCTGTTTCGTTTCATGTCAAATTCATCACCGCTGATCGCAAATTAAATACCGGAGGGGAAATTATCGATATCCCATCCGGAAGGTATTGTATTGGCAAAAGAAACGGGGAAGTGGTGTTCGACTCCCGGTGGCCTTCCAGGAATTCCGAAGTCAGCGGGCGTGATCCGCACCACTGGTCCAATGCCACCCGCAACATCCTGTTGCCAAACGGGCGGATCCGCAAACTTCACATCCGTCTGATCATCGAATTTAACCACAAAAAAGTCTTTTTCTAATGGAAAGAATTATCATATCTGGTAATTACGCCATCCTGCCTGGTGCAAAAGCCATTGTGTCGCCTTCATTGGCCAGCGCGGATTCCGGGAAACCTAAAACGGTTCAGCCCCTGGATCAATCCCCCAGCGAATGGTCGAACTGGGGGGAATCGAATCAATTCCCCCAGGAAGTGCTGGCAGAACTGACTAAAAATTCTGTCGCACTTCGCGCGCTTGACAAACGCAAGCGCGTTCACTTCGGACGGGGATTGATCGCCTACCGGGAAAAAACCGATGCAAACGGAGAAATCACCAAAGAAACCGTGACCGATCCGGAAATTGTTGAGTTTTTCCGCCTTAATCAGATCAATCTTTTGTGGGTTGACCTGATCATGGGACTTGAAACTTTTGCCAACAGCTGGCTGGAATTCATCCTCAATAAGGGGAAAGACAAGATCAACAGGGTTTTCGTGAAAGACCCTGCCTATTGCAGGCTCTCTAAGATGGATGCAAGCAGCCGGATTCCGTTTATGTATTACAGCGCACAATGGGAAAACAACCCGAGTTTTGACAATGTCCTGGTTGCCCGTTTACCGATGTTTAATCCCGAGTTATACGATGGCGCCAAATACAAAGACCCGCAGTTTGCGTACCATGTATATTACCGCTCCTTCAACAAATCGTATTATCACCTCCCTTTGTGGAATTCGGTACGTGCCAATAAATGGATGAACATCGCCAACAGTGTGCCGGTGCTCAAAGCTGCCATCATGAAAAATCAAATGACCATCAAGTATCATATCCAGATACCCGATGATTATTTTACCTCCCGTTTCCCTTCCCCGGATTTTACCAAAGAACAGCGCGAAGCCAAGCGCGTGGAAGTCCTGACAGACATGAACGCATTTCTGGCCGACGTTGAAAACAGCGGGAAGGCTTTTATCAGCTACGCTTTTTATTCAAAGGTCAAACAGGATTACCTCACGGGATGGAAGATCGAAGTCATTCAGAATAAACTTGACAACGCTGCCTATCTTCCCGACAGCCAGGCTGCCAATTCTGAAATTCTTTTCGCAATAGGGGTGGACCCATGCCTGATCGGTGCCGGCCTTCCCGGTGGGAAAATGGGGGCAGGTAGCGGTTCAGATAAGCGCGAAGCTTACTGGATGCTCAATGCCGACATGGGGACAGACCGCTCGGTCAGTCTTTCCCCATTGTATTTTATCCGTGATTTCAATAAGTGGGACCCGGCCATCCAATTTGATTATGTCACTGTTGACACTTCTCAAACACAAAATGAACACCCGACCAAGACCGCCAAACGTATTGATAAAACCCAATCCTGATGCCACTCGTATTCAATATTGCCCAAATCAGGCTTGCCTACCCAATTGCCATTTCTAATGTCATTGGAACCTGGCAGCCATTCATTGAAGATACCCAGGAGTTGTTCATTCGTCCTATTCTGGGAGATGCTTTATTTGAACACCTTTCAATCTTTTCCAATGATATAGCTGATGAACCTACGGCAGGAATAGCCCCACCTGTGAAAACTATACTTATTCTTACCCTGCGCAAAGCTGTCTCACTTTACGCCCTTCATCTGGGCATTGATCAGATTGCATTGAGTATATCCGGAGCTGGTGTGCAAGTCCTTCAAAGTGATACCCACAAACCGGCTGCAGTCTTTTCCATCATGAACCAAAAGGATGTTTTCCTTTCCAGGGCACACAGGCAGATTGACCTGGCGCTAGGCTTCATCAAGAAAAATCCTGCAACCATCACCGGTTATGCCTTACCGGCAAATCCTTATTTCATCCGCAGCGCAGATGAATTTCAGAAATACTCTGACATCCATGGCTCCCGCAGGGTTTTTCTTTCACTGCTGCCTATTATCGGCAATATTGAAATGAAATTCATCCGCCCGACACTTTCCCCAGTTCAGTTCGATGCACTTAAAACAGCCTTCCGGTCAGAAACAACCCTTTCGGCAGATAATCAGGCACTGCTTGAGATTATCCTCCCGGCACTGGTCCATCTTACGATGTCCCGGGCCTTGCTTGAAATTCCTATTGATACCCTTGACTGGGGTATTTTCAATAATTCAAACAGTACCTTCAACAGTATTCAAACCAAAAGCCAGGCAAACCGTGAAAGAATCTCGGCCATGCAAGCCGCCAACGAGCGTGATGGTGAAGCGGAACTCAAAATGCTGCAGGAATTTCTGGATAACAATGCTTCTGCAAATAAATATCCGCTCTATTTTGCTTCCAGCCGATATGCGGGGCCGGAAAACTCGGTCAAACGGGGTGAATTCCTGAACGATGCCACCAATTCCATTTTCGTTGTTTAATGCTAAAATTCTTTCTCATGAATGAAACTTCAATTCTCCTAGCCATCATTGCCATCCTGCAAGGGGCCTATCTGGTGGGCCAGAAAAACCAAAGAGACGATTTTAAAGAGATGAGTGTAAAGCTTGATCACTGGGTTCAGGCTTTTATCAAACTCAGTGCAGAACATGATTCCAACCATCTTGAACCCAAAAAACCAATTCTTCATAAACATACTGTAAAAAAAGAAAAACCATGAAAAATGTACTTCTTTCAATCGCCATGTTCATCCTGGTCACCGGTTGCACCGTTTCCAAACAGGTAAGCCGTCAATTAGAAAAATCCACCACTGAAACAGAATCCCAGGCAGAAACCAATTCAAATTTAATCCGCAAAGCCACCACAGATGCCCATACCACAACAAACTCCAAAACGACGATAAATGTCGATACCTCATTTACCTCACCAGGCTCTCAATTGTCCGGTGAAAAACCGCTTTCAAATTTGTTAAATGGAGATTCTCTATCCGTGGAAACATCAGATTTGAAAGGGGTTGTTTCCTTGGATACCCTTACCGGCAGGGTAAGTTTCCGGGTAACTGAAAAGCCAAAAGTGTTCCCGCTCAGGTATAACAAGACTACCGAAAGCCAGCAAACCATCGACACGAATGTCGATGAGAAGCAACGATTGATCACCACTTCGGCCAGTGATAATAAGGCTTCTCAGGTGTTGAAAAAAGAAAACATTGAAAAAGATATTAAACGATCAATACCCTGGGGATGGTTTATAGCCATTGCAATTTTTGCTGTGATTGTCTTTTTCTTTATCAAGGCTGTCAAAGGTTATCGCTAAAATTCCCCATCATGCACAGCATCCGGATAAGCAAATTCGAAGTACTGATTCCTTCCACCTGGAACGAATTAACCGCCGGCCAATTGGTTTATATCAGCAGGTTGTTTAACAGCAAATGCACTGTCATCGAATTTAAAGTCGTGGTGCTGCATAAATTCTTAAGCGTAAACAAACGCCTCTGGCATTATCTCTCAGCTGTTGACATTTACAATTTAGGCCATTCATTGAGTTTTCTTTTTGAAGAAGTAAACCTGACCAGGTCTCTCATCAAAACAACCCGCTCCAAACGTTTCCCTTTTCCTCGTTATTATGGCCCGGCTGATGGGTTGTCGACCAGCACCTTTGGCGAATTCACCAAGGCACAGGTGAGGTATGAACAGTACTGCCAAACTAAAAATCCGGATTCACTCAATGAATTGGTGGCCATTCTGTACCGAAGAAAACGGCTGTTTTGGTTTATAAACCGGCACTTTACCGAAAGCCCCGATCCCCGGGTCCGGTTTTGGGACCGTACCCTTTTAGCAAGAACACGGCATATCGCATCAATTCCGGATGAGACAAAATATGCCATATTCCTTTTCTTTTCAGGTGTGATGGGATCATTGCCTGCAACTTTCCCCAATGTTTACAAGCCAAAACCCTCATCGAAAACCACCGGGCAGAACAGCTGGTCAACGCTGATCATCTCGCTTGCCGATGGCAAGACAGACGATGAGAGCCTTAACCGTATCATGAATTCCAATCTTTACAATGTGTTCCTGGGAATGGAACAGAAATCAATCGAGTATTTTGAATTCCTTAAAAAACACCCAGCAAATGACTGATGTTCGCGCTTATCTCCGATATTTTCAAACCCTTGCCGCCCAGCATAGCAGCATCAATGATTTTTTTTCCATGGATATCAACGAACCGCTTGCAGCGCTTCGTGATGGTATAACCTATCCGGCTTTGATTGTGAATTCTCAAACCGGTAAATTCCTGGCTGCAAACAATGACAATACCCTGGATGAAATACACGGTGGTTTTATAATCATTGATAGAATGGCCAACCACGCCGATTTTTCAACAGAAATGCTAATACTCCAGGGCCTCAAAGAAATCGGTACAGACATCATTGCACGAATGCACCATGATTCATTGTTCGTTGGGGCCATACAGGGTTTCAATGTTAATTCTGTGACTTATCAAATGATCGATGGAATATTTGATTCCTGCGCCGGGTTCATGTTTTCTTTTAAAATAACATCACCAATCAATCTGGTATATGATCCGGTGAAATGGTCTGTCCCGGGAATTCCTGTGGGAAGATTCATCTATTAACCAGCATTTAATTTCAAAACAATGGCCAAAGTTAAACTCACCCCGATTGAAGTTGCAGATGCCTGGGCTTTCTATACCATCAAGATTTGGAAAGAAAAGATGCGTAAACTTCGCATCAGTCAATCCGGTCGGCTTGACACTTCATTTCTTAAAAATGTGGTCGGCACCCCCCAAGGCGGTGTGATCTCCATTCAATTTTCTTTTCTCTACTACGGAAAATTCGTTGACATGGGCGTAGGCCGCGGGGTCAAAATCGGTGATGTTTCTGAAAATAAAATCTCCCGTAGGCTTGAAGGCCGGATGCTGGGCAACCGCCGAAGGCCAAAGAAATGGTACGGGAAAACCTTTTATGCGGAAGTATCCACTCTGAAAGAAATCCTGGTCAAAGAGTACGCCCATAAAGGTGTTTTACAGATCGTAGAAAATTTGAATGATCATTCAATCCACTAATTATGGCAATCAATGAAGTCGCCAGGGCAGAGGTAATCCTCAATGGCCAGAAAGCAAATGCAACGCTCAAAGAACTGGAAAACGCTGCAAAACAACTCAATGCCGAGCTTCGTAAGCTCCCGACGAATTCGGCTGAGTTTGTAAAAAAGACAGAGGAGTTCCAGGCAGTAAAGAAACGGCTCAGTGAAATCAAACAGGAGATCGTGGGAACTGAATCGGCAATGAGCAAATTTGCCGACTGGACGAACAAGTATTTTCAGGCAATTACGATGGTGGCCGCAGCCGGTACCGGCTTCGGGCTTGTATTGAAAGGAATGATAGATAATGCTTCCGCATTGAGCGATTCCCTTGCAAATATTCAGAAAACTACCGGCATGACTGCCGAAGAGGTAAGCAGGCTCAATTCTGAATTCAAAAAATTTGATACCAGGACCTCCCGGGAAGAATTACGTCAAATGGCAAATGTAGCCGGGCAGCTCGGGATTGAGAAAAATTCAATCCTCCCGTTTGTCGAAGCAATTGACAAACTCAATGTCGCCCTTGGTGATGAAATCCAGGGCGGCGCCGAAGAGGTGGCAACCTCCATGGGCACCCTTCGCAATGTTCTCACCGATATGAAATCAGACAACGTTGCCGAAGACCTGCTTCGCATCGGCAACGCGATCAATGACCTTTCGGCAGCCGGCTTCGCCACTGCCCCGGTGATGGCAGACTTCGCCAACCGCATTGGTGGGGTAGGAATAAACCTGGGGCTTTCGTCAGGACAGGTGATCGGGCTTTCTGCCACCATGCAGGAGCTGGCCATCCATGTTGAACGCGGGGGCACGGCGGTGGTGAAAATCCTTTCCAAAATGACCACCAACACCGATGAATTTGCAAAGGTGGCCGGGATGCCGTTAAAGGAATTCACTGAATTGGTAGATTCAAACCTTTACGGTGCTTTCGTTAAAGTCTTGGAAGGATCAAAAAGGGCTGGCGAGGGGGCAACCATCCTGGGCAAGATGATCAAAGAAATGGAAATTTCCGGTATCGGTGCAGCCGAAGTGTTTTCCAAACTTGGCTCAAACACCGAACTTCTGGCCGAGAAAGTAGCCTTGTCCGGCAATTCTTTGCTCAGCACCAGCGGTATCCTGGAAGAATTCGAAATCAAAAACACTACCCTGGGCGCTTCGCTTGATAAACTTGGAAAGGACTTCAACAGTCTTATGTCATCCCGGGCAGTCATTGATATGCTTACAAGCATGATGATGAGCGTAATTGGCCTTGTAGCCTGGCTTAAGGTATTGCCCAAGACAATCAAGGATAACGCCGTAGCACTGACAGTTCTGACAGGCGCCACCCTTGTCTACATTGCTGGCATTACACGTTCAATGCAAATTACCGTGCTGAATAACCTTCTGATGAAAGAAGGTATCCTGCTAAGGGCGAAAGATGCAATTGTGTTGGAATATCTCATCGTAAAAGAAAGACTTTTTGCCTTTGCAAAAACCGAGGGTACCATCGCCACAAAGATTGCCACCATTGCCCAATGGGCATGGAATGCGGCCCTTACCGCCAATCCCATCGGGCTTGTCATTGCCGGGATTACCGCCCTGGTTTCAGCAGTTATGATCTATGATAGAACAAGCAAGGCTGCAGTGGCACTCGAAAACTCCAAAGTTAATTTAACAATGGCCCTTACTTATGCCAATACAGCACTTAAGGAATCTTATGAGAAAATTTCTGCTCAAATGCATATTCTAAATATCAGCAGCGCTGCCGAAAAAAAAGATTTGCAGGATAAAATAGACCTCACGATCAAACAAACAGAAGCGGATATTCTGTATTTAGAAACAAAGCAAAAAAGGATCGGTGCAGAATCTGCCAAACCTACCGGATGGCAAACATTTTTAGCGATGACTGAACCATTGCCTGCAAATATGAATAAAGCCAAAGACTATTATTCCTGGAAAAACAGTAAAGATGCAATGGGCGAATTTGATGAAGGTATTTACGCATTGAAGGCAACTCTCCAACAATTAAAGGATGAAAAATTTGCCATCAATGATATCATCAATGCTGAAACCAAAGGCGATAAAATTTATGGCAATCTGCTTCCAATGCTTGAGCAAAAACTCAAATATTATCAAACCGCCCGTAACAATGTTGCTGCCGGAAGTGAAGAGTTTCTCAGAATTCAGGAAAAAATTAAAAAAGTTCAACAGGAAATCAGCAAATATGATAAGAGTGATTATTCCTCGCCTGAAGATGCCAAAAAATCGAAAATTGAAGCATTAAAATCCAGTTACGAAAAACTTGGTGAAGAGATCAAAAAATATATTGAATTACTCAAGGATCAGGTTGTGTCCGATCCCAAACAGGCCGTAATCACTGCCAATAAAATTAAATCCTTACAGGCAGAAAAGCAAAAAATCGATGACCTGGTGGGGTCATTGGTTGACCTCAAAAACGCCAAAGAAAAGACCGATTACGAGAAACTTAACGAAGAAATCAAAAAATACACAGAGCTGCTGCAGGATCAAATAATAAACGATCCCGCTCAGGCAACGGTCACCGCTGACAAGATCAAAAGGCTCGAACAGGAAAAGCAAAAGATTGACGACCTGGTTAAGTCCATGACACAGCTAAAAGAACTTGATATCGATGAGCTTCTTTATAAAATGTCAGATGGTGCATTAGGTGGCCGGGATGAAACCCCGACAGAAGAATTTGACCGGGTTACAGGTGGCCTTATCGGTCCCATGAATGGATCAGATGAAGAGGATCCGGAGACAAAGCTTGCAAGAGAAAATTATGAAAAAGAAAAGTGGCTCAAAAAAGCAAATTTGGTTCTCGACTATGCTTCTTTTGCCGCCGATACCCTTTCATCTTTGAATGATACAATAACTTCCAATGAGAACCTTCAGCTTGAAAAAGATGAAGCCACCAACCTCAAAAAACAACAAAACCTTAAAAACAGGCTGAATGCCGGACTGATTACCCAAAAGCAGTATGATGCTGCCGTGGTCAAAATGGAAGGTGAACTGTCGGCAAAAAGGCGAAAAATGGAACATGACCAGGCCATAAGGAACAAAGCCATTGCCGTGGTACAGGCCGGGATCAATGTTGCCCAGGGCATCACTTCAGCGCTTGCTGGTGTACCACCGGCTTCGTACGTCATGGCAGTTTTGACCGGCGTTCTTGGCGCCATCCAGATCGCTGCCATCCTGGGCGCGGAAGTCCCGCAGGCTGAAAAGGGGAGGTACAACGTCACTGGCCGGGATGATCATAAATCGTACAAAAATGTTCCCTGGGCCGGGGCAGCCACCACCGGGCTTTACTCCACGCCAACACTAATTTCAGAAGCCGGTCCCGAATATGTGATCGATGCCAAAACCACGCGCAACCTCCAGCTAAATTACCCTGGCGTAATTGATGCCATCAACTTCGCCCGGGTGCCGCAGTTTGCCGCTGGCAATTATCCCAAAACTGCACAGGACGGCACCAGTGCCCAGGCTTCCCAATCGGTTTTTGAAAACGGGCTGCTGATGGCATTGAATGAATTCAACGCCCACGCCCGGCAGGGAATCCGCACGTTTGTCGTATATGATGATGTCCGTGATTCAGCCAGTACTATGAATGAAATTGAAAATAATGTAAAAATCGGATAATATGCTTTCATTATTTGTAAACGGCACATCACTCGACCTTTCCAAAGATATTTCTATTACCATGAAATATGCTTCTCCCGTTTTTAATACCATCGGAGACCATACCTATCCTTTTAAGCTCCCGACAACACCGCTCAATGTTTCAATCCTCGGGTTTAAACACCGCATCGAAAACGCGGGTGATCCCTACCAGCAGTTTGATGCTTCTCTTAAATGGAATGGGTTTTTGCTTTTGCAGGGAAGTTTGAAAATTATGAAAGCAGATTCATCACTTTATGAAGTAACCCTGTTCATGGATAAGGGCGATTTCTATTACCGAATGAAGTCCCAAAGCCTGCAGCAGATTGATTTCGGGGAAATTGATTTCGCAAATGAAAATGCACGAACAGTTTATATTAATGGATGTTCAGAGAAATTTTATCCCGACCGCAATGTTTCTTTCCCGCAGATTATTAATGAATTGTACCTCGACCCGCCAACAGAGGATTACATTCAGAAGTATTTCAACTATTATGATGACGCCATTATTTACCCTCAGGCTACTACATCCCCGAATCGGTCTCTCATAGTCCCGATGCTTTTTTTGCCCTTCGTTCTCAATAAGGTAATCGACAAACTTGGCCATACCTGGAATGATTCCTTCTTTTCAATAAACCCTGACTTTAATGAAGTTGTTATTTTCAATTCCGTTGATTGCAATGATGGTCCAGCCGGATTTTTTCAGTACCCTCTGAACAAATTACTGCTCAATTACCATGTCCCAAAACTGACAATATTTGAATTCTTCAACGGTTTGGAAACATTTTTCAACCTCAGGTTGTTTGTCAACAGCAAGACAAAAGCCATCCGGATAGTATCTCTGGATGATATTGTCAATTCTGCTGTTTACACCGATGGCTTTAAATATATCCTGTCAACCGCTATCGAGCTTTCAGATAAAATTACCGGGTTTAGTTTGTCCATGGATATTGATTCCGATGACAGTTTTGCTGACGAGCTTTCAAAATATGATGAAACCAAATTAGGCAGAATAAAAGATACGGTTCAATCATTTTCTGATCTCCCGATCTGGCCGGGGGCTTCCCAGGATGAAATAAGGTTTGTGATCGATGACAACCAGTTTTATCGAATGAATTCACAGGTATGGACACTTTTTAATATCAACAGCATGACCACATATACCAAATTTCTTTACAAAATGGCCCAGGGGATAGCGCTTTCCACAAAGGTTTCATCCCTGGGAGATGTTGTCCATGAAAATGTAAGGGTTTCCAATAAACGAGCGAATTGGACAGAAATAGCATTCCGTTTATTCTTTATAAAACCTGTTTTTGAAGTAAACTTTTTTGTAGCCATGATGGGTAGGTCCTTTAACAATAATACCTCGCTGTTCTATTCAGGGGCCACCGGCCTTTTTGCCAAACAATTCAAATCATTCCTTGACTTTCAAATGAACACCAAGCCGGTTAAAATCATTGCTCAAATCGATTATCTGGAGCTTCAAAACCTTGATTTTTCCAAAAAATATATGATTAACGGAAACAAGTACCTGCTGAGCGAAGTCCAGGTTGCCATCACAAACAACGGATTCAAGCCTGCCACAATAAAAGCCTTCACCTGCTTCTAATTTGTCCTTTATGTTTTGTACTTCAAAACTTAATATTGTGCCATGATCACACTACAAACCACCCCGCCCGAAGTCTTTTTTGCCGGGAACCCGGTCCTTTACAAAATTGGCACGGATAACCAGCTTGAATATGCAGGGCAGTTTTGCAGTTTTGACATTGTTGTCACTGCTGCTGATACTACCGCAGGTCACACTATTTCTTTTGCTTTCCCTTCAAAAACAATTCTTTTCTCTACCGCCACCACCCCCGACGATTCAGGTACCCAAATCCTAAAGGCCGTCAATTCAGCCAATTTCGCAACCTGGGCGCAAACCCTTTTTGACTGCTTTCAAAGCAACTTTGAAATCTCATCCCGCTTTCAAATTACCCTCGGTGGCGCTACCGGCTACAACCGGACTATTTCTTTCACCGCCATTGAAAAAGGCGCTTCAAGCAATTGTTTGATCACCCACAATCTTGTAACCGTCACGGTAATGTCATTTGTATCAGGCCTCAATGCCGTCATGCAAAATGATTTCTGCATTGTCGGCAGTCTTTGGGACCAAGATATGCGACTGTTGGCTTCTGATGTTAAACCGGTTGATAATTCCGGAAATGTGACTTTCGATTTTTCAGAATATCTGAGCGCGATGCTCGATTATAAATCGATGCCACATTTCACTTTCCCGTTTGATCCGGATGTCAATATGAAACTGTTTTCTGATTTCGTCATGCCTTTTTACGCCAGCTTCGCTGAGCGTTATGGTGGGGGGACCAAAAAACTTCATTTTGATATCCTTAAAAATGCTTTCCCGGGAGGTTTAAACCGCGAAACATTAATGTTTTACAACTCCAATGATACTGACTTCTTTTCAATTCCGGACAACCTTAAATGTTTCATGACCTGGGCACCAATGGTCAAGGTTTCTGATAAAATAGTCCCTGAAAAACTGTTTTTTTATATTGGCCCAAAACCCACATTTGACGTAATTGAGATAAATGTAAACGTACATTTTACAAATGGCACATCTCAGCTTTTAGAAGGTGGTGGCGCGGTTTTCATGAATTCAGTAATCGAATGTTCAGTTGGTTATGCCCAGTTAAAGTTCGACACATTGTTTCCAGCACTGACTATTTCATCCTGGGACGTTTGGCTCTCCATATCCGGCACACCCTGTTCAGAAGTCAGGACATTCATCATTGATCCGGCCATTTACGAAAACGAGCGTATTTTCATCTTTCAGAACAGTTTTGGCCGCGCCTACGATGTAGTGCGGTTCACCGGAAAGGGTTCGGTAAACCTTTCAATTGATTTCTCAATTGGGAATGCTGAAAATATCGATGATTTCAGCATATTTAATTCTCCTGCAAAGAAATTCAGCCCGGCAGAATCTCAAAGAATGGTAACGAACTCAGGGTGGATCAGCCGGGAGATGAAAGATTACCTGCGTGAAATGCTTTTGTCACGGCAGGTTTTCGAGTATAAAGATGATTTGCTTTATCCCATTGTGATTACCACCAATTCCGTGAAGGAACATTTCATAGATGATGAATATCTCTACAGCCTCGAACTGGAATACGACCGGGCGTACCGGGATTTTTTTTTTTCAAGGTTTGACCCCTGGATGATTTTCTTATCCGGATCCCAATACTGCGATGAATACAGCGACGATTACAGCTAAAAATTAATTCTATGACTTACAATACCGTACTTGAAGCCATCCAAAACGCCCTTTCCCTTCGCCCTTCAGGGACGAAGGTACAGGTGGCCGACCATGAAGATGCAGAAATAGCAATCCTAGATTACATCGAACAGCAACGGCCACGAAAAGCCCATGCAAGTGCCACTTCTGATGTGAATTGTGAATTGACCTGGGATGCAGCATTTACTGATACCAATTATTCCTTTGTTGTCAATGGGTTTGATGCACTTGGAAATCCCTGTCAAATTACACTTATAAGTAAAACCGCTACGAAAATCACCATCCAAACCTTTGTGGATGCTACCATCCACGCAATTGCAAATTCTTACTAAACCAAATAAAATGAGAAAGTTAATTATGTTTTTCCTGGGCATCTTATGGCTTGGGGCCATTGCCCAGCAGCCAACAACGATGTTCAACAGGGTCCAGTTCAAGGCAGGTGGTTCCTTGTATAAAATCAACCAGACAGCCGATTCCATCGCTTTTGATGATATCTACTACTCTTCTGCTTTTCGCAGGAAGGTCGTAAATTCTGTTGCTTATGTCCGTCCGAGCCATACAAATGACAGGATCGCATACCCTGGCATCAAGCAGTTTACTGTTCAGGTCCCGGTTACCAAACCCTGTTTTGTGATGTACAACCCGGTTGATGATGGCCTCTATGGCCAGGATGAGCAAGGAGTAGGAGGGGGGACCGGAACAATTGAAGAAATTGACGTTGCAAATGTCGTTTCCCGCAATGAAAAAGGTATTGTTGTCCCTACTAAATTTAGTATGATTGATGTAATTCCTCAAACCCAACCTATTTCAATCGGAGATTCCCTTCAGGGAGGCATAGTCTTTTATATCCTGCAGCCCGGAGATTTTGGATATGATGCAAATGTTCAACAAGGATTTGTTGCTTCAACAGCAAATCATGTTTCACTTTTACCCTGGGGTTGCTACACACCTGGTGCTGCCTTCGGTACACTTGCTGATATTGGCAAAGGATATGCTAATTCAGAATTAATTGCTGCTGGATGCTCGGAAACCGGCATCGCCGCTAAGTATTGCCTTGACCTTGTTTTGAATGGGTATGATGATTGGTTCCTGCCATCCAAGAATGAGCTGCTCCAATTATATGCCCAAAGGAATGTTGTAGGCGGGTTTGGCGCAGGGTATTATTGGTCGTCATCTGAATATGATAACAACCTTGCATGGGATGTTTATTTTGGCAATGGATATTCCGACCATTTTATTCGTTCTACTCAAAAAATAATCCGGCCAATCCGAAAGTTTTCTACTGCCGGTACACTCAAAACTGACAAATTGATGGTGAATGGGAAAACTGTCACCGTCAATGCAAACTGTGTTTTACCCCAGGTCATTCCTGATCAGGTTTACCCTGAGGATGGTATTCCCGTAGTTATTGATGGACAATGGGATCATTCCATGGTAGATAATAGTGAAACATGGAATAGCAATGTTTCCAGTCAATGGGTTACAAATGGGTCAAATATAAGTTACAGCGATGGTAGTGTTACCATTCATGGTACACTTGGGCCAGAATTAGCTTTACCATTGGTTTCACCAAATTATACCTTAAATTCATCCAATTGGAGATATTTAACATCACCTGATCGCATTGAGAAATATGGCACAATGAAATTTCCTGTATCTGTAAATTCAAGCCTGTTCGCATGTGAAGTAGGGTCCATTTATTTTATCTCTGTCTCAATCACTTCATCAAATAATAATTCAGGTATTTTTTTAGCTTGTGGCGGAGTAATGCCTATGACCAGTCTAAAGATCAATGGTTCAGGAACACTAACCGGATATTTCCGCGCTGTTACAACTAATGGATATTCAATTGCTCCTGAATCATCTGGAAGCCTTTTTACCGTTAGCAGTATCTCGGTTAAAAAGGTCACTCCTACAACTGGAAACCTTGAAATCGGACAAAATTTAAAGGTTAATGGTGATATTTTAGGTCCGGATGGCAATACAGGATTAATTCACTTTGGAGCATCTCCGTTTCTAAATTACAGTTCTATATATAGCCCTATCACTATGAGTTTTCTAAATGCATCAAACAACTTAAATTCATTGGCTGCTTCAAGTTTATGCCTTGGTGCTACAACTATTAATGGGCCATTTTCGTTGCAAATTGCTGGTGCCGCACAAATTCAAACAATCAAAGGTGGCATTGCCGTTAATAGCACGCTCGATTTATGGTCATCAAGTCACTCAGGAGCAATTACAGGCATAGGTTTGAATTTTTATAATGGGGCAGGAGATAGGATCATGTCCCTGGGAAACGATAAGAATGTTTGGATTGACAATATCTCAGTATTAGCCGGGACTGCAGCACTTAATATCATCAAAACGAAGTCACCAGATTTTCTCGCACAATTCAGAAATTCAAATAATATAGAAAATGCGCTTGATTCAGCCACATTCATCCTGCAAGATGGCACTGTTGGACAATATGGGCCTGGTGGAAATACCGGAATTGTTTCTTATTCAGGTGACAGTGATGAAAAAGTCACAATCAAAGTAGCCGATTACCCTATCGCATCATTCCGTCGCAGAAATACTGCATTAAGTCTTACAAACCAATCTGGTCAAATGGATTTTGTTATATCCGATGAACCTCTCACTGCAGGTTACGAAGGAGTAAAAGGTTCTTTTGGCTCAGGGGCCGGGTATGCCTATGTAAAATATCAAAGCGATGAAGATAATTCAGGCGCTTGGGGTGCTATATGTTATCGTGATGCTAATGGCGATTTCGGTTGTTCTGATGACCAACAAATTCAAAACATGCAGCTAAGCGGTACACTCATCGCTACTGGGGTTTCTGTATCAACCGTTGGCGGAGATGCTATTTTGAATATTATACCTGATTATGATGATGATCCCACTGCAGCCGTTGGTTTGAGATATAATGAAGGTCCATGGCTCGCTTATGGAAACCCTGCCAATAATCAATATTTCTTTGGAAATGGCCAAATTGATATAAATGCCCAAACTCATCTCATTCGAACTGTTGGGACATTGCAACCAGACACGATTTCATCATATCAGGAATACACTCTACAAATGAGCACTGGAAATGTTGTAGCAGCAACAGGAATAACAAAAGCCATGCTTGGGTCATTTATGTACTACAATGGAAATTCTGCAATAGACATAACCGCTAACCCTCAGATATTCGCTGCTAAAAATGGGAGAAAGATTATGATTGTAGGGTCAAGTAATACAAATACACTGAAACTCGATAACGGTAGCGGATTGGCTTTAGCCGGTGGTGCATCCATTACCCTCGGGCTTGCTGACAATATTGAATTAATGTATGTTACAGGTTTGGCGGTATGGATGGAAATTTCACGTTCAAATAATTAATAACCAATCTAAATTAGGAATTATGAACAATTTATCTAAACATGGCAAGCTAAATAAATTTGACCTCCTTAAAACCATGATCATTGTGATCGGAACCTCTATCATGGGAAGCCTGATCCCGGTTATCACAACCGGACATTTTCCCGAGAAAGAACAAATTAGCCTGATTATAGGTACTGCAGTTGGAGCTGGTTTTACATATCTGCTCAAACAAGTCCGGACTGATTCAAATGGTACTATTTATTGAGGTCTCAAGGTGTTTTTTAATAAAAATGGCCAGAAATTCTGGCCATTTTATTTTCTGATTTCCATTACGGTCAGAACAACTAGAAAATCAATTTTGCCGATTACTACCCGAAATGGGTAGTCGGCACCGTTCTTTGTGGGGAACTAAATTGAAAAATGTTTTAAAACCTTGTCGGATATTTAAGACCCGTTCCTAGCTAAAGAAAGGGTGATCCTTTAGTTTTTTAGCTGTCTCCAGCTTTGTGACCCTGATGTATTTTAAGAAGGATTCTGTTTTCCTGTGTCCGGTAATCTCCATGATATCATGCATAGGAATTCCGGCCAAATAAGCATTTGTTGCAAAGGATCTTCTGGCTGTGTGGGTTCGTATCTCCAGCCACTTATTGATATTGCCGCTTCTGACTTTATTGCTATAGGCCATTTGACCGATGAAACGCATACCATCATTTGTTTTCTGCAACGAAAGTACCCCGAGTTTGTTCCCGTATTTAGTCAGGATTTCTACAACCAGTGGCTTTACAGGGATGATAACAGGTTCATCTGTTTTTTGAGTCCTGACATAAAGGTTGCCATCATGAATATTCTCAAGTGTTACCTTCGTCCAGTCAGAGTGTCTGAGTCCTGTAAAGCAGTTTAATACGAATATATCACGAATTCTCCGTTTTTCAGGGATATCCATCGGATATTCGTACAATGCCTGGATTTCATCCGTTGTCAAATAAACCGTGTCGACATCTACTTTAATAACTTTGAAGTCACGCCTAAGATATTCCTGGTTAGTCGTAATTTTATCTTCAACAGCTTCAGTCATCAATCGCTTGACACGCTTAATATGAGAACCGACAGTATTGGGCTTCAATCCGATTTCTTTCAGATACCCGGTAAACTTTAAATAGAAGTCTTTGCCGATGGTTTCAAAGTCAACCTTGAACCCTTTTTTCTCCTGGAAATTTTCCAAATGTGTTTTCAAACCATTGTAATGCGATACATGGGTAGGATTGAATTTGTCTTTATAGCGTTCCTGAAATATTCCAATGAAAGACAGAAAAGTAGTTTTAAGGACTATTTTCTCCTCCTTTCTTCCAATGAAAACCTGGTAGGAATCCTTCAATTCTTTGGACTTTCTTTTAACCTCATCCTTTGTATATATTGATTCTGAGGGAAATAATTCATCATATTTATTTAACAGGAAATTTGTGATTTCACGTAAGCGCTTGTTATTTTCGGCATTTTCTTTTAACGGCTTGATTTTTTGATCATCCTGATCCCAGGCTTTTACTGGTACAGATAATCCAGTCGAAAGTCTTAATCTTTCATGATTGAATGTTAAAGCTATTATTAACAATGTTTTACCATTGGTTTCTTTATACGGATAGTACTTCACGGTTGCCATAATTGAGGAGTTTTAATAGTTGCCTAGCAAATATACGGCTAGTCAACTAGCTAGGCAACTTTGCTTTAAAAAGTTATAAACAGGGGACAAACGGCTGTAAACCGCTGTAAAAAAAAACCAGCAATGACGCTGGTTTCGGTGTGATGTGCCTGATGTTCAAGGGGTGTTTTGTGATCCCGGCGCGATTCGAACGCGCGACCCACAGCTTAGAAGATATTACCATCACCATTTTACACCGTATATAAACCATGTGTAACAAGTCTAAAGAATTGATAAAAAGTTAATTATAAAAATATTTAATCTGTTGAAAATGGTTGCATAAGGTTAAAAATAGTATATTTGGGGGCAATTTTCGGGGCAACTTTCGTACTATGGAATCAAAAACATTATTGGCGCTTGATCGCAGATCGCAAAGAAAAAATGAGACCTATCCAATATGCCTTGCGCTTTACCACAAAGGTACAAAAAGCTATATCAATTTAAAGGAATATGTTCTGGATGATTTTTGGGATCAGAAAAATGGAATGGTTCTTAAAGGTGCGGAAGTATTTCCAAGCCTTTCCTGGGTAAATTCAAAAATTACCGGGAAAAAAGTTGATGCGAATAGGCTTATTAAAAGCCTGGAGGGATCTGGCCAGCTTAATCAGATAACGCACCAGGAGCTAAGGAGAAGGATTCAGAATAAATCTACCCAGGCATCATTTTCGACCTACCTTGATAATTTAATCTCAGAATTTGCCACAAATGGAAATCACGGACAGGTAAGAATATACACAGGAGCAAAAAGTTTTCTGAAAAATTATGCTGATCCTGACAAGGATTTTAAATTCGAGGATATCAATTACAAGTTGCTAAAAACTGTTGAAGGAAAATTTAAACCAAGGATGCCGGGTTGTAAAAATGGACTATCTGTGCAGCTGCGAACAATCAGGGCGATATGGAACAGGGCAATAAAGGAGGGGTTGGTGAGTGTCGAACAATATCCCTTCAAAGATTATAAAATTCAAACCTCAAAATCACATAAAACGGCAATAAGCTCTGATGATATTAGGCGTATAAATGGATTAAAGTTGCCGGTAAACACTTCTGCATGGCACTGCAGGAACATGTTTCTTTTTTCTTTTCATACAATGGGTATGAATTTTGCCGATATTGCTTGTCTGCAGGTAAAAAACATAAAGGAAGATAATATTACTTACACCAGGTCAAAAACCAAAAAGGCAATATCGGTACAATTGAATGATAACATCAGTAAATTATTGAAAAACTACATAGAAAACAAAGCACAAAATGATTACATATTCCCGGTAATTATTAACGCTCATAATGCACCTGCTGAAATTCAAGCCTATCATAGTGTCGCTAATCACGCATTAAAAAGATGGGCAAAGAAATTATCAATTAATCCATCATTGTCCTTTAATACTGCTCGTCACTCCTGGGCAACAATAGGTAAGGAGTTAGATATTCCCATTGCAGTTCTGTCTGAGGGGCTTGGACATGCTGATATTGGTACAACTCAAATTTATCTCGACTCATTTGATAAAAAACGGATTAATGATGCCAATACTCAGATAACTGAATTCATGTTACAGCAGAAATAAGCTGGCTGTTGCATATAATCGCTCAGGAAGATCATTATTCCCTGATAAGTCATTCACCTGGTCACATCATCACATCAGCATCAATTGCCCCGCTCCCTTCGGTCCATTGCACCAGATACCCATCCGGATCACTGGCACCGGCTCCCAATATTGAAAATAAACAATGAAATAAAAGAAGGAATTAGATAGGAACAAAAAAGCCGCCCATTTCTGAACGGCTTTTATAGATGCGACAGTTTTACCTGACTATTCAACCTACCCTGCAAAGATACCAAAAAAAAATATGGTGCCTATGGCTCATGTTTATAAAAAAGTAATACGACAAGTAATGACCCCTGTATATTAGGCCAACACCACAGGGTTTCCGATCCATGCCAGAAAGGTAGGTTTATTCACATGGTTACAGCATCACATCGGAATCACTGGCACCGGCTCCCGGTTCATTTTTTAATGATTCTATTGAGTTTTTTCATTACCCGGGCCTCGCTAACAAATCCGGTACGGCCCTCAACCATCCTTTTTAATAACTCCTGATCCTCAGCATCATCTTCGTTGATAAATTTGATTCCCTTAAATTTCTCGGCCATAACCCTGGCTGTTTCTATCAGCGCTTTGCCAGCCTTTGTACGCTCATTTATCTGTATAGTTGTCATGATGCAAAAATTAGTAATTAAATTGATTTATATCCAGTTGAACCGGGAGCAATGGGCAAATATTTCAATTTCGTCAGATTCATATTTATGTCCATCAAATGACATATAATGATATTTACAGCCCCAAAATCCAAAATATTCATACCAATCTGAGCCGGGAATGATCTGAAAAAGGTCACCTTTTGACAGTTCACTGATCTTTGAAATTTTCATTTTTTTCGGAGATTTCAACATGATCGGTTGCGGTTAACAAAACAAGTCTTATGACCCTTGATCATTCTTGTAATCACTCCCGATCATCGGTGTCGACTTTGTTGACAATTTTGAATCACTATATTATCCCGTGGCTTTTGTTTTTCCGCTGGTCCCGTAATGATTTGTATAATCCGTATTGTTGAGACAGCTTTACGATCTGGGGGAACTCATATAAAGAAGCTGATAAAGGAATCTCATCGGCAGAATTATCATTACTACTAAGCAGGACACTGGATAAATAAAACTCCAAAGCGTCTATTTTATCATTTAAGGCCAGTACCTCATCCTCAAGTGTCGGAAAAAAATACGAGAACGGAATGCCATATTCTTTTATGATCATAAAAAGACCATTAGCGTCTATTGCAGATTCTCCCTTTATAATACTCGTAACAGTATTTCGATTTTTTCCAATCAACCTCGACAGGTCTTTTACCGTAATATTATGTTTTTCAACATATTGACGTAATTTGTCTTCAACCTTAATGTCATCCATAGCTTAATTTTTATTTATTATTGGTATTTTCTTGACATTAGTGTTTATTTTATTATATTTGTGCACAATATTTAAGCATGTCGCATTAATTATTATATTCAAGTGGTAAATATAACAAATATTTCGCATATGAGCACAGGTATAGCAATTTTTAATATTTCCGAAATGAAGGATGTGATAATAGAGGCCCTAAAAGAGCATGACGAGGACAAGAAGAAAAATGCCACGATCGAATCATTTTCCATACATCATGTCGCAAAACTTTTAGGCAGGGCTGATCGGACGGTATTAAGTCTCGTTAAGAAAGGGATTATAAAGGCAACAAAAGACAAGCGCATAATGAGCACGGAGCTTGAAAATTACATTAACAACAGCCAGGAAAATCAAGATGAATAGGATTGAATTTAAAAAATTAGTGGCAATCATACATTTATTAATCATTAACATATAAATTTCTAGGCAAATGGAAGTAATCGTAATTGAAACTGCTGCATTTCACAACCTCATTGACCAGGTAACCAAGCCGCTTTTTGATGAGATTCGTCAGATCAGGAAGGAACTTTCGGATAAATCACTCGAAAACGAATGGATGGAAGAGGAAGAGGTAATGAAGCTGCTGAAAATTACCAGCAAAAGCTGGCTCAGCGAGTACCGGGTATCAAATAACCTTCCATGCTATAAAGCGGGCCGTAAATATTCCTACAAGCGGGCTGATATTATGAAATTTATTGAAAAACGCAGGGCAAACAGGTAATTTATAAACAACATAGCAATATGAAAGGTGTAAAATTGAAAAGTAATTTATTTAATGGGAGGAATTAATTGGAAAATATTTCAAAGAGGGGATAACTCATCAACTAGTCCTCACTAAAAAACAAGAACAACGACAAGAAGGTCGTGAAAAGTTTCATTTTTAAGTGAAACGTGATTTCATTCTCTGAGACAACGGATAATAACATAAAGTAAACTATGAGTAAGCTAAAATAAAATAATAGAATCCTTTAAAAAAGCAAAAGCCGTGGTGTAAACACGGCTTTTGTAATCAGTAATTTTTTAAACTTAAACCTTATTAACGATGCACAAAGATAATAAACTTTTAAATTATCAGATCGCAGCCAAAAAACAAGAGATATCCATCCCTACGGACTGCATCAAAGTTACAATTACCCATCCATCAAGATTATTATCGTATTAATGCATAGGATAGGGTATGAAAAAATCTAAGATTAAAGAACTAAAGGAAGAAATTGAGGGTCTAAATTTTTTAATGGACGAATTTAGGCATGATGTTTTGGCAGAACATGACCGGGCTAACCAGATTGAAAAGAAACTTTTAAAATTCAAAGAGAAGGAAGGGATATACTGGCGGGAGGTGATGAATAAAAAAGTTAGACCGCTTCGTAAAGAATTGTTTCGGAATTAACGACACATTAAAAACCAAATCGAATTACATCAATCTATTGTTTAATAACAAAAATATCAAAACATGGAACCAGTTAATTTGATTGAAAAACTTAAATGAGAAAACCAACGTCTTAATGAAAGACTTGAGCTTTATGAAGGGATGATGAAAGATAAAAATTTCGTTATTGAGTTAATGAAAAAAAAAATTCAATATGAAAAATCATTTTATAGTTTAATAACAAAAATATCAAAGAATTGAATTGAGAAGACACCAGACATTGTTCACATAAAAATTACATTCTCAAATAGTTAATAAAACCATGTTAATTAGGCAAAGACAAATTAGGGTATTACAGGAATTTGTTATTTCAGAACGACTGGAAGCGGATGACAAACAGGCAATCATTGACCTTGTAATAACACTCCAACGGCAAGGCTCATGTGTGATCTATAAAAGTGATTTAGCCAGGGAGTATGGGGTAACGCCTATTACATTCAATAAGCGAATTAAGCAGACGGAAGGATTGTGGAATGAGCTATATGAGAAATATGGATACACAAAATGGAGAAAATATTTCTTTCCATCGGAGGTAGAGCTTATTAAAAAATGCTTAGGCGATCCGAAAACAAAAACAATTTAACAAAGGTCAAAATCAGCAGTGGCATTAATGGTGGACGATAATGGAAAAAATCAATGAAGATGCAGGAAAACGTTTCATTGGCTTCTCGGAAGTTGCAAGTGAATTTGGTGTATGTGCGGGGACATTGAAAAGAACGATCCTTCGGAAATCAGCGTTGCTCCGGCAACTGCAGGAAGATGGATTCTCTATTGAAAACAATCGGCTGCCAGGAAAGCTTCTCACACCAAATCAGGCCAATTTGATAAGAAAAAACCTGTTAGGATATGAATAAGGTACCATTTAAGGATGCCGTTACCCTTGGTCAGGTTGCCTCGTGTTATCACAGAGACCGAAAGACCTTCCGTAAAATGATCGGTCCGCTCATTGACGGACAACTATCTTATCTCAAGGACGGCCGTATCCGAAAAATATTTCCGTGTGATCTAAGGTTGATCGCTGAATTTCTTGGAGATATCGAATACAGAGCAATCTTTCCAAAAATTACCCTGGGTTCAATTGCAAAGTCATATGGTTGGTCTGTGGCTCAACTTACAAGAAACATTGCGCCAATTCAAAAGGAGCTTAGAAGCGCAGGATTGGTTCCAGGGAAAGCATTAACACCTCTTCATGCTCAGATAATATTTAATCACCTGGGTATTCCGGAGGATGAAACACCGCTGAAATATTTCAAATTTTACTGATACCCACATTTAACCTAAAACCAATTCAGACATTAGATTTTATTATTTAGTCAACAACAAATCAAGTACACACCAAAACGATGAATTCCAATACTCCTACAACAAAAAAAAGAATTCCGGAACACGTCATTCAACAGGTAAGGGAGCTTGATATTTCAGATGCCCTGGCTCCATATCTTGACATTACTAAAAATGGTTCCGGATTAAAGGCCATTTGTCCGTTTCATAACGATACAACACCAAGCCTTTCTATAAGCCCTTCAAAAGGAATATACAAATGCTTCCCTTGTGGTGCATACGGAACAGATGCCATCAGTGTTGTGATGAAAGTAAAAAGTGTCGAATTTCTTGAGGCAGTCAGGATTATCGCCGCTGATCACAAGATCGAAATACAGGAAGAGGAATTATCAGAGGGGCAGGAAGAGGCTTATAAAAAGCGTGAGGCCATTTTCAATGTAAATAAATGGGCTGCCTCATGGTACTCAATACAATTGAAAGAGAAAGCTAATGCCAAGGCTCTGGAATATGTTAAATCAAGGTGGAACGATGAATCTGTAGAATCTTTTTGTATTGGTTATGCGCCTGGCGGAGAGCATACTTTTATTACTGCAGCCAAAGAGTCAGGATATCAGGAAGCATTACTCTTGGAGGCAGGGTTGATCACCGAAAGCAAGAATGATGGAAAGGAAAACACGTATTATACTTTCAGGAACAGAATCATGTTCCCGGTTCATAATAAAAATGGCAACGTTTGTGCGTTTTCGGCCAGGGTTGCCCCCGGCAATAAGGATAAGGCAAAATACATCAATACCCGCGATACTGAATTCTATCATAAAAGCAAAATATTATATGGCCTACATATCGGGAAACCATCGATCAAAAAACAAAATAATGTTTACCTGGTTGAAGGAAACTGCGATGTGGTCAAGCTTCGCCAGATAGGTGTCTGCAATTGTGTTGCTTTATCAGGTACCTCATTAACCATTCAACAGATTGAAGAGCTAAAGAAGATAACCGAATGTTGCACCCTGATCCCTGACATGGATCCAGCGGGCGAAGCTTCTGCCATCCGGTCAGCAAAACTGATTATTAAACATGGTCTGTTCTGCAAAATAATACCACTCCCAGCCGGCGATATAAAACAGGACCCGGATTCATTCTTTACTGATAAAGTTCAGTTTGATAAATATGTGAATGGCAATGATGAGGAAAAGGGACATAAGAAGGATTACATTTTTTACCTGGCCGAGACAGAAAAGGATAATTGCAAAGAGCCTGATCAAAAGGCCAGGCTGATAGCTGATATCACCTCCATGGTGTTATCTCTTCCGGAAGCCACCCATGATGATTATTTTACAGAGCTTGGGGGGATTATAACACCAAAAACGTTATGGAAAAGGAAAAATTTAAAAGCAGCGATAGCAACTCATAAACAGAAAACCAAAAAGGAGGCAAAAGTTATTGATGCAGCCAGGGCTGAGAAAAATGAACCCGAATATAAGACCGGACTGGCAAAGGAAGCAAAAAAATATATCAGGGTAAGAACAGATTTTTATAAAAGAAGCTTTACGTTAACGGCAAAAAAAGAAAAAGCAGCAGCATTGTTTTATTGGAAAAAAGGCACCATTACCGAAGATTATGGTAGAGATATCATTAAGTATATTGCCAAATACGATTCATTCGTAAATATTCCTGATAATTCTCAAGAATATAAAGCTGAATATTTATTGGATGGGAATAACTACTTCAATTTATTTGAACAATCAAAATATATTCCTTCCATTGGTAAAGTGAGCGTAACACTGGATTTTTTAAAACATATATTCCAGGATAAATTTGATGTAGCATTAGACTACATGAAAATATTATATGAGAACCCGGTTCAAAAATTGCCTGTGATATGCCTGGTATCAAAAGTACAAGAAACAGGAAAATCAACATTTCTGCGATGGGTGTGCAATATTTTTGATGGTAATGGAATCATACTTGGAAATGAGGATTTTGCCGGTAAATTCAATTCTCATTTTGCCGGAAAATTGGTAATTGGTATTGATGAATCATTCATTGACAGGAATCTTATTAAGGAAAAGATAAAACGGCTGGTAACCGATGAATTTATTAACCTGGAAGCAAAAGGCCGTGACGTTATCAAGGTTGATTTCATTGGCAAGTTTATTTTACTGAGCAACAAGGAAAGCAACTTTATTCAGATGGAAGATGAAGACAACAGGTTTTTCGTTTGTAAAGTACCGCAAATAAAAACCAAGGATCCTGATCTGGACAAGAAGCTAACTGCAGAAATTCCTGCTTTCCTGCATTATCTGAAGGCTCATGAACTTGTTTATGAGCAAAAAAGCCGACTTTGGTTTGATTCAAAAGTGTATGAAACAGATGCACTGCGAAAAATCGTAATGACAACCAGAAGCAAAGTTGAAAAAGAGATGATTCAATGGTTTGAATCTATTTTTGATACTTCTGAGAATTACACTGAAATAGAAATTATACCCAGGAAGCTTGCAGATTACATTGGGAAAAATCTTAAATCAATAAATGCTTTACCTATTGAAATCGAACGAATTTTAAAGGAAGAATGGAATTTGATTCCGGATAAAAACCAAAAGTTTTATCATCCATATATCAAGGAGCACCATGATCCATCGGAAGATATGGTAGTTTCAACAATTGGTTTTGAGCGCCATACAGGAAAGCCATATAAGATTTCACGGTCCTTCATTGATTCAAAAATTCAGATTTAATAAGAGCCTTTAGAGTATAGTTTTTGATTATGAACCGGTCTCAATAGAGCCGGTTTTTTTGTTTTAACTATTTTATATTTCGCCTGATATTTTATTAATAGTCAATAAATCATTTACTGCGTTTACTATATTACATAAACCCTTATCTATCTAAGTAAATAGAGGGTAAATTGAAGGTAAACAAATGGTAAATTTACCGGCGTTTACCGGCCATTTACCGGTTATAATATTGTAATACAGTGCTTTATATCAAAAGTAAATTGGTAAATGAAAAACATGAAATTAAAAAAATATTTTCCATGATGAAAACTATTTTTTCAATCGCTGGTCACCCCCCCCCCAGGGTTACCGGTCCCTGGCAGAAACGCAGGTTCATTCACCTGGACACAGAGCATCACGTTAGGATCATTGCCAGGCTCCCTTCGATCCAGTTCACACAGGCACCCGCCCGGATCACTGGCACCATTGCCCCGGATCGCTTCATTACAGGCCATTGGTAAAGGGTTTCAGGATCATTCAGCAAGGTTAGGTTCATTCACATGGTCACATGATCAGCATCAGGATCATTGCCCGGCTCCCTTTGATCCAGTTCACACAGGCACCCGCCCGGATCACTGGCACCATTACCCCGGATCGCTTCATTACATGCCACTATTGCTGGGATTCAGGATCATTGCACCTTGATGGATCATTCACATGGTCACTGGATCAGCATCAGGATCATTGCCCGGCTCCCATCGGTCCATTGCACCGGGTGCTCATCAGGATCACTGGCACCAGCACAGGGTCAACTTTTGTCATAATAGCAACTACTCAATTTATGGAATGATCCTGAGCGGTCAGATTTTTACCGGAATTGCGCCAAGATGTTTTTCGATAATTTCTATTTCGGCAGGGAGAAATAATTTTTGATATTTCGTGTATCCGCTCTTTCTATTAAAATCCTCAATTAGTTCAGCCGATGTATTAAGTCTTCGGTTTAGAGTCTGTTTTGAAAATCCATATCGGGATGCTAACTCTGTTTTTGATATACTGCCTAATTCAGGCGATTTTAGTTTTGAAATCAAATCCTTTAAAGCCAGAATTTGTTCATCATTTTCACTGTGATACCAAACATGATTTCTTAGAGCCTCTATTTGTATCCTTGTTTTTGCATGGCGATCGTTGATCATTCGTGTCTATTTTGCCAGGAAAAATTGTTATACTACCTGGATTGGAAATAGCTGAAGTCAGTATGTTTAAAATTTTCACTCGCAAGATAATAAAAAAAAGGTTCAAAATTGGTTCCTTTACTCGGGCTGCAATTGCCTGGAGTCTGAACAAACCCTGAACCTTTTTTGTAAGCTCAACAGAGTTACCTGCAGCAAGTCTTACGCTGCAAATATATAAAATATTGGAAGATTGGTCAGGAAGAAAATAAACACATCTAAATCCGAGGCAAGGAATCCGGATACGAGGGATCAGTTTTTCGCTCATGGGACAACATTCTTTGTGTTTTTATTCTGACAAGTCGCATTATTATACATTATCAAACATATTCGACATTAATATAACGTATCGGGTAAAATCCCTGTGTTGAGAAAATGAGCGGTAGTAGTTTTGCTTTAGTTTATCAAAGATTAAGCTTATGGAAAGATCAAAAAACGCAAATCCAAACAAGATGACAAAGCAATTCAAACTTATTACAGACGATGGCGGCCATGAAATCATTGCTTACGAGCGTGCAGCCCTGAAAGCATATTACAAGGCCAAAAAAGACCTGATTGAAGCGATGGAGGATGAAGATTCTGAAATTGAATCCGGATTCGTTACGCTGATGGTCAGGAACATCAACGACGACACGTTTAAAGGCACCGAATGGGAGACTTATCAGGAATATGTCGTAGAACCTGATCCTGATGATGATGACCTTGGCGACATCAATGAGGATAATGTCGATGATGACGACAACGATTAAACAAAAGCTTTTTTTGAAATGATGGCGGGTTTACTGGCATGAACCCGTCATTGTTTTTTTATGACAACTTCGACCGCTTACCCTTCTTCTCCACCGCAAACAAACCCGACATTAAGTTTGCTAAATATTTGATTACTAATTATTTTCTATTCTATTTCAATGTTATTAATATCCTTCATAATTCTATCCGTCTGTGTCAAGGCAACAATGATTTTTTGATAATGTAGAATATCATCAAACAACAGCTCACGTTCTTTCCGGTCTTTCAGCCATTTCTGAGCAGGTTGGTAGCCACCGATGAAAAACTCCCATGCTACCTGTGGCACGTTGGCAAAATATTGAGCTTCGTTAATATACACGTTGCCATTTTCATAGCGTATTTTGCCTACAATGTTGCTTCCACCCACCGGATATTGGGTCATAAGTTTGCTTACAACCGGGCTTTCCAACAGGTGTATTTGCCGTAATTCGCTGCCAAGTGCAACCAAAAGCCAAAATGTAACAGGATCCTTTGGATAAGGCACACGCGGAAAATCAATTTTCAGGAACTCCTTGTATTTATCGCGGTACGTTGGCGAATGTAGAACGGCATATATATAATCCAGTAAGTCAATCGGGGCAAAAGTATCCGGTGTTTGCTCCTTTTCGTTAGTGAAGCGTAAGCCTAACTTATCTCCTATCTGCTTTACTATTTCGGCGTTTAGGTTGGGGGTGCGTTCGGTTGTATGTTCTATGGTTTGTTGGAAGGTGGTTGCGGGATAGAGGTAGAGAGGGAAAGTAGTACAAGTATCAAGAGAGGAAATAGCATCTTTTCCAACAATAGCTTTATTTATCCAAAATGTTCCTTGTTCTCCATTTCTAGATTGTCTAAATGTAGATAATCCCCAATTTTCTCCTTGAAGAAAGTGATGCATCACTTTTTCTCGTCCACGATCAATTAAACTACTTTCATAATAGCAATATCTCTTATCAAACGGACGATAATCAATAAATGTAATTTTATTTCTATCAAATGATCCAGATTTACGAGCAACAGAAATTGACCAATCACCGTTATTTTTTATATGAAACTTATTTGTGATTGTATTTTCGTCTACGCTGTGATCATAGAATTCACTTATTCTTTTTGACAAAGTTTCCGAACTAAAATCAACAACGAAATGATCTCTATGTGTTTTAATCCCAGAAGAACTCAATTCGAAAAGTTCTTCAATTTTAAATCCTTCTTCATACATATCGCTTCCAACAAAGTCCTTTTTTACAAAATAGTAGTTAGGCTCAAGACAATCCAATTTGTTCCATTCTAAAGAATTTATGGAATTTTCATTCAAAAAATCATACTTAACCTCCCTTTTTCCAAACAAATCAGAATGAAACACTTCCCCTAATGCGCTTTTCTTTTTCTTGCCTGTTTTCACGAAAATATTTATACTCACGCCTTGCATAATATCAAATACATTTTGGTCGGGTGAACCATCGGGGCAAACTTCCTTTTTCTTTGCGTTGCCGTGCAAATCGAGTATGTATATCTTATCAAAACTTTGCAATAAATGCTTCCGCATCTGGCGGTGTATAATGCCATCGAGAAAACTGTTGTTGGAAATATAAGCCAAAATCCCGTCACCGTTTTTATCAATGAAGTGTTGCCCGAAACGGATAAATTTTATGTAATCGTCGGAGAGAGGCTGGATATTCCTTTCATTTAAATCCTTTTTGTAGTCGGCTGTCAGCTTTTCAATCCATTCGCTTTTATTGGTGCTGCTTACACTATACGGCGGATTCCCTGTTACCACCATCACCGGCGTATCCCTTTTCACATGGTTTGCTTCGTTGGCTTCGGTACTCAGCCAGTTGGCAAACAGGGTTCCGGTATCGGCATGGTGCTCTTCGAGACTGTTGGTAAGGTATATGCGGAAACGCTGTTCGTTTTTCGGCACATAGCCGGTTTCCCTCAATAGCAAATCCAGTTTAAGGTGCGCCATGGCATACGAAACCATCAGTATTTCAAACCCATTCAAGCGGGGTATAAGGTGCTTTTCCACATAATCGCTCCAAATGCCTTCCTGCCCTTTAAACTTGGCGTGAATTTGTTTGATAAGTTCAGCAATAAAAGTCGCCGTTCCTGTTGCTGGGTCGAGGAATTGCACACGGTGTACCAGTTTTTCAATCTGATTTTTCACACCCGGAACATTTACTTTAATGGTAGTCATTGAATTATCGGCTAATCCATTGGCAATACCAAATTCGGTAATCAAAATGTAATCAATGGCACGAACAATAAAATTAACCACAGGTTCGGGTGTGTACCATACGCCACGAGCTTTGCGCAAGGCAGGGTCGTACGACGTTAAAAAGGTTTCGTAAAAATGGATAATCGGGTCCTGAGTTTGGGTTGAGCTGCCAAAGTTTTTCAACAGTTCGGCGACATCGGTAGCACGAAACACATCGGCCAGGCCATCCACAATCCACGAAATACGGCTGTCTAAATCGTAACCAGCCACATATTGAAACAGTTTGCGCAGGAATGGGTTTGTTTTTGGAATCAAATCGGCTGCTTCCTGCCGTGTAAAAGTATCAAGTGAGGTATCATGCAAACGTGCTGCAAACATTCCGTATGCAATGGTTTGCGCATATACATCAGCAAAACCAGTGGCGTTTATATCGTGTATAAGTATTTGCCTGAAGGCAAGAAACTGGTCTTTGAGTGAACTGTTTTCCTGGTTGTCCTCATCGCTTTCGAGAGCTTTCCCAATCACATCGGCAAGCATCCGTGCTTTCGCAGCCATCATTTCGGCCAATTTCCGTGAACTCTTAATGGTTTGCCCCTGGTAAGCGCAGAAATCCTTTATCAGTGCTTCAAAGTGTGAGTAGTTGTCGGGTAGCGGAATAAGTTTGCCGTTTCGTATTTCGGCAATTCGCACAGCGGTTTTGTATCCGCCATCTAAGTAAAATTGAAAATCAATGTAATCGGTTATAATGAGGTTATCGAGCGAAGCCTTGTAGCGGTCGAATTGTTCTTTGAAAAGTTTGTCGTTCAGGTTCTCACCAATGTTTTTCGCTTCGATGTATCCTACTGGGATGCTTTTACGGGTTATGATATAATCGGGCGCACCGCAACTTATACGTTGGGGTTCGTTGGTGGCTGCAATACCTGTAACCATGCCCTCAAGCAGTTGTTGCAAATCTCCTCTGTAAGTATGTTCGGTAGCATTGCCAAGTTTATATCGTTGGTTTATATTGCAAAGGTATTGGGCTAAATTCATTTTTCAAATTCGTTTCAAATATCTACAAATGTATCAATTTTCGCTGGGTTGTCGGCCAGGAAACAGCTCTTTTGCACTAAGAAAAGGTCTTATAAGGCTGGCTGTAGCTGGCTCCAATTTAAGAAAATCCTTTTTTCGTAGTCGGTCATCAAAACTTTACTCACAATGTGAGTATAAGATTCGACAAAGATCAATAAAATCCATTATAATGCCTATTTTTATCCTGAAAGAAGAAAGATGAGAAGTTAAATGTTGCAAAAGTTCTCAATTTATAACCGTTGTAACCCCCGGAAAGCTGCTTTCAGGGTATAATGGTATTATATTTTATGGCATTGATACATTTTCACATTTAAAAAAATAAGGTTTAAGTAGGTTTTCGGAAACTAATTGATACATTTGTATTGAAAATGGCATCAATAAATAGTTGCCATGAAGCTTAAAAGAATGAATCCAGCTTTTTAACATTTTTTATTTCACACACTAAAACCGGAGGTCAAAGGAAAATAACAAACGAATCATAAGACTGCGTCTCATTCTGTTTCTCTGCTCTGAAAATCGCCAATTTAAAATGCACATGAGGAACCCGGAAGGTGAACGCACCCCAA
>CAIQUS010000253.1 GCA_903875045.1 uncultured Bacteroidales bacterium
ATGAGAAGGGAATAAAAATATCTGATGAAGATTTGAACAAAATCAATCTACAAAAAGATGAATTTCACGGGGAATGGAACTATACAATCAAACCAGCTATTGGAAACTTTATTTCGTAACAGATACTTAGTATTTGGTGTGGCAATTCCTGACATCAAATTTAATATGGTAACTGGCAAAGTAATAGAAATGACACTCGAACAACTGATGAAAACACCTGCCGATGACATACCTCGTTATTTAAAAATCAAGGATGCGGTTGTACCATCTGGTTCTTATGTGGAATTCAGAAATAGTAGAAGTAAAATTTTGACAGAAATTTATTACCCGGTTTATCCGGGTAACGCTGTTGAAACAGATGTTAAGGACATTAATAAAGTCTCAGGCAAAGATTCAATGAAAGCTGTTGCAGATTCGTCTGAACATATTTCTTCAATGAGAAACACCGATGATATAAATTCAAAATTAGTTATTCGCGATTCACACGTATCTGATTCGGATTTAGGCAGTAAAGGAACATATTTCAGTAACCGGAATTTTACAATCGAAGGACAGTATGACGGTGCGAAATTAGGCGAAGATGTGCAAAAATTGTTTAAAGAACTTGGTTTGAATGTAAGTCCCGAAGCGATTGTATTAAATAGAGGTGATTCTGGAATGGACACAAATAAGGCTTCAATGTTAGTAGTCTTTGGTTTATTAACAATACTTATAGTAGGATTATCATTTATTCCGGAAACAACTTTGAGAACCTGGTTATAATTCAGGTACGCTGTATTTTGATAGTTTTAAAAGCTTTTTGTGGGTCTTTTAAAACAATGCTTCGAGGAAAAAGATTACTATAGACAAGGTAGCATTAAGTAAAAACCTAGGTTCTATGATAAAAGTGGAGCCCAGAAACCACTCTAAAAAACGGGGCACACCCGAAAAGCCAAATGAGTAGGAAACAAAATGAAAACTATATGAATTGGTATTTGCAAGTTTTAAAAAATTACACTGTCTTTAGCGGACGAGCCAGACGAAAAGAATATTGGATGTTTGCATTGTTCAATCTTATTTTTGTTATTGCAGCTATGATCATTGACAATGTTATCGGAACGACCATGGCAGGACTTCCGTATGGTTTATTCTACTTTCTTTACGGCCTTGCGGTTTTAATACCTAGCTTGGCTGTTGCAGTGAGACGGCTTCATGATGTTGGGAAAAGTGGTTGGTTTTTGCTTATAGCTTTAATTCCTGTTGTTGGTGGTATTTGGCTTTTAGTACTATTCTTCACAGACGGAGTTACCGGACAAAATGAATATGGTACAAACCCGAAGGAAATAGCTTCTACCTAAAAGAAAACCTTCCCGTTACGAACTTGCAACCGCATCTAAACTGAAATTAGTGCGTATCTAAACTTCACCTCTGCTGCGGTTGCAAGTTTGCCGTGTACTTTGAATGGATCAGTAAACAAGGAATAAATTCTGTACAAATGATGGAAGTCTATTTGAAAATTGAGTAAACATACAGTGGTCAAGCGAACCGACTGGCCGGCCTTTTGAAACCAATTCAGAAAAATTAAATTATGAACAGGCTGATATTAAAAAACAAAGTCATTGAGTACGAAATGGCTGTTTTAAACAGTTTGAGTATCTATTTTGATGCTCACAGGTTTATTCGAAAGAATAATTTTATCAAATATCTTTTCGTTTCTGGCATCGCATTTTTATTTCTATTTACAATTACAATTAAATCGATTATTTACGGAGTAGACTATATTGAAAATCCAATCACCCTGTGGCTGTTGCCTCTATTACAAAAAGTTTTAATGCTAAGCCCGGAGGATATAACAAAAGGAATTAAAGCAATATTCTGGCTAATTAAAAAAGCAATAGAGGCAAATCAGGATGCCATATTCAGTACGGTTTTTTTAATTATTGGAACACCATTTTTTTCATTCATCAGCTCAAAAACAGAGGAAGTAATCAGTGGTAAAGTTTATCCATTTCAATTCAGCATTTTTCTTAAAGAAATAGAGAGAGGTGTAAGTATTTCATTCCGAAATTCCATGAAACAACTTGCATT
This sequence comes from uncultured Bacteroidales bacterium, assembly GCA_903875045.1. Classification (GTDB taxonomy): domain Bacteria; phylum Bacteroidota; class Bacteroidia; order Bacteroidales; family FEN-979; genus CAIVAT01. Next base: position 2,068 of record CAIQUS010000253.1, read on the forward strand.
GATTTTACTAATTACCCTATTGGCATTAATTCCTTTAGTAAGTATAGCCACTCCATTGCTCACATTTATTGTGCAGGCATATTACAATGGCGTTTTGATTACCGACTACACTCTAGAGAGGCGGGGCTTTTCAGTTAAAGCAAGCCAGGGGTTTTATAAAACACACAAACCTGAGATGTTTGCTATCGGTTTAGGCTTTATGTTCTTGTTACTTATCCCTGTGGTGGGTTGGTTTATAGCTCCTACTTATGGTTTGGTCGCATCCTATTTATATTTTTCAGGGTTAAAAATTCAATCAAGAGAGCACTCCGATAAGTCTGCTAACAAATAATTTAACCGCAGAGGGCCGCAGAGTGTTTTCGCAGAGTTTCGCAAAGTTATAATTATCTGAGAGTTATCTCTGCGGCTCTTTGCGGTTTCTTTGTGTTCTTTGCGGTTTATTTTTTTAAATGGTGATTTGATGAATAAACGACTTTTCGGAGTGGACTCATCTATAAAGAATCTTTTGACTTCTATTGTTGTCCTGATTGCGGAAAAGTCGAATTTTTTCTGCCGGGATAGTCAACCCAATCCCGGAACCATTAAAAAGCGGGTTTAGCCACCTGAAAAATAAATTTCATCTTTATTCATTCAGCTATTGTAGAATTTTCTATCTTCGACACCGAAACAACAACATAAAAAATCAACATTTAACAGCATGACTAAAGCAGAAATCGTAAACGAAATTGTCACCAACACAGGTCTCGAAAAAGAAACTGTTCTGGCCGTAGTTGAAGCTACCATGGAAAACATCAAGACGAACATGGCGAAAGGGGAAAATGTGTACCTCCGTGGTTTTGGTACTTTTCTGTTGAAAAAACGAGCAGAAAAAATTGGGAGGAACATCACCAGGAATACTTCTATCAAAATTCCTGCCCACATGATCCCGGCATTTAAACCATGTAAAGAGTTCACCTCTGAAATAAAATCGAAGGTTAAATTTAAATAACCCTGTTTTTTTTGGATGACGCCATTGCTCCTGATACCTTGTTGAAGCCAACATCCGATCAGGAGCTATTTCTCATTTTTGAGCAGCTGTCAGCATACAGCGGCTTACAAAGGATGGTTATCGCTTCGATTGCGTGTAGAAATTGAAAATAGGAATATCCACCACCAATGAAGCGCTGAACCGCCAGTAAACATTTTCCTGGTACAAATTGACAATGTTTCCCTGATCATCTTTGCCATTTACGTTTCGCAGATTGGGTCCGACCTGGGCTCCCATGTTAAGAGACAAGGGACATTTTGGAAATCCGATGGAGAAAAACAACCCCGGAGAAAAAATATCCTTTAATTTTATGGTTGGCACCTGTGAAATTGAGTCGCTGTTCTGAAACCTGAATGATGCCACTGCACCAATATCGATCAGTGAAATGAATAAGGAATATGACCAATGTCCTTCATTTCCGGGCCAGGCAAATGCAAAAGAGTGGCTGCCGGTACTAATGGCGACTCCGATGGGTGCGGTAATACCGTAATTGTTTATCGATATCGTATTGTTTTTTACCCCGATAATTTTTTCATATCCGAAAAATATCCCGGTATAGCCATTTAAAGAAACATTGAAAGGGGTTTCTCTTTTTATCCGTGAACTGCCCGATGGCAAGGCAGCAACTTCGATCGCTTTCTCAACTTCTTCAGCATTTTTTGCCGCAGCCACCGTTGATATGAAAGCGCCATATTGTGCCAGTTTTTGCAACAAATCCTGTGATACCTCGGATGCATTTTCCATTTTCTTCAGCGCCTGCACCGATGCTTCATCTTTTCCTCCCCCTTTCAGCGATAATTCATGAACGTCGGCTTCCAGCGGCTTTGTTCGTACAAGATTATAAATCGTAACGACATGATTGACCGCAGAGGAATAATTTTTCCGGTTGATATCGGTTGCCAGGGAGGAGGTTTCATTGGTAATTTTAAACACAATCGTCAGCGCTGAGTCAAGGTTCAGTTTCACAACTTTATCAAAATGAGGCAGACTGGTAACCTTTATACAGTATTCAAGCAGGCCAACGGAAGAGTTAAAATATCGTGCATAATTTTCGACTGCAATGGAATCACTGGCCGGTTTTGCATATTTTTTCACCAGTTCATTTAACTCATTCGCCCTGATAGCAAAATTGGAGATGTAATTTTTATAAGCGACATAATCTTTGTCGAAGTTCACCGAATCGAGCAATGCCACGAACGAACCATGCTTATATGGTATGTTGTTGAACCTCTCATTTTTGGCAACCTGGTAAATGAGCCCAAGATATATTTTAAAAGCATCCTTGTTGCTCACCAATTCTTTGACTTTCTGAAAGTTTACCCAATAGTTACCGGATGAAGCCGAAGTGTCACGAAGAGATTGGCTGACCAGTTGCAAAGTTTGAATCGCTCCGGTTAAATTCTTATTCACCGTGTCGCCGTTTTTTTTGAGAAGAAAATCCATCGGATAATTATCTAAAATATCCCCCGGGTGAATCTGATATTTCAGTGAGCTGGTAATGTAGCATGCGGATTTTAAACTGGCCGCCAGCCCAAAGTGCTTTTCAAAAAACATCTCATGGTTGGGAATGATACCGGGTAAATTTTCATCAAGGATAACGAGATCCGACAGAAATGCTTCGCGCAGATTTTGCAGGTACTTGTTGTAATCATAAATTCCATTTCCAATGGCATCGAGCAATTCACACGTATTTGGGAAAAGAACCTTTAAGTCAGCATAATTGGGATTATTGAGCGTTTCTTTAAACCTGCTGAAGAAGGCAACATTCAGCTCCTCTTTTGTCCGCTTCACCAGGAAGTCGGCAAGCCCGTAAGCAAGGTTGGTCACATCCAGTCCGCCGACAGACGAGAGCATATTCCCTGCCGCACTTTTTATATTTGCAGCTGTTACCACTGAAGAACTTCCGGTCGGGGAAAAATAGTCGCTCAGGAATTTATTGTTTGCTATTTCAGATGATATATCCGCTCCCGGTTCAAAATACTTTTGCAGGAATGCCAATACTTCCGGATTGTCGGAAGGAATTAATTTTGGCGGTGTTTTTGCCTGTTGTGACTTGAACTCATTTGATAACGCCATGGCATCGTAGTACGCACTCCTGTCCTGACTATATAAGCTTTGTCCGGAAATCAGAATTATCAGTATAAAAAACAGATAAATTTTTCTCATGATACGGTGGTTAAAATGTTTGTAAAAATTGTCATTGGGTCAATCAGCTTGTAGTTTTGCCCACCTGTCAACGGAATCGAATGTTCCTGCAATAACTTGCGGATAAATTCCTGATCAAAGTCGATGTCCCTGCTTTTCAAAAAGGAGACCAATAAACTGCAAATCCCGGCAACGATGGCGGTTGCCTGACTGGTTCCGGTTAATGCTTCAGGAATTTCGCTTTTTTTATAGGATCCGACATTGGAACCATAACAGTAAATTGCCGCCTTCCCTGGTGAACAGGTGTATGGTGAAAGTGACTGGTCACTTTCACAGGCACCCACTGAGATGCAGCTGTCAAAAAAACCGGGAAATCTTTTCCATGCAGAATTGCGGTTTGTGGAATCATTGCCAATGGCTGCAATGATAATTTTTTTCATTTTGATGTGTTCAAGGATCAGATTTTCAAGTTCCGTATCATTCTGGACTATTGTCTGACTGATCGAGATGATATCAAAGTCATAATCCGGTTTGAGATATTCCCGCAAGGCATTTTTCAGGGTTGTCCCGTCTTTCAGCTGACCGTTTTCGGTGATTTTCCCTACAAGCAATTTGGATTGAGGGGCGATGCCAACCTTGTAACTGGCTGAAAAGGAAGCAATCAGCCCGGCGCAGTGCGTACCATGACAGTTTTCATCATTGCTGAATGTGTCTGTTGAATTAATGGCGAAATTCTGTATCTGACTTTCGATTATTCCATTAAAAACCGATAGATTTCGATTGATCCCGGTATCGAGTATTAAAACCCTGGCCAAACCTCCTTTTTCCCCGTATTTATCCCAAATGTCCCTGATTTTCAGAAGATCAAACCAAAAATCTGTTGCACCGGACTGAACATTGATATTTTCATCTGCTGTTTCGCTCATATTCTTCACGGTTTAATTGCGATCCAGCATCCAAACCAGTGATGCCATGGCTGCTGCTCCGAGTTCCAGTTCACGGAGGTTGACCTTATCAAACGTATCGCCGGATGCATGTTGGTAATCGAAATAACGTTGCGAGTCGGTAACAAGAGCGATAAGCGGGATATCAAGCGGTTTCAGGTCACGGATATCCACCCCGCTCCCGCCCTTTGCAATCGACCACAGGCCATAAGGCAGCAGCATTGGTTTCCACGCCATGATTTTTGCCAGTTGTTCCTCGTTGGCTTCTATCGAAAATCCCTGCGGAGTGAATCCGCCACGGTCGGCCTCCATGGCTGCGATGTGTTTTTCGAGTCCTGCACCCGATTTCCTGATGGCTTCAGTGGCATAAACCTTTGCGCCCCGCTGGTCATATTCTTCATCCATAAAGACAACAACACGCAGGGTGTGGCGGGGTTTTATTTTCAATGACTTGAAAATCCGGAGGACTTCCATGGTCTGAACCACACCGGCACCGTCATCGTGGGCACCCTGGCCATTGTCCCATGAATCAATATGACCGCCAAAAGCGATCACCTCTTTGGGAAACTCGGTTCCCTTTATCTCTCCAATCACGTTATAACTTTGTACCTCGGGAAGAAGCATGCAGGACTCCTTCAGGAATAATTTGAGGGTTGGGTCAGTTTTCAGCCATTTGGAGAGGCTGTCGGCATCATTGGTACTGACAGACATGGCAGGAATCGCCCTGACCGAGTCAGCATAATGGTGAATACCCGTATGGGGGTCGTTGTCGTGAGCAAGAGTGGAGGACCGCACAATCACCGCCAACGCCCCGAACCTGGCTGCCTGCATGGCCCCGCGGGCGCGCTGGTCAACCGCACCGCCGTAAGCTTCAAAGGTGTAAATGGGTGCCGGATTGGCTGCCCTGTTGAAAAAAACGATCTTTCCTTCGATGTTCTTCCTTCCCAGGGCCTTGAGTTGTTCGAAATTTTTAACCTCCACAACGACACAGCTAATCCCCTTTGCCGGCGTGGCAACAGAGCCCCCGATGGCGCAAACATGCAGGTTATGGTTTCCGGCTTTTCCGGAGATAACCCTGGCGGTCTCTTTCTCGCCCCGTTCCCAGTGTGTCACCATCATAGGTTGTAAATAAACCGTATCAAGACCCATTCCATCAAGTACTTTTTTCGACCATTGCACAGCTTTCGCTGCCTGTGCCGAACCACATAACCTTCCGCCGATTTTGTTGCACAGGAAATCCAGATTGTGGTACGCCACCGGATTTGAAAGCGCTTCGGTATAAATCTTCCTGATGGTCAAAGAATCTTCCTGTCCGGAAACCGGTGAAAAAATCAGTTGAAACAAAAGCATTAAAATAACAACATACAAATTCCGCATAATTTTCATCTTTAACCACCAAAATTACAATAATTTCCATCTTACCCGCTCACCTGTTTACCCGGAAACCTTTTCACCTCATAATTCCGGGCGACCAGAATATGGCTCCTACGGAGCCGGAAGATAAATTCATCCGTTCACCAGTTCACCGGTTCACCGGTCCACTCATCCACCTGCCCACCTGCCCACTTGTCCACTTGTCCACTTGCCCACTTGCCCACTTGCCCACCTGTCCACCAAAAAGTTATCAACACCCCCCACCACTTTCTGCCAAAAAATGGATTAAGCAGAAAAAACGCCATGAAAAAGAACATTTATCTTATCGCTCTGGCACTTCTGGTTGGTTTTTCCAGCCATTGTCAGATCGCCGCCTGGGATTTTTTCGGTCAATCGATGCCGGTAACCTGCGCAGCCACAACCTTTAACGTAAACCTGGTGACAACGGGTGGGGCGAATAACATCACCCGCGGCCCAGCAGCACCCGCCTCAGGTGGTGTACACTCATTCCGGACAACCGGATTCCAGAACAACGGGATTTCAACCTCGGCCAGCGACTATTTCCAGGTCACCCTGAGGGCTGTTCCCGGATTTAAGTTATCTCTCTCCACCCTCGATGCAAAATTCAATGGGACGACCACCTTTTTTGCCAGCCCGGGGGTAACTTCACAGTTTGCCTACAGCCTCGATGGGGTAACTTTCAATCTGATCGGAAATCCCGTGCAGTCAACCGCCCTCACCATGGTTCAGGTTAACCTGTCGGGAATTTCCGACCTGCAAAACGTTTACACGGAGACAATGGTTACCATCCGTTATTATGCCAGCGGTCAAACATCCACCGGGGGATGGGGATTTTATTCCGGTTCTTCGGGAATAAATGGCCTGGCAATCGGAGGAACCTTAACGGAGGCACTTATCACAGCACCTTCCGTTCAAGCTTCCGGAATCACTTTCAGCAACATCCAGCAAACACAGATGAGTGTTTCATGGATAACCGGGAACGGCGAAAAACGGTTGGTAAAAATCAACACCACAAATAACTTTACCGATCCTGCCAACGGAACCGATCCTATAGCGAATCCTGTTTATGCAGGGAGTGGCGAGCAGGTGGTTTACAACTATTCCGGATCTTCCATACCTGTAGTGACAGGGCTCACAACGGGCGTTTCCTACTGGTTCCGTGTCTACGAATACAACGGGTCCGGAACCCTGACGATGTTTAACACCTTCCCGGCCACAAACAATCCATCCGGTCAGGCAACCTCCGCCATTTTACTGGCACCTTCCGTTTGTTGTCCAACCGCTACTTCAATCTCTTCAGGGTCCGCCATCCTGGGAGGCCATATAACCTCTGATGGAGGCAGTCCGGTCACAGAAAGGGGAAGTGTCTGGAGTTTGATCTCACCGGTGACAGTCAGCGACAATAAAATTTCAGAAGGCGGCACCGACACTGGTTTTTTCAGCCACCAGAGAACCATGCTTCCTCCTGCCATGCAGATCTATTATGCGGCTTATGCCTCAAATACGATCAGTACGACACTGTCGGCTGAGGCAATATTTTTCACCCTTGCCACCGAACCACCATCCCATGTTACCGGATTTACAGCATCGACAGCAGGGACCACCGCCATCGACCTGTCATGGATCCCTGTGGTTCCGGGTGCTGATGGCTATCTCATCCTGCAAAAACAGGGGGTCGTTGCACCGGCCGCCCTGCCATCCGATGCTATGCAGTATCCGCCTGGTTTCATCCTCGGTGACGCCATTGTTACTGCAAATGTTTTACCGGGGACGGCAGGATCATGCACCATCAATGGGTTATCGCCCGGAACGGCATATACTTTTTCTGTATTTCCTTTTACCTGGGATGGTGCCAATATTCAAACGATAAATTACCTTACCCAGGCGCCGGTTCCGGTCGCATCCGCCTCCACAGGTGTTCCCTCTGCTGCAACCTATCACTGGACCGGCGCTGCCGGCAACGACTGGGGTGTGGCAGGAAACTGGAGCCCGATACGTTCCATCCCCGCTTTGAATGATATCCTTTTTATTGATCCCGGCGGGACCATATCCATCATCAATGTTCCGGCACAAACCATTGGTCAGTTGAATGTTCTGGCAAACACCTCGGTTACCCTGCAAGGGGCAGGAACGCTGAACATTGCCGGCGATACCGGTGATGATCTGATGGTGGTGAACGGTTGCCAGCTCAACATTTCAGGCACTACAGCAGTGAGTCTCGCGCTGGCGGCCGGTGCAAATGGCACCATCCATGGAAGTATGGTGTTTTCTGGTGGCGGACACCGGTTGCTTGCAGCATCCGCCAATGGTTTGGTGTTTGCCTCCGGCAGTATGTTCAAAACAGGGAGCGGGTTTACCGGGAACCCGTTTGGAACAGTGAGTCTGAATTCAGTGGTTTTCAACGCTGGTTCGGTATATGTTTGCCAGGCAGGCGGCAACCCCTTTGGTGCAGCAGCACCTGCTTCCGTGGTGGTATTTCAGCCAGGCAGCCTTTACAGAACAGATGCATATTCCGTTCCATCCTTTGGTGGCCGCACGTATGGCAATTTTGAGATGAATTATCCCGGAACGATTACAGTATCAGGTTCATCGGCTGTTTCAATCGATCATTTCACCGCATCACAGGGAACCTTTTACTTCAACATGACAGGTTCGCCAGGCCACTCCATCAGGGGAAATATTTTTGTGGCAAACGTTGCAACCCTGATTTTTGCCCCTGCTTCAGCCGGTACAGTCGTATTTAACGGTGCCGTTCCGCAAACCATCTCAGGTTCAGGATCACTGATGGCTGGTCCTTTCTCCACCCTGACGTTCGGCAACAGTGGTGGCGTGACACTGAATATGAATGCCACCTTTAATAATATGAACATCTCCGTTGGCGGGCTATTTGTGGTGGGTCCCGACGCAGAATTGACTGTGAACGGCAATCTGGTCAACGGGGCGCCGGCTACCGGATTGATCATTGAACCGGATGGATCGATGATCCACCACAGTGTTGGAGTGACAGGTACTGTGAAACGAAATTTTGCTGCCGCCGATTGGGCCGACTGGGAGGATGGATGGCATTTTCTGTCATCGCCGGTCGCGGGCCAGTCAATCAATTCAGCAGGAGGGTTCATCACAACAGGCGCAGGCAATGATTTTGACCTGTATACCTGGTCTGAACCGGATCAGTTTTGGGTGAATTTTAAAAACACATCGGTTCCTCCTTACTTCCCGGTCATCAACGGCAGCAGTAACTTTGAATCCGGGAAAGGGTATCTTGCTGCATATCAGCAATCCGGTGACAAATTGTTTTCAGGAGTACTGAATGTGGCAGATGTGTCTGTTGAAAACCTTACCATCACTGGTCAAACAGCTTCAAACCGGGGATGGCATCTGCTTGGAAATCCTTATTCCAGTGCGCTGACGTGGTACACCGGCTGGACCACCAGCAACATCGGGGGTGTTGCACAAATCTGGAACGAAGCCGGGAGAAGTTATACACCATGCAATCCCGGGGAGGAAATCCCGGCCTGCAATGGTTTCATGGTGCAGGCAGTGGGAAATCCCGGAAATTCCGGTTCCCTCACCATCCCTGCTTCAAAAAGGGTTCATGGAACCCAGGCCTGGTATAAAGAATCAGACTATCCGGTCATTAAAATTCTGGCACGCAACCTCAGCCTGCCCTCATTCCAGGAGAGTCAGATCCGTTTCAATCCGTTGTCAACCAATGATTTTGATTCCGATTATGATGGCCGTTTCCTGGCAGGCCATGCGCCGCTTTTCTATTCTGTATGCGGTGAAGAAAAGCTGGCTGTGAACAGTCTGCCAGCCCCTTTGGAAGGCATGATGATCCCATTCTGCTTTGAAAAAAATACGGGTGAACTGTTTCAGCTTGAAGCGCGGATTACCGGTCACCTACCTGCCATGGTTTTTCTCATTGACAAAAAAACCGGAACGGAACACAATCTCAGTGTTGATCCGGTGTATGTTTTTGATGCTGATTCGGGTGATCCGCCCGATCGGTTCATCATCACCTTCAGCCATGTAGGCCTGGAGGAGCAAAAACGGGAAAAAGCAAGGGTATCTGCCGGTGATAACAATATTTTCGTCACCCACCATGGAAACTTGCGGTTGGAGGTGTTCGGAATGTCCGGTAAGCTGATAACATCACTCAACCTGAGCGGGGCAGGAACTGAAAAGATCGTTCAGGATATCCCCGCAGGATGGTATCTGGTAAGGCTGACCACCGAAAAGCATGTCGAGGTAAAAAAAGTATTCATCAATTCATCTCATCATTAATTCGAATTCCAATGAAAACAATTTATAAAGTGCTCCTGGTCCTGGCTATTAATTCCGGCGGTTTTTTCACCTGCGGTTTGTTTGCCGATCCTCCGATGAACCCACCGCCCCCTCCACCCGGAGGCCATGGCGGAGGGAACAACCAGCCACCTGCAGGGGCCCCCATCGATGGTGGCATAGGCATTCTCTTTGTCCTCGGGACAGCATTCGCCGGGATAAAAATGTATAAAAGCAGGAACGGGGGTTCTGTGATCCGTCAATAACAAAGTTGTTCGATGACAATCATATCAGCCCAACAAACATAATCAAATCGGAAGCAACCAATGCCTTTTGACCAAACACGCATAAAAATGAAAAAATGAAAAACAATATTCCCCAAGTGCATCATCATCGTTCGCTGCGTTTAAAAGACTATGATTATTCTGGCGGCGGACTATATTTTATTACAATATGCACCTACAACCGACAACCATATCTGGGAAAAATTTCTAATGGGGAAATGTTCCTTTATGAAGTTGGTACAATTGCGAAAATGTTTTTAATAGAAGTGTCAACACATTTTAACCATGCTACAATAACAGATTATGTAATCATGCCAAATCATATACATTTAATTTTGGTTTTAAATGATACCCACCAATTCGCCGTCATTGGCGAATTGGTGGGTGATGGGACATGCCATGGCATGTCCCTACGGGGAACCGATAATGGAACCGTAGGGACACGCCATGGCGTGTCCCCACCGCATGGTGTGTCCCCACCGCATGGTGTGTCCCCACCGCATGGTGTGTCCCCACCGCATGGCGTGTCCCCACCAGCCAACCAATTCGGCAAACCAATTTCCGGCTCAGTTTCGGTGATCATCAATCAGTACAAAGCATCCGTGAAACGTTGGTGCAACAAAAACGGGAATGAGCATTTTCAATGGCAATCGCGTTTTTACGATCATATTATAAGGCATGAAGAATCTTACCTTAACATTGTAAACTATATGAGAAATAATCCCAAACAATGGGAGGATGATAAATTTACTTTTAAATGAGTATAAGGAGACTTAAGGAAAAGGTTGTTGCGGCAAAGATATAAAGCGCTTATAGGCTGGGGCAATTAAAGATACAACCCGATCAACGCCCGGTAATCTTCCTCCTTCATCTTCAAATTTCCTCCGTTCACCTTGTTGTGTACCATCGATTCGAAGAGGGGCTGGCCAGGATCTCCCGGAATTTTTAAATCAGAAAGTCGTATCGGGCAACCAAGGGATTTGAAGAAGGCTTCGATGCGGTCGATGGTCTCATCTGCGGTCAGGGTTTCATCAAAAAGCCCAGAACCGAGTTGCACAATGCGGTGGCCGGCCTGAGTTTTAAAGTGACGCATCCATGCCGGATAGACAATGGTAAGGGAAGCGCCATGAGGCACATCGTAGAGCAGCGACAGGCAGTGGCCGGCGCTGTGTACGCCCCAGTCGCCCGTCGACCTGCCATACATCGTCATCCCATTCAGTGCCATGGTGGCAGCAAACATGATTTTTTCACGATATTCGTAATTCTGCAGATCGGCAAGCAATTTTGGCCCGTATTCCATGGCTTCTTTTACGATGGAGATGACAAACCGGTCGGTAAGGGTAGTCTCCCCGATGCCGAACCATGCCTCGAAGCAGTGCGCAATCAGGTCGGCAACGCCATAAGCTGTGTAGTCCCGTGGAACCGTGAGGGTTAACCCCGGATCAAGGAACGAATGTTTCGGAAAGGTGAGAGGGGAACCATAAGCCGATTTTTGCCCCAGCGCATGGTTGGAAACCACGGCAAAGGGGTTCATCTCTGTACCGGTGGCTGCCAGGGTCAGGACGGCAACTACCGGAATGGCTTTGGCAGCGTTTATTTTTCCTGTGAAAAAATCCCAACCGGAATTCTCAACAGGGATGGTGACAGAAATAATTTTAGAAGAGTCAATCACACTTCCGCCACCGACAGCAAGGATTACATCTGACTGATGCTCCCGGCCAATGGCTGCCGCTGCATCCACATCTTCAATGACCGGATTTGACTTGATTCCGCCATATTCAGAAACCTCAAATCCCTGCAATTTCAGGCCATCCATGATCCGGTCGTACAGCCCGCTCTTTTTAACCGACCCTTTTCCGTAAACAAGCAGGACACGGTTACCATACTCTTTCAGTGTGGGTCCAAGGGTGGTGAGAATATTTTTGCCGAAGTGTAGCGTCACGGGATTGTATGCAATGAAATTTTCCATAATTATTTTAAATTTAGTATTTTAACAACATGATAGAAAGAAAGCAATTTGTTATAATTCAGAGGTCAAATTTACGACTTAAAATTAAAGGTAACACAATGAAAAACTATTATCCCCCCTCCTTACCCGCTCACCCGTTCACCAAATTCAAATATCTTAAACCCGGATACGCCAATGGTGTTAATATTTAAATTACCAGTATCAATACAATAACCTGGGATTTTCCTACTTTTGCACCCTGATCAGAACCAGCAAAAACATGTACGGAAAATTCAGGGAACATCTGCAAAAACAGCTCGATTCTATTGTCGCCGAAGGATTGTATAAAAAAGAACGCGTCCTGGTCACGCCTCAGGGCGTGGAAATAAAAACGGACCACGGACATAAAGTCCTTAATTTCTGCGCCAACAACTACCTGGGCCTGTCGAACGACCCCAGGGTGATGGCGGGTGCAAATTACACCTTCTTCCGGTATGGCTTCGGCATGTCGTCGGTGCGGTTTATCTGCGGAACCCAGAAAATTCACAAGGACCTGGAAGCGAAGCTGAGCGAATTTCTGGGAATGGAAGACACCATTCTCTATTCGTCGGCCTTTGATGCCAACGGCGGGGTTTTTGAACCCCTGCTTGGCGAACAGGATGCCATTATTTCGGACGAGCTGAACCATGCCTCGATCATCGACGGGGTGCGGTTATGCAAAGCACAGCGCTTTCGCTACAAGAACAACGACATGGACGACCTGGAGGAGGTTCTGCAGGATGCCGGTGAAGCCCGTTTCAAACTCATCGTAACCGATGGTGTATTTTCCATGGATGGCATCATTGCCAAAATTGATAAAATATGCGACCTGGCAGATAAATACAATGCCCTGGTGATGGTGGATGATTCACATGCCACCGGGTTTGTCGGCAAAACCGGGCGGGGAACCATCGAGCATTGCAATGCCCAGGGAAGGGTCGACATCATCTCCACCACCTTTGGCAAAGCATTGGGCGGCGCTTCTGGCGGGTGCATCTCTGCAAAAAAGGAGATTGTTGATATTCTTCGTCAGCGCTCAAGGCCTTACCTTTTTTCCAATACACTTGCCCCGGCCATCACCGGCGCGACCCTGGAGGTACTCACCATGCTTTCGGAAACCACGGCACTCAGGGATAAACTCTTCGAAAATACGCAACTGTTCAGAAAAGGCATGGAGCAGGCCGGGTTCCGGATTGTTCCAGGAATCCATCCCATCGTTCCCGTTCTTTTCGGGCACCTCCCCAATGATGCCAAATTATCGCAGGAGTTTGCCAATGAACTGCTGGAAGAGGGCATTTATGTGATTGGTTTTTACTATCCTGTTGTTCCGAAAGGAAAGTCAAGGATACGGGTGCAGATCAGCGCAGCCCATTCGATGGAACAGATCGGCTTTGCCCTCGATAAATTCAGAAAAGTCGGAAAAAAACTGGGTGCGATTTAACGCAGGGCAAAAATCTCCTTCAGTTCCTGGTTCGACAAATCACCAATCCACTTTTCGCCGGATGCAACAGTGAGGCTGGCGAGGCTCTTCTTACTTTTGAGCATATCATCAATTTTTTCCTCGAAGGTACCTTTGGTTAGCAACCGGTTGACCATTACATTTTTAGTTTGACCGATGCGGTATGCGCGGTCGGTGGCCTGTGCCTCCACAGCCGGGTTCCACCACAGGTCGTGATGGACCACATGGCTGGCTGCCGTGAGGTTAAGTCCTGTCCCGCCAGCCTTAAGCGAAAGGATGAAGATCCATTTGTTGCGGCGGCCCTGAAACTCTTCCACAAGGGCATCACGCTGTGCGCGCGAAATGCCGCCATGCAAAAACAGGGGGACCAACCCAAACTGTTTTTCGATCATCTTCACCAGGATGTCGCCCATCTCTTTATATTGGGTAAAGATGAGCGTTTTTTCACCGGCATCATGAATTTGCCCCAGCAGATCCATCAGCATCAACGATTTTCCCGATTGCGCAGGGTCGGCTTGGCCTTTTTTAAGGTAGTTATCCGGATGGTTGCAGATTTGCTTCAATGCCGTGATCATTTTAAGCACCATGCCACGCCGCTGGATTCCATCGAGTTGCTCAATATCCCGGATGGCACTGCTCACAATGGTTTGATACATGGCAGCCTGTTCCTTGCCGAGGGAGCAATAGTGATTATTTTCGATTTTATCCGGAAGATCGGAGATAATGGTTTTATCGGTTTTCAACCGGCGAAGAATAAATGGGGCCGTGATCTTGCGGAACAGCGCCGCTTTTTCCTGGTCATGGTTTACCTGGATGGGGGTTGAAAACTCAGCCTCAAAGGCTTTTTCAGATCCAAGATATCCGGGGTTGACAAAATCCATGATGCTCCGGTATTCGGAGAGACGGTTCTCAACCGGCGTTCCGCTCATCGCGATGCGGATTCCGGTTTTAAGTCCCTTAACGGCTTTGGTTTGATCGGTGGTCGAATTTTTGATGTTCTGCGCTTCATCAATTACCACCGCATGCCAATCCCTGGTTTTAAATTTTGCAAGGTCACTTCGAATCATGCCATAGGTGGTGATCACCAGGTCAATCCCATCGGTAATCAATTTGCGTGATACGCCATGATAAATCATCGGGGTAAGGGTCGGGGCGAACTTTTCAGTTTCTTTTACCCAGTTAGTCAAAAGGGTGGTTGGGACAATCACAAGAACCTTGTTTTTCTCCAGTTTACCCTCTTGTTTGAACTTTAAAATGGCGGCGATGACCTGTACGGTTTTACCAAGGCCCATATCGTCGGCAATGAGACTGCCAAAACCGATGGCTGCATTTTGTACCATCCAGCGGTATCCGGCGAGCTGGTACGGGCGAAGAGTTGCGGTGAGATTTTCCGGCAAACTGATTTTGACGGATGGTATCATACCCGCGATCAATTTACGCACTTCGGGCGACAATTCCACTTTTGCCCCATGAAATTCCTCTGAGAGTGCCGACTTTAACAATTCGTGCGGGGAGAGGCTGACTGGCTTGTCAAGTTGCGCGAACAACTTATCCAACTGGTCGTTCGATATAAGCACATACTGATCCCTGATTTTCACGATGCCCGATAAACGCCCTACCAGCTTTCTGAATTCATCTGCGGAAACAAGCGTATCGCCAAGGGCTATCTGGTATTCAAAGCCAAGCAGTTCCCCGAGATTCACGAATGACAATGATTTTCCTTTATTTTGGCTGGTGATGCGTAAACCCGGACGGGGCGATAAGAGTTTTTCCAGCGATTTGGGCATCAGCATTTCGATGCCAAGCAGCCGCAACATCGGCAGGATGCGTATAAAAACATCCACAAACTCATTGCTGTTAAAGTGGATCGGTTGTTTTCCGTGGGTTTGAATATAGCGACCGATGTCCGGGAAAATATCGGATAACCCTGTCAGATCGCGGAGCAAATCATACCTGATGGCGGCATATTTTTTTTCGCTGAGAAATATGGGAAGGGGAACCGGGACCTCAAGTGGCGTTTCACGGTTAATCACCAGGAAATCAACATTAAATATGCCCTTCTGTTCTGCCACATGAAGCAAAGAATGCCACTGCTTTTTTCCTAAATGGAGCCTTTTCAGCCAAAGTTGGATCGTGTTGGGAATATGTTTCTCAACCGGTTCGCTGAAAAGCGCAGGTTTCCGGGTGAAAAACATCTCCGTGATCTTATCCCTGCCTTTATCCATGATCCGGGAAACATCCGTATAAACCTTCATGTAATGGTTCAGGAACAAAGCAGTTAACATCAGGGAATTTTCCCCGGGGGTCAAGGCAAAATACTGTTCTCTTTTCTGTTTCAGGGGGCTCCAGATTCTGATGGTCCCGGGGCTTGCAAAAATTTTAACCTTTTCCGTCAACACCCGTAATTCAGGATCATTCACAGCCGGAATCCACCGGATCATCATGTTGCCGGTCCTGTCAGTTATCAACTGCGGCATGATGGAACTGTTCAGGGCTAAGGCAACAGCAAACTGCCGGTGAATTGCAATGCCCCGCAAAGCATCGTTGCTGTTTGCCAGTTGAACCGGATCGAGATTTTCAAGTAAGTCTACAAAGACTTCGAAAGGTATTTGCTCTTCCTGTTCCTCGTTCCCTTTAACAATGAGGACAACATGATCCGGAGCAAGCGAAGTATTTACCAGAATCCTTGTTTCATCGAATTTTTCGATCTGCCCGGCAATAACCGATAATATCGGGCCAAGCTGACCTGCCGTATGCTTACGCATGGCGCCCGACAGGTTTTTATATGCCGTTTGGAGTATTTCCCTGAAATCCTTCTGGTAAAACAGAGGCTTTGAAGGGATCAATGAAAGGAGTGTACTCCCGCCAACCGGTATTTTTGAGAAATCGGGCAAGCCGGCATCGCTGAAATCAGGCTGTTTTTCAGCAACCGGTACTTTATCTGTCAGCATGGCTTCCAGTGACGGAATTTGTTCTTCCAGATGATCCGACAAACCTGCTACTTCATCCTTCAATTCGTCAAGAAGGTCCAATCCGTGCAGTTTCAGTACCATGAAGGGGTTTGCATCAATCTCGCCGGAAATGATATAAATGACCGCTGCAAGGTGTTTACACGGAACAGCCCAGTCGGGACAGGAACAATCCATGGTAAAATCCTTCCAGGATGCCGGAAACAACCTGATCCCCAAATCCATTGATAACCGTTGCAATTCCTGCGGCAATTCACGGTTTAACAGTTTGGAAAGAATATAGGGATCTTTTTTTATCTCCCCGACCAATTGTTCTTTCTGTGTCTGTGTAAAAAGAGGCACCGCGATTACAACGTTGTAAGGTTTGGGCATACTTCCCGCTACCTTTGACTTGATGGTATTGATGCTGATTGCTGTTTCAAGTACCGAACCATTGCCAGCATAAGCCCGTCCGCGGGGCAGGCGGTTATCGTAATCGATATGTGTGAGGGCATTGAGCCATTGTTCGCCCCACCATGTTTGGCCGTATTTGATACGCTGACCGGGCATCAGTTTGTTTTTCTTTGCTTTTTTTCGGGATCGGTACCAGGAATCGTAATACATGAAACAGTGGCGCTTTGGAACGCTAAATTAGTAAAGAAATTTGATTCAGGGCCACCTCACCCAACCCTCTCCTCAAGGAGAGGGCTCTCCCCTTCTCCTTGAGGAGAAGGGGCCGGGGGTTGAGGTGCTTTTCCTTTGAAGGGGCCGGGGGTTGAGGTGCTTTTACTTTGAAGGGGCCGGGGGTTGAGGTGCTTTTCCTTTGAAGGGGCCGGGGGTTGAGGTGCATTTCCTTTGAAGGGGCCGGGGGTTGAGGTGCTTTTCCTTTGAAGGGGCCGGGGGTTTAGGTGCTTTTCAAACAATGGGCCGGAGGTTAAGATAATC